>CAZFOG010000112.1:0-16013 GCA_964520685.1 uncultured Nitrospiraceae bacterium | reverse complement strand
CGCGCAACAACCCGACGATGCTGAACACATCCTTGATCTCCCCCCGCTCCACCATCGCCACCGCGTCCCCCAGGGGCACCCGCCGGATCTCGAGCACTTCCGTGCCTTCCGGAGACGCTTCGGTTGCCTCGAGGTCCTCCGCCAGGTACAGCAGACCTCGTTCCGCGGAGATGCAGTTGCTGAAATGAATCTCGCCGCCCAGAGGCGTCCACGCCGCGGCACGCAACCCCGCCTCTTCCTGCAGCTCCCGCTGGATGCACGCGAGCGCCGCTTCACCCGGTTCCGTACCTCCCTCCACAATCTCCCACGAGTACTCGCGGGTCGGGTACCGGTACTGTCCCACCAGGTACACCTCGCGATCCGGCGTCAGCGCAACCACCCCCACGGCCACCCGGGTCTCGATGTAGCTGTAGATCCCGTCGGCGCCGTCCGGGCGCACCACCCGGTCCTCAATCACCCGCAGCCACGGGGTTTCGTATACCAGGCGGCTCGACCGGAGCTTCCACGGATTCCGCGTATGCACGCCCTCAGCCCTCGAGAAAGACCAGGAACGGGTTCTCGATGGCCTCGCACACCCACCGCAGAAACCGCGCGCCGTCCGCACCGTCAATCACACGGTGGTCGTATGACAAGGAAAGCGGCAGCATGGTGCGCGGCCGAAATTCACCGTTGATAAACACGGGCTCGAGGACGCTGCGCGAAACACCCAGGATCGCCACCTCCGGCTCGTTCACAATCGGCGTAAACGCCGTGCCGCCAATTCCGCCCAGGTTCGATATGGTGAAACACCCGCCCTGCATCTCGTCCAGCGTCGTCTTCTTGGTGCGCGCACGTTCGGCCAGCTCGGTCAGTTCGACGCAGATCTGCGTCAGATTCTTGCTGTCGACGTCGCGCAGCACCGGCACCAGCAGGCCCCGGTCCGTGTCCACAGCAATGCCGATATGGCAGTACTGTTTGTAGATAATCTGTTCGTGCTCGAAGTCCAACGTGCTGTTGAACTGCGGAAACTTGCGCAGTGCCGCCGCAATCACTTTGGCCAGAATCGCCGTCACTGTGAGCTTGCCGCCCGCCGCTTCCACCTGCTTCGCATACCGTTTGCGCAACTCCTCGAGCGCCGTCACGTCCGCCTTGTCGAATTGCGTAACATGCGGAATCGTCGCCCATGCGTGCGCCAGACGCTCCGCCGTGCGCCGCCGCACCGTGCTCATGTCGCGCCGCTCGATCTCGCCCCACCGGGCAAAATCCGGCAACGGCAAAGGCGCCTCTTCGCCCGCGCGCCCCAAACGAGGCGGCGCCACGCCGCCCGCATCCACGTTCATCCGCCGCGCATACGCCTTCACGTCTTCCGGTGTAACCCGGCCCCCTTTCCCGGAACCCGCTACCTGGTTCACATCCACGCCAATCTCGCGCGCGAGCCGCCGAACGCTCGGAGATGCCGCTACAGGCGCGGCTCCGGCACGACGCGCCGGTGCCTCCGCCTCTTCCGGTTCTTCCGGTTCTTCCGGTTCGCGCTCATCCCGGGCAATGGCCGCGTTCTTCGGCGATTCACTCTTGACCGGCGCCTTTTGGGGCGGCGCAGCTTCCTTCCCGGCCGGCTCTTCCTTCTTTCCGGCTTCCTTCGCCGGCGGTGCCGCCTTCTTCTCTTCGGCCTTTGCCGGCTTTTCCTTCGCCGTCCCGCCCGCGCCTTCTTCAACAACCAGCACGACCGCCCCGACTGCGATGTCCTGGCCCTCTTTCACCCGGACCTCCTTGACGGTCCCGCTCACGCTCGAAGGCACCTCGAGCGCCGCCTTATCGGTCTCCACCTCGATCACCGGCTGGTCCTTTTCGATCGCGTCGCCCACAGCCACCATCACGCTGGTGACCTTGCCGGATTCGATGTTTTCGCCCAGTTCGGGGAGTTTGAATTCCGTAGCCATTGCCTTGTCCTTCTCGCAACTTCCGCGCTTTACTGCCAACTGCGGCCCGGAAAACCCGGCGCCTCATCTCGCCTCACGCCATCCGGGGGTTCGCCTTTTCCGGCTCGATCTCGAGCTTCTTGATGGCCTTCTTCAGAACCTCTTCCTTCACGTTGCCCTCGCGAGCCAGCCCCGTCAACGTGGCCAGCGCGATGAACCGCGCATCAACCTCGAAGAAATCGCGCAGAGCTTCCCGCGATTCGCTCCGCCCAAATCCGTCCGTGCCCAGCGACAGCATTGTCTGGGGAACCCATCGCGCCAGCCCGTCCGGCAGCAGCTTGATGTAATCCGAGGCCGCCACCACAACGCCCGGCGCATTCTTCAGGCATTGCGTCACATACGGAAGCCTGGGTTTCTTGCCCGGATTCAGCATGTTCCACCGGTCAACATCCAGCGCGTCGCGGCGCAGCTCCTTATAACTCGTCACGCTCCACACGTCCGCCGACACGCCGAAGTCCTTCTCGAGAATCTCCTGCGCCTTGACCGCTTCATTGAGAATGGCGCCGCTCCCGAGCAATTGCGCCTGCAGCTTGCCGCCCTTCTTCTCCGAAGGCTTGAACTTGTACATGCCCTTGAGAATGCCCTCTGGCGCCCCTTCCGGCATGGGCGCCATCGGGTAATTCTCGTTCTCCACGGTGAGGTAGTAGAAAACGCTCTCCTGTTCCTGATACATCCGCCGGATGCCCTCACGGATGATCACCGCCAGTTCGTAGGCATGCGCCGCGTCATACGCCAGCAGATTCGGAACCGGCTGCGCCAGAATATGGCTGTTCCCGTCCTGGTGTTGCAGCCCTTCCCCGTTCAGGGTCGTGCGCCCGGCCGTCCCGCCCACCAGGAATCCCCGCGTGCGCATGTCCGCCGCCGCCCAGATCAAATCGCCGATCCGTTGAAACCCGAACATCGAATAGTAAATGAAAAACGGAATCATGTTGATCCCGTGCGTCGCATACGCCGTGCCGGCGCTGATAAACGACGACATGGAACCCGCTTCCGTTATGCCCTCCTCCAGGATCTGCCCGTCCTTCGCCTCCTTGTAGTACAACAGGCTGGCCGAATCCACCGGTTCATACAACTGCCCCGTGTGCGCATAGATCCCAATCTCCCGGAACAACGACTCCAAACCAAACGTCCGCGCTTCATCCGGCACAATCGGCACGATGTGCCTCCCCAGGCGCTTGTCGCGAAGCAGCTTCGACAAAATCCGCACGAATGCCATCGTCGTCGAGACCGGCCGCCCGTCCGTCCCTTTGTAAAACTCCTCGAACAGGCTCTCCGCCGGCGGCGCCAACGGTTCCACCTTCACCTCGCGGCACGGCAAGTAGCCCCCGAACTGCTCCCGCCGTTCCCGAAGATATACCATCTCCGGACTGTCCTCCGGCGGACGGTAGAACGGCGCCAGCGCGACGTCCTCGTCCGAGATCGGTATGCCGAACCGCGTCCGGAACTCGCGCAATTCGTCCTCGTTCAGCTTTTTCTGTTGATGGGTGATGTTCTTGCCTTCGCCGCTTTCACCCAGCCCGTAGCCCTTCACCGTCTTGGCCAGAATCACTGTCGGCGCGCCCTTGTGGTTCACTGCCGCATGATAGGCCGCAAAGACCTTCTGCGGGTCATGGCCCCCGCGGTTCAAGCGCCGGAGCTGCTCCTCCGTATAGTTCTCCACCATCTTGAGCAGGCGCGGATCCTTCCCGAAGAAATGCTCGCGAATGTATTCGCCCGACTCCACCACGTACTTCTGGTATTCCCCGTCCACGATCTCGCCCATCCGCTCGACAAGCAGGCCGTACGTGTCTTTCGCCAGCAGGGGATCCCAGTCCGAGCCCCAGATCACCTTGATCACATTCCAGCCCGCCCCGCGGAAAATGGCCTCAAGCTCCTGGATAATCTTGTGATTGCCCCGGACAGGACCATCCAGCCGCTGGAGGTTGCAGTTAATCACGAAAATCAGATTGTCCAGCTTCTCGCGGGCCGCCAGCGATATCGCGCCCAGCGTCTCCGGCTCGTCGCACTCGCCGTCACCCAGAAAGGCCCACACCCGGCCCGTATTCTCTTTCAGGCCGCGATCCTCGAGATACCGGTTGAACCGCGCCTGGTAGATCGACATGATCGGCCCCAACCCCATCGAGACCGTCGGAAACTGCCAGAAACCCGGCATCAGCCACGGATGGGGATACGACGACAGGCCGCCGCCCTCCGCCAGCTCGCGCCGGAAATTGTTGAGCTGCGCCGCCGTCAACCGGCCCTCAAGAAAGGCCCGCGCATACATCCCCGGGGCCGCATGACCCTGAAAATAGATCTGGTCGCCGCTCCGCCCCGGCGTGTCCGGACCGTGGAAAAAATGATTGAACCCCACCTCGTACAGCGTCGCCGCCGACGCAAACGTCGAGATGTGCCCGCCAATACCCGATTCGAGCCGGTTCGCGCGGACCACCATCGCCATCGCATTCCACCGGATTAGGCTCTTGATCCGCCGCTCGATCTCGCGCTTCCCCGGATACACCGGCTGGTGTTCCGCGTGGATGGTGTTGATATACGGCGTATTCGCGCTGAACGGCAGCTTGATCCCCACCTCCTCCGCGCGGATTTGCAGGTGCTGCAGCAAATGCAGCACCCGTTCCGGCCCGCCGTTCTCGATCACAAAATCCAGCGACTCGAGCCACTCACGGGTTTCGATATCCACGGTCTCATTCGGTTGGTGTCCGTCTTTGATGGGTTCCATCGCCACCTGCTTCCTTCTCCACTACTTCCCACTGCCGGCACACAACACACTGCCCGGCATCCGTTCGGTCACAACGCACACCCGCCTCAACAGCACTTTCCCCTTGCAGGAACCGGCTCTTCGCGCAGCCCGCCCGGCCCCGCAGGAGCACACAGGCACATGCATTGTAAGTCCATACAACCCAACTATCAAGGAACCACCCAAATTCCCGCTCCATTCCCCGAAACCCCCAACCGCGCCCCCGTCCGGCGTTCGTTCAGGCCGCTCGCCGGAGCTGCCCGCCAAACGGCTGCATCCGTGGAAGACGGCAAGCTGCCGCGTTCCGGCGACCCGGTGATTCAACCGGAAGCCCCAGCCAAGCGCGGTTCTCGAGAGGTATGCCCATCTTGCTCATGATGGCCCCGGCGTCTCGTCTGCATCCGTGCGTTGCACGTGACCCGGATGCAAACGAGGCGAGCGCACCAAATCGCCCGCCTGCTTCCCGTCCCGCTCCTCCCCCTCCTCCCCCTCATCCGCCTCCTCCACTCCGTCCGTGTGTCCGTGTCTGTCCGTGTCTGTCCGTGTGTCCGTGTGTATCGGCCAATTCGGGAGGGTCCCCAAACTTGCGGCACAGGACGAAAACGTGTACAAGGGTGCTTTGCATCGAGCAACAGGAAGTGGAACATGACACAAGACGACTTTGCACCGGAAGGCGTGGTGCGTCCCCAGAAGGCCTACAAAAACCTCGCGTTCCTGAACAGTCCGGATGCCCGCACGATACGGGTCTTGTGCGAGTTTCTCGAGCCGCAGACGCGGTTCGAGCGCCTCAACATCCAGCATACGGTGGTGTTTTTCGGGTCGGCGCGCACCCTGCCCGCGCCCGCGGCCGCCGAGAACCTCGCTAAGGCCAAGCGCGCCATCGAGCAGGCCGACGGCGACCTCGACACGCTCCAGCGGGAGTACATTCACGCCCAGCACGCCCACAACATGTCGCGGTACTACGAAGACGCCGCCGCCCTGGCCGAGCGGCTCACAAAATGGTCTCTGACACTCTCGAATCCCAGTAACCGTTTCGTGGTGTGTTCAGGGGGTGGTCCGGGCATCATGGAAGCCGCGAACCGCGGCGCAAAACGGGCCGGTGGAGACTCGATCGGCCTGAACATCAGCCTCCCTCACGAACAGAGCCCAAACCCGTATCAGACGCCGGAACTGGCCTTCGAGTTCCACTATTTCTTTATTCGCAAGTTCTGGTTCGTCCACCTCTCGCGGGCCATCGTGGTATTCCCCGGAGGATTCGGGACCTGCGACGAGTTCTTCGAGCTCATCACATTGCTGCAGACGGGCAAGGCGGCAAACAACCGCTGCGTCATCCTCTACGGCACGGATTACTGGAAAGAAATCTTTAATTTCGACGCCATGGTCCGCTGGGGCGTCATCAGCCCGAAGGACCTGAATCTATTTCATATGTTCGACGACGTCGACACGGCGTTCGCCCATTTGCAGACGCATCTGACAAAGCACCATCTCTAGGCGGAGTGCCGCGTACTGGTCGACCGTATGAATTAAAGGACGCCGGGTCAGTGCAGGGCGCCGTGGAGCAGCTCTTTCGACCGCTCCTGTGCCCCGGTTTTCGTCTGCACGGGCAAGGCGCGTGGTTAGCAGCGGAGGAGGCCATGAAAGGTATCATTCTCGCGGGCGGCTCGGGCACACGGCTCTATCCCATTACCCTGGCCGTCAGCAAACAGCTCTTGCCGGTCTACGACAAGCCCATGATCTACTACCCGCTCTCGGTCTTGATGCTGGCGGGTATCCGCGAAATCCTCATCATCTCGACCCCTGAAGATACGCCCGCGTTCCAGCGCCTCCTGGGCGACGGCTCGAAGTTGGGACTCTCGTTCTCGTATATCGTGCAGCCCAAACCCGAAGGGCTCGCCCAGGCGTTTATTCTCGGCGCCGACTTCATCGGGAACGATGCCGTGGCCATGATCCTCGGTGACAATATCTTCTACGGTCATGACCTCGTGGCATCCCTTCGCCGTGGCGCACAACTCACCGAAGGCGGGCTGATATTCGGGTATCCCGTCCGCGATCCCGAACGCTATGGCGTGGTCGAGTTCGACGAAGGCGGCAACGTAATCAGCATCGAAGAAAAACCAAAAAAGCCCAAGTCGCATTACGCCGTGCCGGGCCTGTATTTCTACGACAACGACGTCGTGGCCATCGCCAGGAACCTGAAACCCTCCCCCCGCGGAGAGCTCGAGATCACCGACGTCAATCTCGTCTATCTCAAGCGCGGCCAGCTACGCGTCGAACTCCTCGGCCGCGGATTCGCCTGGCTCGATACGGGCACCCACGAATCCCTCGTGCAAGCGACGAATTTTGTGCAGACCGTTCAGGAACGGCAGGGGCTGCGCATCGCGTGCGTCGAGGAAATCGCCTACCGGGCCGGGCACATCGGCCGCGACCAGTTGCGCGCTCTGGCGGAACCCATGCAGAAAAATGAATACGGCGCCTATCTCTTGCGCCTCCTCGACGGAACTGCCTAGCCGGCCGCCTCACCGCGCCGCGGGCAAATGCCGCAACGCGGCCGCTATGACAGTTTCCGGCGCAATCTGCGTCATGCACCGGAAATCCGTTGTGCAGACGGGTTTCTGGCAGGGTCCGCAATCCACGTCGACCCGCAATACTTCCCCCGTCTCGTAGGGACCGGCGGAATACCGCGGCGAGGTCGAACCCATGATGCAGATGACAGGCTTCTTAAACGCGATCGCGACATGGCGGGGTCCGCTGTCGTTGCCTATGAGCAGATCGCAGGACGCGATGGCGGCTTTAAGCGAATCAATGGTGGGGTGGCCGTCGTCGGCAATGATGGGCGTATGTTTCGCCGCCGACAACACCGCCTCGCGCGTGTCTTCTTCGCCGGGACCGGTCAGTAACACCACGCGCGCGCCGGCTTTTTCGTGGAGGGCGTCAATAACGGCGGCGTAGCGTTCCGCGGGCCAACGCTTGCTGGGGCCAAACGCAGCGCCGGGCGCAACCGCCACCAGAGGCCCTGTGCCCGCGAGGTGCGGGCGCAGACGCTCCACGGCCGGCGGGTCGGCCGCCAGTTCTAGCCCCCTTCCGTCGTCCTCGGCGCCTACCGCCTTGACCAGGTCGAGGTATTCCGCCGCCATGTACACGGGAGCGATGACGCCATTCTCGCGATGCGGAAGAGCGGCATGGGTAAGCAGCCACGAGCGGCCGTTGCGGGCATACCCAAGCCGGGCTCGTGCGCTCGTCACGCGGGCCGCAAGCGCCGCCCGGAACGAATGGGGAAACACGACGGCCAGGGCAGGCCCCGGGCCGCTGAATTCTCGGCGAAGACGAAGCATGGCTCGGAGGCCGGGTTTGGCGGGGATGGTTTCCGTGCCGCTCAGCCAGTCAAGGCCCTTCAGGAGTTCGCAGGCGCTTCGCCTCCCGATCGCGATGAGAGCACTATCGGGGAACCGCTGTGCCAGCGCGCGCAGCGCCGGCGTGCACATGGCCACATCGCCCAGCCAGTTGGGAACAAAAGCCAGTATGCGCGCGGGCGCCTCAATCATCGGACGGTAACGGCGGTTCGGCGTCTTCGGGGTCCGTCGAAGCGTGTTCCGCGACACGCTTCCCGAGCTCTTCCGCGAACTCGCGGTTTCCCAGGGTGCTCGTGTACAGTTCCCGCTCCTCGCGGTAGCTGCGCCGTATGATCTCCACCATTTCGATGGAGGCACGCCACAATACGACAAAAAAGAAGACGAACATGGCCGACAACACCAGGGCGAACTTCCAGGCAGTGCCGGGGTCGCGGTAGTGGGCCAGTTGCAGGCCCAGCAACAGGACTGCAATGATCGCCAGCATCAAGTAGAAGCTCACGGGCCTCCGGGCGTTCTGGCGGCGAAACCCCTCCTTGAAATGGCCCCACAGGGAATTCGGCGGATCATTTACCGGGTCTGGTTTCTTCATCGGCCACTCCGTGCCGAATACGTGGTTTCAGCTCTGATAGGGACACGCCCCTCCCGCCGACGGGCACGATTGGCACCGTGGCCCCGAAGCCACCTCTGCCGCGCTGCTCGGGGGGGCAAAAACGCTTGCCTGTTTCGCCATCTCTTTCCCGCCGCACGACGGGCAAGCGGGACTCGCGGAGGCGGATTGCACGAGGATCTCGCTCTCAGCGCCACATCCCGTACACTGGTAGGTAAACAAGGGCATGCCGTAAAACTCCTTGCTTCTGCTTGTCTGTCATGATCTTACCAGCGTCCAGGGGTCCGGCGCAATGCATCCCGAAACCACAAGAGGTCCCGGTCACGACGGAAACTACAACCCCCCTGCAAACACGCTTGAATCGGGGTCTCCAGGGTTCTCCGAAAGCTTACCAACCACAAGCCAACCACTAGATGTGGATGGCACCGTCATTCGGCCCGAGGACCACCTCTGTCAAGCAAATACCAAATTGGCCCAAGCCGTTGTACAAATCCCGGCAATTTACCGCATTTTATGGGGGGCATAAGCCACCCTTATGAGGCGGATTTTTTTCATAAAGGGGGTTGACAGCCACAATATGTTGTGGTAAAGTGACCCCGGTGTCTGGAACTTGAATCAGCGAATCGGGCCACCGACTTCATCGCACCGTGAAGTCAGTTCCGCAGCCCCGGCCATAACGGTTCGCACCTTTTGAGTAGTCTGAAGCCAACAGACCGCAGCCCAATGGTTTCAGCGTGTAACGCTCATTGCCGTGACCCTCTTGCGCCAAGAAACACGGACCAAAGTTTCCAGACACTCCCCGCACTGAGCGGCGGGCACGAGCCCGCCGCTCCCTCCATTTTTGAGCGCTTCCGCACAGGCCTTTGATGGAAATACACACTTCTCTTGCCTTACGCTCTTGTGGTGTCTCCAAAAGCACTGTGCCTGCATCGCGAATAGGAAGGCATGCCCAGCCTGTTTATAGTAAGGATGGCACCATTCGCGTGCGGGCTTGCGGACAAGACCGGATGCCCGGAGATACAATCGAGGAGGCCAAGACCAGACACAATGACGGCTTTAGATTACACAATGGCGATCCTGGTGGAAACGTGGAACGTTACGGCTGAAATGGCGCCCTATCTTCTGTTCGGGTTTGTGGTGGCCGGCTTTGTCTCGGTCTTTCTGTCCCCGGAATGGGTAGAACGCCACTTGGGCGGGCGCGGCCTCGTGCCGGTGCTGAAGGCGGTGATGCTCGGCATTCCGTTGCCGCTGTGTTCCTGCAGCGTTATCCCGGTCGCAGCTTCGATACGCAATCATGGGGCGTCTCGCGGAGCGACCACGGGCTTCCTGTTAGCAACGCCCCAGACGGGGGTGGACTCGATTGTGGCGACTTGGGGAATGCTCGGTCCGGTCTTCGCCGTATTTCGCGCCTTGGCGGCGTTTGTGACCGGAGTGGTTGGCGGCGCAGTGGTATCCGTCGTGGAACCAGACGTGGAAAGGACGGGACGGAGCCAATCCGGTGCATCAGCTCACGGGTGTACTGACACCTGTTGCGCCACAAAGGACACGGAAGCCCGGTGGAAGCGTGGATTGCGTTATGCCTTCGTTACGCTCCCGCGCGATATTGGAAAGGCCCTGGCGGTTGGCATTCTGATTGCCGGTTTGATCGCGGCACTCGTGCCGCAGGACCTCTTCGTCGAGTATCTTGGCGGCGGACTGCTTGCCATGCTCGTGATGATGGCCGTGGGGATTCCCATCTATGTGTGCGCCACGGCGTCCATACCCCTTGCCCTCGGGTTCATTCACCTCGGCGTGTCGCCGGGCGCGGCTCTCGTATTCCTGGTCGCCGGACCCGCCACCAACGCCGCGACGCTGGCGACGGTTTTCAAGGTCCTGGGGAAGCGCACGGCAGCGGTGTACCTCGTCACGGTGGCGGTCGGGGCTCTTGCCGCGGGATTTGCCCTCGACGCGACCATCGGGATTCTGGGTGAACTGGGCTTTCCCGCAGACCACATGGCGCATCACATGACCATCGCCTGGTGGCAGCACGTCTCGGCCGTGGTTCTGCTCGCCCTGCTCGCCGCCAGCCTGTGGGGCGATTGGCGCGCCAAAGCAACCCTGGCATCCTCGCAGCAGACGGCCCCCCTCGAGGAAGAGCCCACGGATGACGGCGCCGTAGTCCTGACGATAGACGGCATGACCTGCGAGCACTGCTCGAGTTCGGTGGCCCGCGGCCTGCGTCAGGCCCCCGGCGTGACAAGCGCGGTCGTGGACCTGGCGAGCGGGCACGCCACGGTTCGTGGCGAGCACCTCGATAAGGCCGCCCTGACCCAGGTCGTCCAGAACCTGGGTTACGACGTGCTGCCGGGATGACCCTTTACCGTCCCGCCGCAATCCGGTACCATCTCGCCCGTGTGTGTTACACGTATTACCAATAGGCAACCAGGGGATGATTATGTCGAATTCGCGCAGTTCACTCGAGATGCAATTGAACGAGTTTGATCCCGGCGCACGCGCCGCGGCGCTCGATGCGTTGATGGCCCTCGTGCGGAAGGGCGCAATTGCGCTCCCGGAATCGCGTGCCACGGTAAATGTGCACGCCCACACCTTCTTTTCGTTTAACGGATACGGCTATTCGCCCTCGTATTTTGCCTGGAAGGCGCGTTGTGAGGGGCTGCTGGTCGCGGGCGTGGTGGATTTTGACGTGCTCGACGCCGCGGACGAGTTTCTCGCCGCATGCCAGACCGTGGGAATTCGCGGATGCGTGGGCCTGGAGACACGGATATTTCTCCCCGAATTCGAGACCCGTGAAATCAATTCGCCGGGCGAGCCCGGAATCAAGTACTACATGGGTTCGGGATTCGTCTCGGGCGGCGTGCCGGGCACGGACGTTCTGGACCGCTTGCGAACAATGGCGGGGCAACGGACAAAGGCGATTGTGGAGCGGGTCAATCCCCATGTCGAGCCCGTGGCCGTCGATTACGAGCACGACGTATTGCCGCTCACGCCGAAAGGCAACGCCACCGAGCGCCATGTGTGTATGGCGTATGAGAAGAAGGGCGAGGCGGTTTTTCCAGACCCCCATGCGCGGGCCGCGTTCTGGGCCGAAAAGCTGGGCCAGAATGCCGAGGCAATCGAGAAACTTTTTGCCGATTCGCCGGCGTTTCAGGGGCTTATCCGGTCGAAGCTGATGAAGCAGGGCGGCGTCGGGTATGTGCAGCCAAAAGGACCCGATTTCCCGCGCCTCGATGACGTGAACCGGTTGATTCTCGGCGCGGGCGCGATTCCGACGGTCACGTGGCTCAACGGCCTGACCGAGGGAGAGCAGGCCATTGACGAGCTGCTCGACCTGCTTCTCGGCGCGGGGGCAGCGGCCCTGAACGTCATCCCCGACCGCAACTGGAACGTGAAAAACCCGGAAGAAAAACGGGCCAAGGTGGCAAAGCTGCACGAAATCGCGGCCATAGCCGAGGCGCGCGGGCTCCCCATACTCGCCGGGACGGAAATGAACGCACACGGGCAGCGCTTTGTGGATGAATTCGACGTGCCCGAGATGGCCCCGCTGCGCGAAGCGTTTGTGAATGGCGCGCTGATTCTGTATGCCCATACCGTGCTTCAAAACGCCGCCCGGATGGGGTATTTGAGTGCCTGGGCGGACCGTCATTTCGCCTCGCCCCATGAGAAGAATGCGTTCTTCGCCGAGCTCGGGCGAAGGACTTCGCCTGAAAGAGGTTATGGCGCGCGGGAAATCGGTCCGGACATGACCCCCGAGGCCGTTTTACAAGCTCTGGCGTAACCCTTTTCGTTCCCGCGCCCAGCGTAGTAAGCCACGCATTTACAGTGATTTACACCGCATTCGCGACCGCAAAGGAAGCCCTTTCCCCTGCAGCAATGGGCCGCTGCTGGTAAAATTCAAAGTGCAGGCGTCAGGTGGCGCTGGCGGGAGAGCCGTCTTCAGCGCAATTCGAGAGGAGAGCAGGCAATTACAATGCGGTCCGATGCGACAGGTGCCCTTCATCAACTGTTTGATCGGGAATCCGGTCGGATAGCGCCCTTCGATACGTTGAGTCCTTTTCCCGTAATCCAATTCGACGCATCGGGGGGCATACTGCAGGCCAATGATGCCGCCCGGGACGCCTTCGGGATACCCCAGGGCACCGTGACCCTCGAGAGGATACTGCCCGATGTGAAGCGGCTGGATGTGCCGCACTGCGTCGCCATCGGCGGCGAGCGGGTCTTCTGCGCAAAAATCCGGGGGCGGCGGTGGCAGTTGACGCTCGCGGGCTATCCCGAGCACGAGCTCGGCCGCCTCTATGGGCAGGACATCACCTGTTACGAGGGTATCACGCACGAGGTGGTCCAGATCCGTGACGAACATCACCGCCAGCAAAAGGAGCTGATGTGCATCTACGGTCTGGCCGAAGCTATTTGCACGCGCGAGACGGCCCAGGAGATTTGCCGGGACGTCGTACATCTCATTCCCGAAGCCTGGCGGTATCCGGAATGTGCCCGTGCGCGAATTGTGCTCGATGGCGAAGAGTGCGTGAGCCAGCCGTTCGAGATGACCAAATGGGGGCAATCCGCAGTCATCATGGCCGAAGGCGCGGCCCGGGGCATGGTCCAGGTGTTCTACATCAGGGATTGCCGGTTTCCGGGTGAGGAAGGACCCTTCCTGCCTTCCGAGCGGCAACTGCTGGATGCCATCGCCCGGACGCTCGGGGAGGCAATCGCCCGGCGTGGCGCCGAGGCGGACAGCCGCGCGAAAGCCCTCATCCTCACGCAGGAGCGCAACCGTCTCGAAACCATTCTGAACAGCATGGGGGAGGGCGTCGTCGTAACCGACAGCCACAACCGCGTTGTCCTGATGAATCCCGCCATGGGCGAATTGCTCGGGGCGGTTCCCCTGGATTGCGCGGGCAGGGATTTTCTGGCGCTCGTTCCCGACGAAGCATTCCGGGAGATGTGGCGGGCAACGGCCGGGGAAAACCGGAGTTTCTCGAAGGAGCGCGTAACCTTGCAGGGCTCGGAACCGCGGATCTGCTGGGCGACCCGGTCGTCCATTCACAATATGGGGCTGGGCGAAACCTGGCACGTGACGATTTTCCAGGATGTCACACGCGAACACGAAATCGACCAGATGAAGTCCGATTTTGTGGCGGCGGTGTCGCACGAGCTTCGCACGCCCATGACCTCGATCAAAGGATTCGTGAAAACCCTGCTCGGGAAACCCAACGTGAAGCCGGAATTGCGCGAGCATTTCCTGACGATTATGGACGAAGAGGCCGACCGCCTCATCATGTTGATCGAGGAGCTGTTGCTCATCGCCCGGATCGAGTCGGGCAAGGTCTCGCTGGAACGCGGCCCCGTGGCCCTGGGCGGCCTGGCCCAGCGCGTCGTTACGACACTCGAACACGTGGCCGCCGCAAAAGATATCCGGTTCTCCATAGACGTGGAAACGGCGTTGCCCGTGGTATACGGAGACGCCAAAAGGCTGCACACGGTGTTGCACAACCTGGTCGAGAACGCCATCAAGTTCACGCCCGGCGGAGGCTGGGTGCGCGGCCGCATCTTCAGCAAGGCCGGCGAGGTGATTCTCGAAGTGGCAGACAGCGGGGTGGGTATTCCAAAGGATATGCTCGAGAAGATTTTCGACCGGTTTTACCGGGTCCACCGGGAAGGGGAAGTGGTGCCCGGCACAGGATTGGGATTGTTTATTGTTCATGAGATGGTCCGGCTTCACGGAGGCCGGCTCGAGGTCGAGAGTGAACCGGGGCGGGGTTCGGTGTTTCGCGTATGTGTGCCGGCCGGCACAGCGGCCGATGCGGAATAACGGGTTTGGGAGGCGGCAATGTCGGAGTTCGAGCGCCAATATACCGTGCTGGTAGTGGAAGATGACGCGCACACGCGCGAGCTGCTCCTGTTCAACCTGGAAGACGCCGGGTATTTGACCCTTTCCGCGGAGAACGGCCTCGAGGCGCTCGGGCTCCTCGAAGGGCGCGTGGTGGACATCATCATTTGCGACATCATGATGCCCAGGATGGACGGGTTCGCCTTGCGCGAGGCGATTTTGTCGCGCCCCAAACTCCGGGATATCGGGTTCATCTTCCTGTCTGCGAAATCCATGCCGGAGGACGAGATCAAAGGGCTGCGGTACGGGGTGGACGAATACATCACGAAGCCGTTCAATCCCGAGGTGTTGGTGGCGCGCGTCGAGGCGGTCCTGGCGCGCCGGGCAGCGCTTGCCAAGGCAGCGCAACTCGACCCGTTGACCCAGTTGTTCAACCGCCAGACGGGCGAGCGCGAAATCCGGCGCGAGTTGGAGCGTATCCAGCGGTATCCGTCGATCGGGTCGCTCGGATTCTTGGACATAGACGGGTTCAAGGCGGTCAACGATTCGCAAGGCCATGCCGCGGGCGACCGGGCGCTGGTTGCGTTGGCGGAAGTCCTCAAAGAGAACATCCGCAGCGTGGACATCGTGGCGCGGTTTGGCGGCGAAGAGTTTGTGCTGTTCTTCCCCGAGACCGACGAGGTGCGGGCAATCCAGGTGATCGAGCGCATGCAGCGGCACTTCCAGAAACTCTCGGAGGAATGCTGCAACCACGTACGGATCTCGTTCAGCGCAGGCGTGGTGGAGGCGCCCCGTGACGGCGACCAGTTCGATGTGCTGTGCCAGCGCGCGGACGAGGCCATGTATGCCGCGAAACGGGGCGGCAAAGCCCGCGTCATCCCGTGGCGCCATGACATGAAGGCCGTCCTCAGCCGGCTGCGGACAACGTAGCGCAGCATAGCCGCAACCAAATCTCCGGAACCGGAATCCTCCCCCCGAACGCCTGTCGGCGTTCACCCCCCTCCAAAGGGGGAGATAAAACCTTGGAAATAAAAAGTTTATGCCCCTCTCCTGCCAGGATTCTTTGCGGCTTGCACGGGTTTCGGAAGAGAGTAGTACGGATGCGGTGCTTGAGCGTGAGGCGTTCCGCGACAGGCGCGTCACCGCTGATAAGGGAAGCTGTAGTGTGGGAATCGGTGTCCCCGGATTGCTGCGAAACGAGGGTGATTTAGTTGACGCAATTGGCTATTTGGATGCTTAAATGAGAAAAATGCACACATGGAAGGCAATTCCGGTGGTGCGAGGCAGTCGGCCGGGGTCGAAACGGACGGCGCAGGTAGAACCCGCTCCCTTGCCACCGCGCAACATGCTCCCGCCAAAACGATTCCCAGCTCATATCCGCCAACGCACCACCCCTCCATCTCGTGCCACGACGGGATTGTCTCAAGAAACGGGAAATCACGATGCACTTCACAGGACGATCACGAGGTTTCTCCGCTCTTTAGGTCCACGGCCGCCTGCTCAGTTCTCTGGGACGGGGACGAAGGTCATTTCGAGG
>CAZFOG010000111.1:515-16092 GCA_964520685.1 uncultured Nitrospiraceae bacterium | reverse complement strand
CGCTTCCAGTCTTGTATTGGATCGGAACGCGGGCGTGTCCGCCCGCGGTGATCTATTGGACGGGTTGGAAAACCCGTCCTCCGTTTCCGGAAGGTATTCTGGGGGAGGATTCTTGGCTTTCGGGAACCGAATTATTGAGACAGCGAACCATGAGCCGTTCAGCTCACCCATAGGCGATGAAAATCGGGACTGTCATGTTCAAAAGCCCCGGCCAGAGCCACAATCATGCGCAAGATGCGCATGCCACCTCAATGCCGTCGCGCATTTCCCCCTTCGGAGGGGGTGGAACGCCGGAAGGCGTTCTGGGGGAGGATTCTTAGCGTGCAGAAACCGAATTCTCGAGGCAGTCCCGTCTCGCTCCTTTCACGCGAGCCCGCGCGGTTCACCCCGTCCACCTTTGTCCACTCGGTCCACTGGTCCACCCGGTCCACCGGGTCCACGGCGCGCGCGGGCTTGTCGCCGGCTCATTTGCAGTGGCTATTCGACGTCGCCGAGATTGTGTTTCTGGAGACGGTACCGGAGGGAGCGGGTGGTCAGCCCGAGGAGTTCGGCGGCGCGTTTTTGCGAATAGCGGCCCCGTTTCAGCGCCTGCAAGATGAGCTTGCTCTCGATGTCCGCGATGTATTCCTCGAGATCCAGACCGCCCTCGGGCAGATCGCTGAGTGCCGGCTTGGGTTCAGGCACGTAGTTGCGAATGCACGGCGGCAGATCCGTCACCTCGACCCGGTCGCCGCGGCACAAGGCAACGGCGCGTTCGAGGACGTTCTCGAGTTCGCGCACATTGCCGGGCCAGCGGAAATTGTCGAGGGCTTCCTCGGCCTCGGGAGAGATATCCACCGGACCGCGCCCGAGCCGCTGGGCGTGGGTTTTGGCGAAGTGACGGGCCAGAAGGGGCACGTCGCCTTCGCGGTCGCGCAAGGGCGGCACGCTGATCGGGATGACGTTCAGGCGGTAGTAGAGGTCCTCGCGAAACTCGCCGGATTTCGCCATCTCCTCGAGATTGCGGTTTGTGGCCGAGATGATGCGCACATCGACCTTGATGGTGGTGGTGCCGCCCACGGGCATGATGGTTTGATTGTCGAGAACCCGCAACAGTTTAACCTGCAGCGACAGCGGCATCTCGCCCACCTCGTCGAGAAAGAGCGTGCCGCCGTCGGCGACCACGAACAGACCTTCCTTGTCCTCGACGGCCCCCGTAAACGAGCCTTTCTTGTGTCCGAAGAGTTCGCTTTCGAGGAGGTTCTCGGGAAACCCGCCGCAATTGAGCGCCACGAACGGTTTGGCGGCCCGTTCGCTGAGCTGATGGATGGCGCGCGCCACCAGTTCTTTGCCCGTCCCGCTTTCTCCGTGGATGGCGACCGTGCTGGGCAGCATGCTGACGCGGCGGACCATCTCGCGTGTCTCTTCGATGGCGTGGCTTTTCCCGATGATGTTGTCGATGGTGCCGCGAAGGGCCTGGCTTTTGCGCAGGGCGATGTTTTCGCGTAGCAGATTGCGCTGGACAATGGCCCGTTTGACCAGCAGCCGCAGCTCATCGTTTTTGAACGGCTTCATGATGTAGTCGGCGGCCCCGCGTTTGAGCGCCTCGATAGCCGTTTCCATCGAGGCGTGGGCGGTAATCATGATCGCCGGCGTGGTTGGCGCGTTCTCTTTAATCCACGACAAGAGACGAAGCCCCGCCTCGTGGTCGTTGTCCATGCGCAAGTCGGTGATCACCACGTCGTAGGGGCCCTTTGCAAGGGCCGCGCAGGCCTCGTCAACCGTCGCGGTGGCTTTGACATCGTAGCCATCGTTGCCCAGCACAATCTCGAGCAGTTCCCGCATCCCGGCTTCGTCGTCGACCACAAGTGCTGAGAATCTGCTGGACACGGAAATGCTACTCCTCGTTTCGCATGGTGGGAAGACGTACGCTGATGGTTGTGCCGCCGCCCTCGCGCGGCGTGGCCCGAATGGTTCCGTCGTGGGCCGTCACGATCCGCATGCATACGGCCAGCCCCATGCCGACGCCGCTGGCCTTGGTAGTATAGAAAGGTTCGAACACCCGCGCAAGCTCGTCAGGCGGAATGCCGGCGCCCTGGTCGTCAAACCGGACCTCGACGGACGTGGAGTCGGGCAGTACGGTCACCCCGAGGACCCCGCGTTCTTCCATGGCTTCAATGCCATTCTTTGCGATGTTCATGAAGACCTGTTTGATTTGCGAGCGGTCGCCTGAGATGCGGCAGTCTTTGGGAGGGGCCTGCGCATTAATCACCAGTCCCTCGCGGCTGCGGTACTTGTCGCGCAACAGTTCCACCACCTCTTCCACCAGGTCCACAACCGAAAACGTCTCGCGCCGAATCTCGGGACGGCGGGCGAAATCCAGGAAATCCGTGACGATTCGGTTGAGATGATCGGATTCGCGAATGGCGATGGCCGCCAAACGCTCGGCGATCTGCGGCGTCGAAATGCTGTTCTTGAGTTCATCCACCGCGCCCCGAATCGCGGCGACGGGATTGCGGATCTCATGGGCCAGCCCCGCCGATAGTTCACCAACCGCCGCAAGGCGGTCCTGGCGCTTGAGTTCCTCGCGCATTCTCGCCATTTCCGTCAGGTCCGTGAAGGACGCGATGATGCCGGTGAGGCTCCCGTGGGCATCGTGGATGGGGCTGGTGGTCAACCCCAAGAGTTTTGGGGCATCGGACCCGGTGCGGGCGTGAAACTCGTAGCTGGTGAAATGGCGGCCGGTCCGCAGGGCCGTGACGACCGGGCATTCAGCGCCGGACCCCACCCGGAGCACTTCCTGCACGGGCCGGCCCGCGGCCGCTCCCTGGGGCAGGTCGAGGATACGGTCAGCGGCCTTGTTCTGGGCGATGATCAGGCCGTTCTTGTCGGTGATCAGGAAACCGTTGTTCATGTTGTCGAGGATCTCACGCTGGAACTGCTGCATGCGGTAGACGCGCATATTCCAGTAGCCGCTGATGAACGCCGTGAGGTAGTACCCGAGACCTTTGACCAGGAACCCGTACCAATACGTAAGCGTCTCAAGGGATTCTCTTCCAGGGGGCGCCTGCAGTGTCTGAATCAGCATGAAGAGCGTGGCCAGGGTGGCAAACATGAAGCCCTGCTTCTGCCCCAGCAGCAGCCCTGCCTCGAGGATGACAATCACGAAGAGAAAGGTGAACGGGCTATTGGCTTCACCCGTGAAGCTGACCGTCGCGGCCACGACGCCGAAATCGACGAGCAACTGGGCCCAGGTCAACAGCGCGGGCGGGATCTCGGGTCGGCGCAGCCGGAACTGGTAATAGAGGCTCGCCGCCAGGCCGAACACGAGAAAGAGGGGCAGCCACGAGATGCCCGGGCTCTTGCGATCGGCAAGGAGATACGTGCCTGCGGCGATAATCGCCAGCATGCCGATGCGGGCAAGCCCCACAAGCCAGGGCCACCGGTTGGGCCCTTCCAGGGGCAATCGCGTAGAGACTATCGCACCGTCCTTGCTCACATTCCCTTTTCGACCAGTCGCTGCAATCCTTCCGGATCGCTGCTCCGCTTGAAGGCCATCTCGAGCGATATTACATTTCGGCGCACCAACCGGAAAAGGGACTGATTCATCGTCATCATGCCCTCCGAGGTGCCGATCTCGATCATCGACGGGATCTGCTCCAGCTTCTCGGAGCGGATGAGCGAGCGGATGGCGGTGTTGGGTATCATCACCTCGAGTGCGATCGCGCGGCCCATGCCGTCCGCGCGCGGAATCAACTGCTGGACCACTACGCCCTCGAGCACGAACGATAACTGGGTTCGAATCTGGTCCTGCTGGCTCGCGGGGAATACGTCGACGATGCGGTTGATGGTCTGCAGGGCATCGTTCGTATGCAGTGTGGCGAAGGCCAGATGGCCCGTCTCTGCCACGGTCAGCGCGGCCGAGATCGTTTCGGGGTCGCGCATTTCGCCGATCAGAATTACGTCGGGGTCCTGGCGCAAAACATGGCGAAGCGCCGCCCCAAAACTCTGGGTATCGGCGCTGACCTCGCGCTGGTTCACCACCGAACGCTGGTGAGAATGCAGGTATTCGATGGGGTCTTCGATGGTGATGATATGAACGCTCCGCTCGCGGTTGATCCGGTCGAGAATGGACGCCAGCGTCGTGGATTTACCGCTGCCTGTCGGACCGCACACCAGGATTAGCCCCAGGGGGCGGTGGGCGAAATCCTGCACCACCCGCGGAAGTCCGAGTTCATCGGCCGTGCGGATTTCGAAGGGGATGGCGCGAAAAGCCGCCACCACCGAACCGCGGTCGCGGAACACATTGAGACGAAAACGGCTCAACCCTTCGATGCCGAACGACATGTCGCATTCCTTCGTGGTCTCGAAGGTCGCAATCTGTTCTTCGTTCATGACCGTGTAGATGACTTCCTGGGTGTCTTCCGGCCGGAGCACGGGATAGCCGTCGAGGGGCTGCAATTCGCCCGCCAGGCGGATAACGGGGGGGATCCCCACCCCGATATGGAGGTCGCTCGCCCCCAACTCGATCATTTTGCCCAGCATCTCTTTCACACTGATGTCCATGATGCCTCCGTTTGTCCGAGCCGGCGCCCGGAATCTGTCGCGCGCCTGGCAGCCGGTCCGCATTCCCCCTGATGAAAATCACCCGGTGTCGCGCCGCACCCGCGCCTAATCCGCGGCGGTGGCGCGCAAAACTTCCTCGATGGTGGTCAATCCCCGGGCGGCTTTGGCCAGGGCATTCTGGCGCAAGGATCGCATGCCGCATTTCAACGCCATGCGTTTGATGTCCATGGCCGGCGCCCGCTTCATGACAAGGTCCTGGAGTTCGGGATAGTTGGGCATGGCTTCAATGACAGCCAATCGTCCCTTGTATCCGGTCCCTTTGCATTTGTTGCAGCCGCGGCCGCGAACGAAGGTAGGCTCCCCCTCGCACAGCGTGTTGCTGAACTGGATGCGCTTGAGCACATCGTCCGGAACGTGAATGTCTTCCCGGCAACTTCCGCACACGCGCTTGAGCAATCGCTGCGCGGCGGCGAGTGCCACGGAAGACTGGACCAGGAACGGCTCGAGCCCCATGTCGGTCAAACGGGTGAACACACTTGCGGCGTCGTTGGTGTGGAGGGTGCTCAACACGAGGTGACCGGTCAGGGCGGCCTTGACGGCGATGTCCGCCGTCTCCTCGTCGCGGATCTCACCCACCATGACAATATCGGGGTCCTGGCGGAGAATACTGCGCAGGGCGGCGGCAAAGGTGAGGCCGATCTCGCTCTTTGTCGGTACCTGGTTCACCCCGGCCAGCTCGTATTCCACGGGATCCTCGACCGTGACAATATTGTGCGAGGGCTTGTTGATCTTGT
The DNA here is from genome assembly GCA_964520685.1 of uncultured Nitrospiraceae bacterium. Taxonomy (GTDB): domain Bacteria; phylum Hydrogenedentota; class Hydrogenedentia; order Hydrogenedentales; family SLHB01; genus UBA2224. The sequence continues at coordinate 10,753 of CAZFOG010000111.1, read as the reverse complement.
GCAAGGCGCTGTACAGCGTGGTCGTTTTGCCGCTGCCGGTGGGCCCCGTGAGCAATATCATACCGAAGGGAAGTTTGAGGGCTTCCGTGAAGGCTTCCATGGGCTGCGCTTCGAAACCCAGCTTATCCAAATCCAACGTCAGATTGCTCTTGTCGAGAACGCGCATCACCACCTTCTCGCCGTAATACGTGGGCAGGAAGGAAATACGGAAATCGACCTCGTGGCCCTTTGACACGATGCGGAAGCGGCCGTCTTGTGGAAGCCGGTGTTCCGCGATGTCCAGGTGGCTCATGATCTTGAATCGCGAGATCAGCGCCGCCTGCATCGATTTCGGGGGGTTCTTGGTTTCCTCGAGCACCCCATCCACGCGGTACCGGATGCGCAACTTCTTTTCGTGCGGCTCGAGGTGAATATCGCTGGCGCCCATTTCGAGCGCATTGAGCAGAATCAGGTTCGCGATGCGGATCACGGGACCATCTTCCGCCTCGGCCTCGAGCGAGGCCAGGTCGGCAATGTCCTGAGTTTCTTCGACTACCTGCATCTTCGAGGCCGCGTCGCCATTGCCCGCGACAATTTCGTCGAACAGCTCGGAACTCTGCTTCCCGCCGTAATGGCGCTCGATGGCTTCTTCGAGTTCGGATTTTACCGCGACGACCGGCTCGATCTCGTAGCTGGTAAGCATCTGGAGATCATCGAGGGCCATGATATTCAGCGGGTCCGCCATGGCCAGCGTGAGAACGTCGCCCGTGACCGACACGGGCAGCATCAGGTATTGCCGCGCAAGCGACTCGGGGACTTCCCGGAGAATTTCATCGGGGATGTGATAATTGGCTACGCGGATGTGGGGAATACCGAGCTGTTCGCTCAACGCGACGACCAGGTCTTCCTCCGCCAGGTAGCGGCGCTCGAGAAGAAACTGGGCCAGATTCTGGTTGGTGCCGCGCTGGAGGGTCAATGCCTCCTGCAGCTGCGTCTCCGTTATCAGGCCCTGCTCGAGCAGGACTTCGCCTAAACGGCGCTTTCTCGTTCTGGGTGGCACAGCACGTATCCTTATCTAATCTCGTTGCCAAAGGTATGAAGCGCTACTCCTCCCACCACGTTCCCTTTCGAAAGTATACCGCATGCAGCGCAATTATGCCGCATCCACACCGAGCTGACTCAAGACCTCGCCAGCAAGGTCTTTGTCGATGGCGTGGCCCGAAACCCGTGCGTAAGCAATGACCTTGCGCAGGGCGCCAGTCATCTTGCGTATGTCATCCTGGATCTGCATGGCGATCAGTCGCACAATGTCTTCCGGCACATCGGCTTGCGCATACTGGGCCATGCGGGTGAGAATCTCGATGCGTGCGGTCTGCTCAGGAACGCGCACGCAAGACACCACCCCCGAGAACAGCCGCGAGGCCAGACACGGATCGAGGCCGCTCAGCTTCTCCGGCGAAGCGTTTCCTGCCAGGAGAATCGGGCGCTCTTCGTGAAGAAACGCATCCAGAATGTAAAGCATCTCCTCCTGGGCACTGGCCTTCTGGGCCAACAGGTGGATGTCGTCAATGAGTAGCATGTCCATATCGCAGTACCGTTCACGGAAGGCCGCCGTGTGCTCTTCGGCAAACGCTTTGTTGAGCTTGCGCGCCATCATACCCGCGGACACATAGCCGATGCGCAGGTCGGGGTTCTTGGCGACCACCGTATTGCCGATGGCATTGAGCAGATGGCTCTTGCCCAGACCGACACCTCCGAAAAGATAAAACGGCGTCAGATCGTTCACCTGTCCCGCGGCCAGAGCCTTGCACAACGTTACGGTAAGCTCGTTCGTCTTTCCGCCTATGAAATCCGCGAAGGTATACCCGGGAATGGGATGCTCATTCTCGAGGGCGGCCCTGACCTGCTCATTGGTCCGCGCGGCCAGACCGGGGCTGTCCAGGGCATCCAGGGCATTCAGGTCCGGCTCGGCAATCTTCCGGGCCGCGGACGCGGGAAATTCGTGAACATTGTCTTGCTGGGCGGACTCTGCTGCCGCCGCCTGGGCCTCCTGCATCGCGATAATGGCTTTTTCGGCGGTTTCAGCCGCGCGGCGCGCTGCCTCCGCGACCTCGATGATGCGCTCCGTTTGTGCGTTGTCGGAGTTCTTGCTCCCCGCAAGTGCCTCCTGGAACGCAAGCAAAATCTGCTGCGTATCATCCGCACGCTTGGTCTCGTGCTCCATGGCTGCGGAGAATTGTTGCGCCAGGGCGCCCATGGCTTCCTGCATGCTGTGGCCCATGGCCTTCGCCAACTCGTCCGCTGTGGGCATAGCGGGAATCTCGATCTTCGGATTGGCGGCCTGCAGACTCTTCGTCAATTCGCCCACGGTTTTTTGCATCGTCTCGTCGATGTTCGCTCGAAGTGCTTCTGCAATGTGGACCATGGATGCCCCGGAATCACCGTCACTGCTTTTCGCCAGCGCCGCCTGCGCGAGGGACGCTTGCATCCCCTTGAGCAGGCTCTCGGTCGACTTGGCCATCCCCTGCTCGACACTCTCGCGCATCAGCTCGCTCATGGCAGCGTAATCGGGCGCAGGCGCGGCCGGAGCAGACTGGGTTTTCTTCTCAATCGATGCAACAGCGTCGCGGAACGCATCGCGCATGCTGTCGCGCAGCTTCTCCGCTATTTCCTCGGCACTTGCACCCGGAGCAGGGGCAGGCGCAGCCGGAGCAGGTCTTGCCCCCGGCCTGGCCGGTGGCTCTACGGCCACCTCGATTTCCGCCTTCTCGGTATCCTCTACCGGTTTCCTGCTGGACTGCTTATCCGATTCGGGCGTGGCTTGGGAGTCCGTGGGGACCGGTTCCGCGGCCGGTTCCTGCTCTGTCTGTTCCGCTTCTTCCGCGGAATCTGCAGGTTCTTCCTCGGACTCTGCCGGCGCTTGTTCGGAAAGCCCGAACGAACTCGCTGTTACGGCACTGCCTTTGCCCTTTTTGAACAGCCGCTCGCAAGCCGGCGCAAAATGGTTCCAATCGCACAGGATGGGTTTGATGCGCAAGTCCGGGCAGACCTGGCGAACGGCTTCCAGGGCATCGGCATCCAGCGGGTCAACCATTGCGACCGTGAGAATCTTGCCCAGCTTGTCGATGGGCAGCAGGCTGTGCTGCACGCACACTTCCTCGGACACAAGGCTCAGCAATTCATCGCTGATGTGGTAATCCGCCAGGCTGATGTGCGGGATCTTGCATTGCTTGACCAGAAAAGAGATGAGTTCGTTCTGCTTGATGTGCCCAAGTTCGACAAGGACTTGGCCCACAAACCCGCCGTTCTTCTCCTTCTTCCGCAGGGCCTCATCAAGCTGTTCTTGCGTGATGATGCCCTCGCCGACCAGCATTTCTCCCAGACGTCGCCGATTGTCGGGCCCGGTCGCTTCTGCGGCGTTGTTCTTCGGCTCGCTTCCAGATACAGGGCGGGACTTCCGTTCCGGTATTTCGTCCCTTTGAGTCGAGGGCTTCGCCTTCTCAGAAGGGTCGACCGGACGTTTCTCGCCGACTTTGTCTCTACGCCAGCTTAACATGGTTCGTTGCTACCCACCTCGGCACGCGATTACGCGGCACTCGCTCTTCCGGCTGCGGAGTGCTCCGTACCGTCCAGATTGTACCATCGGGGCGGGGTGCTGTCAAGTAATATCACGCTGTAAAGTATTGTATGGCAACAATTTGTCGGGTTGACGGTTTTCCGGCAGCACTTTTCGCACCACTGCCGGACTCCCCAATATACAGTGCCCCATCTGGCGCGATACTACACCATATTGTGTCGGCAGGCTTCGGGAAAAACAATAAACCCCCGGCAGAAAGTCAGGGTTTCACAGGCATGCCGGACCGCATGGATTCGTTCGCGGCCAGGGTTACGAGGAGGGATTTCAAGGCGTCGCTGTAGGTGGAGCGGATCTTGTTCCGTTTCTGGGTCTTCACGGCATCGATAAAAATGCGGGCCTCTTCCTCGAAACGGTCGATCTTCGAATGGACCTTCGTGGTCTTGCCATCCTCGCGAAGGGTGATATTGCCCTCTTTGAACCGGAGTTCCAGGTCGGGGCACACAATGGTCAGCCCGGCCGCGCTGCGGCTCCCGTTGACGCATGAGGAAGAGACCGCTCCGCTGGCGCCATTCTTGAATCGCAGCGACACCACGCTGCTGTCGTGAATATCATAGCCGGTGACTTTACTCATGCATCCGGTCGATGCGATGGCATGGACTTCCTTAATCTCCCCGCAGAGGTATCGCAAAAGGTCGAAGATATGGGTGCTCTGTTCGTGGGCCTGGCCGCCGCTCTTGTCCAGTTGACGCCACCAGGAGGCCGTGGGCATTCCGCCGTGCCAGTATCCCGTGGCCAGAGCGATGGGACGGCCCTTAAGCTCCCGCCGGGCCGTCGCGATCGTTTCGTAGTAGCGCAGGCAATACCCGACACTGCAGATGATCCTGGTCCGTCGAATGACGCCGGCGATGCGCTGGGCGGTCTCTTTGGTTAACGCAATGGGCTTCTCGATGAACAGGTGGATGCCACGTTCCGCCGCGGCCTCTTCCATGCCGCAGTGCGCGTAAGGCGGCACCGCGATAAAGGCCGCCTGCGGCTTGGTCTTGTCGAACATCGCGTCGAAATCGGCAAATGGTTCGCCTCCGAACCGGCGGGCGGATTCTTCGGCGCGCGCCCGCTCGACGTCGCAGTGGCCCACAATGGTCACTTCCGGGTTGCGGCTGAGATTGGTGCAGTGCACGTGTTGAATCCCGCCGCACCCTACGAAAGCAACCTTAACCATCTTCCCGCCCCCCTGAGCATGGATTTGCCTGTCCGCCGAGCCGTGCCGCAACAGCGCCGCTCTCTACTGCGTGAAGAATGCCCTTGTCGCCTGCACATCAAAGGACTGCCCCGAAACCCGCGCGTCATGCTATCGTTCGGGGAATATGCTGCCTGCGCCACGTCCGGCAAAAGCACGCGTAATCCGGCTCGCGTTCCCCTGACCCTATGTAGCAGTCAGGAAGGTACGTCCGCGAATCGGAAAGATGCACGATGGTTCATGACGGCAGTGGCGAAACACATGAACGTCATCAAGCGCGCCCATCAACCCAAACCCCAGAATCTTCACCGCGAGCCCCACTGACATCTTCTATTCTACCAGAGGTCCCGCGAGAATCAAACCGCCCAGACGACGTTGCGCGGATGCGTTGTGAGGGCAATCTGACCGCTATGACGCCGCTGCGGGGTCTTCGATAATGTGAATCGCGCGCGACACTTCCGAGACGTTCCCCACGGCATCCGTCACGCGAATGACGATGTGGTTCTCTCCGAAGGGCAGATCTTCGTCGCGTAACCAGGTGACCGTCGCCGCGGGAGAATCAAAGGGGTCAAACTCGGCTAGGAGCCATTTGCCGTTTGCTGAGACCCGTATGTCCGAGACCCCGCTGGCATTGTCGGCAACACGCGCACGGATTTCCGGGCGCCGGTTGGTGGCGGGAGCGCTGTCCGCCGCGGGAACCACGCCCGTGATAGTGGGTGCAACGACATCGGCCATGGGCGCAAAGATGCCCAGACTGCTCGTGCGAATGGTCAGCCGCCCGCCCGTGCGTTCGGTTTCCTGCCGCGTCCATCCGGACCCTGACTTGCGGTAGAGGCTTACTTTCGACAGTTCCGCATCCCCGGCCGGCTGGGGAAACGAGATTTCGAGCGGCGCGTCAACCGGCGCATCGCCCGGCCATAGCCGATACCCCTTGCCCACGGAAACGAGGTCCGGGGAGGGCGTGACGTCCTGTTCCGAAACGCGCACGAAAAAGGTTCCATATGCGCTTTGTGCATCCGCGCGTATCACCAGCTCGCCGACACGGGCTACACCGCCCCGGCCGCGCTGAAACACATCCAGCGTCTCGGCATACGGCTCGAGTCTCGGGTGCTGAATTGCGAGGGTCACCTGGTTGGTGTGTGCTCCCGCCTGTACTGCCGCACGAAAAAGACCTTCGCCCACACGTTGGAACAGGACCCCGGTTCCCGGCTCGAGTCCCGTGCATTCGAGGACTGGCGGCTCGGGTTCGGCGTCGGGAAAACGCGCCGTTACCAGAAGCCACCGATCGAAGCAATCGACGCTGACAACGCCCGGCGCGTCACTACCTCGCGATGCCGGCGCCGGCGCTTCGGGACCCCCCGGTTCAATCTGTATTGGAAGGGTGGCGGTGTTCCCAAAGAAATCCTGCGCTTCAATGAGCACATCCAGCGGCCTGCCGCCTGCGTCGAGCCAGCCATCGCCGTCCGAAACGGCGAAATTGTCCGACTCGTTGCCCGTCCACCGCCACTGGAGCAGGAAGCGCCCTTCGGAAACGTAGTAGGGATGCCACGACACCGCACCGTCGCTCATTGTCTCATACGAGAGCCGGTCGTTTTGAACCCGGAACACCTCGCGTCCATCCACCGCCGTCCGCAAAATGTGCACGCCGAGCACATTGCTGTTCTGGTTCGCGGGATCGATGACGTCCACGGCGATTCCAATCTGCCCCGTAGCGGTGATCGAGGCGCACCGGTAGACGCCGGGTGCGCCCTCGGGCCCCACATCGAGCACGACCGGCACCATGTCGCCATTGACGGACGAACCGGGCCCCTTCGGCACCACGAGTACCTTCCGGAACACCGGCCGCGTGTCGTCGGGCCACGAAAGGCCCAACAACCGCGGATTTATGGGACGGCTCGCCTCATCCCGCAATTCCCAATGGAGATGGGGAGCCCGCGACCCCGACCGGCCCGCAAACGCGAGCAGTTCGCCCCGCCGCACGGGAAACTCGTTCGGCTCGGGCACCAGGTCGACCGTGTAGCTCTCGCGGCTGTGCTGGGCCCGCTGCACGTACTCGCGCAGGCTGCTCGAGAAATCCGCAAGATGAGCATAGACCAGAGTGTTGCCGTCTTTTGCCCGGAGGTAAACCGCTTTGCCGTATCCCCACGGCGAGCAGCGGATCCGCGAAACGTACCCGTCAGCCCCCGCATAGACTTCGGGACCAACCCTCACCGTGCGCAGGTCGAGCCCGGCATGAAACCGGCCGGCACGGTATTCTCCGAAGCTCGACGTCACCGCGGGGGGAAGATTGAGGGGCCACTGGTACGGCTCCCCGGCCGACAGTATTGTGAGCAGGAGCAGTATAGTCACGGCTGAGGGCTCGCTTGCATATCCTGGGGCAGGTTTCCGGCATCGAGCATATCAAGCAGTTCCGGATGCGTAATCAATTTGCGATCCAGGTCGAGGGCCGTCTTTATTGCGTCCTCGTCATCCGTAACTTCGCGGCAATACTCTTCGACCGCCTGGTTGGTCTTGCGCAACATGAGCGTGCTTTTGATGAACGGGGCGGCCTTCTCGAACGTTACCTCTTCGCCGGGAAGCAGTTCGACCAGCTGGATAATGTGGTACCCATAGTCGCTCTCGATCACATCAGATGTTTGCCCCGGGCTGAGTGTGCGCGCGGCCTGGGCCATGAAATCCGGCATGGTATCAATGCGGCCCGGTCCAAGATCGCCGCCTTTGCTTCGAAACGGCTCGTCTGAAACCTCTTTCGCCACCGACTCGAAGCTCCTGCCGGATCGCACGCGGCTCAGAGCGTCTTCGACCTTCTTTCGGGCTTCCTGACGCTGGGCCGCGGCCCCGTTGCCCGCGTCGCGCGGCGCCCGCACAAAGATCTGCCGCATGTGGGCCCGGTCGGGTTGACGGGCATCCTCGGCGTACATCTCCTCGTACTGCTTCTTGATCTCCTCATCGGTGACGGTCACGCCCTTCTCTTTAGCGATAGTCTCGCGCATCTTCTCGACCAGCAGGGCTTTCCGCAATTGATCAATGGCTTCCTCGCGCGTGGCTCCCGCCTGTTTCAGCACCTCGGCTTCGCTCAGCGGCTTGGATTTGTCGGACGCGAGCTGCCTGCCAATGTTCTCGACCTCTTTCGCCCACTGTTCCTGGACAAACTCCTCGGATACCGTCACATTCCGTTTCTCGGCTTCCTGCAGGAGCAGTTCTTTTTCAATCAGAACCCGCATGCAGCGGAGGGCCAGGCCGATGCGAAACGCGTCCGAAATCGTGTCATCGGGGCGCATCTGCTGATAACGGGTAAGTTCTCCCTTGTACAACTCGGTGAATTCCTCGGATGGAATCGGCCGGTTGTTCACCAGGGCCACTGGACCCGCCGGAACGACGTCCAGAACAATATCCAACCCCTCGAGATTCGGGGCCTGGCCCCATGCGGCAAGGCACACGCCGGCAGCAAGCACGGCCGCCATCGCCCATCGTACTGACTTCATTCCTCTTCTCCTGTGATGCCTTCCGGGGAGTAGTGCTCGCCGGCTTCCTCTTCAATTTCTCTCTCGGCCTCGATCCGTGCCTTCCTTCTCGCAAGCCTTTCAGCCCGGATTTCCGCCACCGTCGCCGAAATCATGTAATGGGTCAGAAGGGCCGTGGCTATCCACGACACGGCAAACGTCAGCGAAACGCGGAAAGCCACCTCGACGAAGGACGCCGAATGAAGGAAAAAATTCGCCGCCAACACGAGGGTAGCACAAAACGATGCAACGACAAGCCCCAGCTTATCGCTGTCGGGCAGGATCACCCGTACGTTCTTTCTGCTCCTGACGGCCGTTTTCAGCATGCCTAATGCTACCATAGCTTGTGGTCTTCGGGGCAAGCTCAGGACAACTGGCTACGGGAGCGCAGCGACCGGTCGCGCCCGCCTCAGCGTATCCGCTGATGGTACTCCTGCAGCGACCGCACCGTTGCCGTGTCCTGCTTCCGTGCCGCGATGCCCCGCGCGGCGGCGATGGCCGCGGCAGTTGTCGTCACGTATGGCACTTTGTATTTGATGGCGGACTTGCGGATATACGAGTCATCGTGGGCGCTCAATTTTCCCGCGGGCGTATTGACGACCAAATGGATTTCGCCGTTGGTGATCGCATCGAGGATGTTGGGCCGCCCTTCGTGAATCTTCTTGATGACCTCGGACTTCACGCCGTGCTGTTCCAGAAACGCCTGGGTCCCCTGCGTGGCGCGAATCGAGAAGCCCATGTTCTGGAAATGGCGCGCGGCCTCAAGTACCCCGGGCTTGTCGGGTTCCGCTACCGTGATGAGCACCGCCCCCTCGAGAGGCAGCTTGGACTGCGTCGCTTCCTGTGCACGGTAGAAGGCCAGGCCGAAGGAATCCGCCAACCCCAGCACCTCGCCGGTGGAACGCATTTCAGGACCGAGCAAGGGATCCACCTCCGGGAACATATTGAAGGGGAACACCGCTTCCTTGACGCCAAAATGGGGGAAATGCCGGTGCGCCAGGCCCAGCTCTGCCAGGGCTTTCCCCAGCATAACCTGGGTGGCGATATTGGCCATGGAGAGACCGCAAACCTTGGATACCAGCGGTACCGTGCGCGAGGCGCGAGGATTGGCCTCGAGGATATACACCGTGTCGTTTGCAATGGCGTACTGAATGTTCATTAGCCCGATAACATGCATCTCGATGGCGATCCTGCGCGTATATTCGTTGATCGTCTCGATGTGCTTGGCGGGAATGCTGATGGGCGGAATCACACACGCGGAATCGCCGGAGTGAACCCCCGCCAGCTCGATGTGTTCCATGACCGCCGGCACGAATGCATCGGTTCCATCGGAGATGGCATCCGCCTCGACTTCCACGGCGTTCTCGAGGAATTTGTCAATCAGAATGGGCCGTTCGGGCGATACATCGACCGCCGCCGCCACATAATGGCGCAGCATTTCTTCGTCATGTACCACCTCCATGCCCCGCCCGCCGAGAACGTACGACGGCCGGACCATCAAGGGATACCCGATCTCGGCGGCGATAACCAGGGCTTCTTCCAGCGTGCTCGCCATGCCCGATTGCGCCTGGGGAATGCCCAGCCGCTCCATGGTGTGTCGGAACTGGTCGCGATCCTCGGCCAGATCGATGGTCTCGGGCGAGGTGCCCAAGATGGGCACACCCGCTTCGGCCAGTTCCCGCGCAATGTTCAAAGGGGTCTGACCGCCAAACTGGACGATCGCACCCACGGGCTTCTCTTTCTCATAGATGCTGAGTACATCCTCCACCGTCAAGGGTTCGAAATAGAGCTTGTTCGAGGTGTCGTAGTCCGTCGAGACGGTTTCGGGATTGCAGTTGACCATGATCGACTCGTATCCCTGCTCGCGGAGCGCAAATGCAGCATGGACGCAGCAATAGTCGAACTCGATCCCCTGGCCAATGCGATTCGGCCCTCCTCCGAG
>CAZFOG010000111.1:0-505 GCA_964520685.1 uncultured Nitrospiraceae bacterium | reverse complement strand
TTGTTCGGGCTCACCTTCACGGTGTCCGGGCCGTTGTACGTCGAATAGTAGTAGGCCGCGTCTTCGACGCCGCTGACGGGCACCGCGTCCCAGGCCTCCACCACACCGATACGCATCCGCTGCTTTCGAATGCGCTCCTCAGGCACCGCGAGCAGTTTGGCGAGATACTTGTCGGCAAACCCGTCTTTTTTGGCTTGCGTCAGGAGTTCATCCGGGATGTCCCCGCCCTTGCAACCAAGGATCTGCTCTTCCAGCGTCACCAGTTCTTTCAGCTCCTCGATGTCCGCCCCTTTGCGCAAGGCTTCATACATGACAAACTGGCGTTCGCTCGTCGGGTACTTGAGGAGACCCATGAGTTCCTCGAGCGGTTTCCGGTGGAAGTCTTTCGCGAAACCCAGCCCATACCGGCCGGTCTCGAGCGAACGAATGGCTTTCTGGAGAGCCTCTTTGTAATTCTTCCCGATGCTCATTACCTCGCCGACCGCGCGCATCTGGGTGCCGAGCT
>CAZFOG010000110.1:0-16199 GCA_964520685.1 uncultured Nitrospiraceae bacterium | reverse complement strand
CCTCACCGGATGGGTGATTCGCCGATTGAATCCGCACCCGATGGCCATGGCACTTAAGTCATATAGTATCATGCTACTTGGCGCTCTGGGTACGCGACGCTGTTGTTGATCCCGGAACCGCTTTTCACTAGGCTTAACACCGGTGTTTGCGGTGGAAGCGCCACCGTCTTCCCATCTCGTTCCGGTACTGCCCGGCGCATGCCTGTGCCGGAAGGCGCGTCATCAATCGCAGCAGGGGCCGGTTTCCGCGGCCTGGAGGTTCGTAGATGTTCCATACACGTATTTCCCGAAGACGCTTCCTGGGGTCGGCGGCCGCGGCTGCTGCTCCGATGATATTGCCCCAGGGCGTATTGGCAGCCCCGGGCCGGCCTGGCGCCAACGACCGCGTCGTGATCGGCCAGATCGGCACGGGCGGCATGGGCCGCTACCATCTTGGCCGTCTCCGCGACCACATTGTGGCGATCTGTGACGTTGATGACAACCAGCTCGCGGCGGCCATGCAGACCGCGCGCCCTGAGACGCAGACCTGTAAGGATTACCGGCGCATCCTCGACCGCAACGACATCGACGCCGTGCTCGTGACCGCCCCCGACCACTGGCATGGGGTCATGACGGTGCAGGCTTGCGAGGCGGGCAAGGACGTCTACGTCGAGAAGCCCTCGAGCGTCACCGTCGAGGAGGGCCGCGCCATGGTCGAGGCCGCCCGCCGGTACGGCCGCGTCGTGCAGGTGGGGTCGCAGGGCCGGTCCATGCCGAACGCATGGCGCGTCTGCTCGTACTTGCGCAATGGCGAGATCGGGAAGGTTTCGCGGGTCGAGTGCTGGCATTACGAAAACCCCGTCGGCGGCGACCCGGCCAAGAACGGTCCCGCTCCGGACCATCTGGACTGGGATATGTGGCTTGGACCCGCCCGGTGGGTGCCGTACAACCCTGACCGCGTGCACTTCAATTTCCGGTGGTTTCTGGAATTTGGCGGGGGCCAGGTGCGCGACCGTGGCGCCCACGTGCTCAGTCTGGCCAGTTGGTTCCTGGATTTGGACGAGAAAGGCCCGGTGCGCGTAACCGCGACAGGCGAACCGCCCCGCGAAGGCCTCTATGACTGCCCGACGACCATGGAGGTCACCTGGGAATTCAAGGACCCCGACCTCACCATCGTCTGGCTGCAGCCCGGCACAACGCCTGAGGGCACCGAAGCCAAATTTGGCGCGGTCTACTTCGGCGACAAGGGCCAGCTCGTCGTCAGCGGCGGCGATGGCAGCGGCCTCGGCACGCCGGCCGACAACTACGAGCCGCCAGCGAACAGCCCGCAGGTCTACCAGAGTCCCGGCCATCACGAAGACTGGTTCGAATGCATCAAGACGCGGAAACGGCCCATCATGGACATCGCTCCGGCCCATAACGTGGCCAAGCTGTGCATCATGGCCAACATCGCCTACCGGCTGGGCCGTCCCCTTGAGTGGGACCACGCCAATGAGCGGTTCGTAAACGATGAACAGGCCAACCGTATGCTGGGCAATTCGGGCCGCGGCCCGTGGCACATATAAGAGGTACACAATGATGAATCAGGCGACATATCGCAGGCGGGTCTGGGAACTGCTGTTTACGGCATGCGCGGTCATTTGTTTCGCCGCCCCCGCCGCCGAATTGGATGAGTTTCTGGCCCGGATTGCCGATCCCAGCGCAGAGGTGCGCGCCGAGGCCTGGAAGGCCGCGGGCCCTCTCGGGGCGCCAGCCGTCATGCCCCTGGCAAAACTGGCGGAATCCAGCGAACCCGGCATCTCGAAGGCCGCTCTGGCGGCCATCGAAACCATCACCACCCATGCCGGACGCTCCACTGCCGAAGCAGAGCGCGAGGCCGTCGCGCAGGCCCTCGCGGACGCCGTTGAGGCCGCCGGGGATGACCAGCTCCGCCGCGAACTCCTCCATCTATTGGGATTGGCGGCCTCAGATATGCAAATCCCCTTGCTGGCCGGGTTGTTGAACGACGCGGCCGTGGGCGAGGACGCGCGCATCGCCCTCGAACGCATCCCGGGGGCCGCCGCCACGGGCGCCCTCATTCAGGCCCTGCAGGACTCCCCGGAAGAGGTGCAGGTGCGGGTGGCCGAGGCGCTCGCGCGCCGGGGAGCGCCCGAAGCCATACCGGCACTCATGGAGATAGGACGTAACAGCGAAAACCGGCGCATTGGATTTGCCTGCCTCAAAGCCCTGGGAACGTTTGGTGTGCCGCCCCACCGGGTGTTTACACGGCGCCCCTCGTTTGCTCCGGAGGAGCGCATTCAGTATGTCGAGGCGGCGCTGGATGCCGCGTACCGGCTGCGCATCGAGGGCAAGTACGACGATGCCACCGAGATCTACAAGAACGTCACCGCTTACTCGAACGAACCCGCGCACCTGCGCGAATCCATCCTCGGCCTCGAGGCCGCGAACTCCGACGCATTCGCCGCCCAGGCGCTCGGATACCTCTTCCAGCCCGGCGTCAGCAAAGCGGCCTACCGGGCACTGGCCGAGTCGGACCAGGACGGCATCGACGCAAAACTCACCCTGGCCTGGGAGAAGAGCGACCCGGCGCTCAAAGCAGCACTGCTGCACATTCTGCATCAGCGAAACGCGGAGTCCCTCCCCCGCCTTCTCGAGACTGCACGCACGGACGAATCCCCCGAGGTGCGGGCAACCGCAATGGCATTGTCCGGCGAGCGGCCCTCCCTCGAGGACATCATGACCGTGGCCCGGACCGGCTCGGAGTGGACCCGGCCCGGCGCCCTTGAGATGGCGCGCGACCGCATCGCAGCCATGGTCGCCGCCGGCGAGTCCGAACCGGCGCGGAAGGCCTGCCTCGAATTGCTTCAAAGCGGTCTCCCCGAAACATATGCCGTTGCAGCCTTCAACGCATTGGAACAGCTTCCCGGCAGCGATACCGTGGCGTATCTCGACAGCCTGAGCCTGTGGGAACAGCAGCCGGCCGGTGGACCCGCCGCTCTTACGCAGACCGAACGCGAGGCCGCCCAACGGGCCTATGTCGCTGCCGCCGCGGCGGACGGGAATGCCGATGCGGCCAAATCCCGCCTCCTCCATGCCGCCGAGAACTCGCCGTTCCCGTCGGTCACCTCGTTTGCCGTCGAGAAACTCACCGCCATGGGCGTCGATCCCAAAATACTCGCCCAACGGCAGGGATTCATCACCAGCTGGCAAATCATCGGCCCCTTTCCCAATCCGGACGGTTCCGCGTTCAATCGCTCCTTCCTGGACGAAGCGGCCTGTAAGGGCGACGCGCCCGTCGAATTCGAAGGGAAGACATACGAATGGCAGTCCGCGGACACCGATAGTGTGCCGGCTGTGATCGGCCTGCGCGCGCGGCTGGATCCCGCCGAAAACGTGGCTGCCTACGCCTACGCGGAATTGCAGTCAGCCGAGGCCCGCGAAGTGACCTTCCAGATCGGCAGTGACGACGGATGCGAGTTCTGGGTCAACGGCGTCAAGCTCCACGCCGCCGGAACGCCGCGGGGCCTGACTGTCGACCAGGACAAGGTCGATGCCGCCCTCATAGCAGGCACGAACCGGGTGCTGATCAAAGTGCTCCAGGGAAATGTAGACTGGCAGTTCTGCGTGCGTGTTACGAATCGGGACGGCGTGCCCGTGGATCTTTCGGAATAGGCCGGGCCGGCAAGACCGGTGCAAAAGGGCAAGAGGGTACGCGATGACAGGAAAGACTGCGCCTGCAATCGCCGCCGCCGGACTCGTGTGCCTTATCATGGGCGCGTGCCTGTCAACCGCGCCCAAGGCTCCGCCACAGTCCACCGCGCGGCCGTTGCCCAATGCGCACGCCCACAATGATTACGAACATTCGCGGCCTTTGTTTGACGCACTGAGTCATGGTTTCTGCAGCATCGAAGCCGACGTGCATCTGGTAGACGGCCAATTGCTGGTTGCTCATGACCTCGAGGACGTGCGCCCGGAACGCACCCTCGAGACCCTGTACCTGGCGCCACTCCGGGAACTCGTAAAACGCAATCGCGGCAGCGTGTATTCGGACGGGCCATCCCTGATTCTGCTCATCGACCTCAAGAGCCCAGCCGTGCGCACGTACGAGGCCCTGCGCCCGCTCCTCGAACGGTACCAGGGCATGCTGACCGAATACCGCGGTGGCACCGTCAGGGAGGGCGCCGTAACCGTCCTCATCTCGGGAAACCGGCCCGTGAACATGATGGCGGAGGAAACGGTGCGCTACGCGGCGTTGGACGGGCGTATGCAGGACCTGGAAACAAACCATCCCATCCATCTCGTTCCCCTGATTAGCGAGAACTGGCCGCAGTTCTTCCAGTGGGACGGCACCGGACCCTTTCCGGAAGCGGAGGCGGCAAGATTGCACGGCATTGTTCAGAAAGCCCACGCGCAGGGGCGGAAGGTGCGGTTCTGGGCAACTGCCGACCATCGCGCGTTTTGGGACGTGCTGCTGGCGGCCGACGTCGACCTGATCGGCGCCGATGATCTGGCACAACTGGAGACCTATCTCAGAGGACGCGCCGAAACGAGTCCTTGAGCACTCGGGTTTCCGGGGAGGGTAAAAGAGCCATGGACACCATTCGCGTGGGATTTGCCGGGCTCGGAGGCATTTGCAGGAGCCGGCATGTGCCCGGACTGCGCCGTATCGAGGGCGTCGAGCTCGTCGCCGTCGCCAACCGCACACGAGAATCCAGCCAGCGCGCAGCCGCCCAGTTCGATATCCCCGAGGTCTGCGATTCGTGGGAGGCACTCGTCGCGCGCAAAGACATCGACGCGGTGTTCATCGGGACCTGGCCGAACATGCACAAGGACATCAGCGTCGCGGCTCTCGAGTCCGGGAAGCACGTATTCTGCCAGGCGCGCATGGCGCGGGATTTTGCCGAAGCTCAGGCCATGTACAACGCGGCCCGGCGCAGCAACCGCGTGGCGGCTCTGTGCCCGGTCCCGATCGGACTTTCCGTGGATGCGGCCATGGCCCGGCTGATACGGGAGGGCGATTTGGGCGAGATTCGCCTGGTGCGGGTCCAGAGCTTCACCGATGCCTTCGCGCGGCCCGAGACCCCCATGCATTGGCGCAAGGACTACCACCTGTCGGGGCTTAACATGCACACCCTGGGGATGTACGCCGAAGTGATCCACCGGTGGTTCGGCTGGACCTGGACCGTCAACGCCATTGCCCAGACCTTCACGCCCATCCGTATGGACGCCGCCGGCCAGGAAACGCGCGTCAGGATCCCCGATCAGATTCTCTTTACGGCCGGCATGCGCGCCGGGTTTCCCGTCCAATACACCATCAGTGCGGCCGTGCATCACGGGGAAGAGGAGATACAGATCTTCGGTTCCGAAGCATCGCTGACGTACGATGTTAACGATGATATCCTCTACGGGGCGCGGGCGGGCGAGCGGATGGGCCCCGTCGAGATCCGCCCAGGTGAGCAATACAACCTGCGCGAATGGCCCGTCGAGCAACATTTCATCGACGCCATTCGCGACGGCGCCGAGTATCACCCCGATTTCCACGACGGTCTGAAGTACATGCAGGTGGTACAGGCGGTCTACGATTCGGCGCGCGAGGGCAAAACCGTGATGCTCGAATAAGCGGCCACCCTCCGGGAAGAAGCCGGACGCGCCGCTTGTTACAATCGCCCGGCAATCATTAGAATGGCGGGCGGAGGGATTAACGGGTGTCTCTAGGGTATCTCACCAGCCGGGACGAAAGCGGGAAAGTGCGCCGCCTGGCGGTGGATACCGTCGCGGTGATAGGCCGCGCCCAGGATTGCGATTTCGTCATTGACGACCCCGCGGCCTCGCGGCGCCACGTCGAGATTACCCGTGTCGGCAAAACCTACCGGTGGCGGGACCTGGGGAGCACGAACGGCACGGTCTACAACGATTCGCCCATGACCGGCGGACCGCTCCGTTCGGGCGATGTCCTGCGCATCGGCGAAACCTGCCTGGTGTTTGAGCAGGAGCAGGAACCGGAAGATGAACAGCCCGCACAGCACCGGACCACCCGCGTAGACTGGTTCAAGGGCATGGTGCTCGGTCCCGAAGGCGATGCCCGGCCTTCCTCGGTAGAAGACCGGCAGGAGGCCATGCTCCGGGCGGTCTGCACGCTCATGAGCGACATTTCCGCCAGCTACGAAACCTGCGCTCTGGTAGACCGGGTGCTCGAGACTTCGTGCAACGCCATCAACGCCCAGCGCGCAGCCCTGTTTTTCGCCGAGCCAGGCAAGTCCGATTTGCTTCCGTGCCCCGATTGCGGCCACGTGCACATGATGGAAAAGGGCACCCTGCGCCACGCCCGCCCCGGCGAGTTCCGCATCAGCAACACCGTCGCCCGCCGCGTGTTGCGCGACCAGGAAAGTATCCTGTACCAGGACACCCACCATGACCGCGAGATCAATCTCGCCCAGAGTGTCATCGACCTTGACCTCCGGTCCATTATCTGTGTGCCCATTCGGGGCCAAAGCGGCGTGGCGGGCATTCTCTATGTGGACAGCAACCGTCCCGGTCACGCGTATACCGACGACGACATGCTGTTGAGCACCGCGGTGGGTAATGCGGCGGGCCTCGCCCTCGAGAACGCTCACCTCCAGCGCCAGATGCTCGATAAACTGCGTATCGAACAGGAAATCGAACACGCCTGGACCATCCAGCAGGGGTTCCTGGTCAAATCCTGGCCCGAAGATACCAGCCGCTTCGAGGTTTTCGGCGAGACACGGCCCGCGGAAGTGGTCGGGGGCGATTTCTATGATTTTGTGCAACCCGCAAGGGACCGCGTCGGTATCCTGGTGGGTGATGTCAGCGGAAAGGGCGTAAGCGCAGCCCTCACCATGGCCCAGCTCCTCGCCGAGTTTCGCCTGCGCGTTCAGACAATCCTGTCGCCCGCCGAAGTATTGGCCGCACTGAACCAGGACTTGGTGGCGCGCAGTCAGGCCGGCGTCTTCTGCACGTTGCATTACGTTACCCTCGACCTCGATAGCGGCACCATCGCCAGCGCCAATGCGGGCCATTTCCCGGTCCTGCGCATCGGCAACGCCGGGTCGGCGCCGTTTGGCGAAGCCAGCGGTCCTCCCCTGGGAATTCTCAGGAATGCCCAGTGGTCGGAAACACAGTCGACTCTCGAGCGCGGGGAAGCGCTGTTGTTGTATTCCGACGGGATTGTCGAGGCCCGCATGGGCACGGCGTTGCGACAGGGCGACGAATTCATCGAGTTCGGCATCGAGGGCATCGGAAAAGCCCTCGAGAGAGAGCCCGGGGCCAGCCCCAGACGCCTTATCGAGCTCGTAGACGAAGCCGTCGTGGCTTTTTGCGCTCCGGGCCATCCCCACGACGATTGCACCATGATTGCGTTGCGTTACTTCGGGTGAGCGGCCGGAAAATGGCGGAATCGGAATGAATCGGCAAATTCGCGTTGAAGCACAAGCGGATCCGAAGGTTCTCGAGGCCCTGCGCGGGCTGGTCCGCGGTTTCGCGCAGAGTTGCGGGCTCTCGAGCGACCGCGTGGATGAAATCGTGCTCGCCGTGGATGAGGCGTGCTGCAATTCCATTCGGCACTCGTACGACTCCAACCCGGCACGCTCATTCGTGCTTGCCATGGGCGCTACGGACCACTACATCGAGTTTGAATTGCGCGATTCGGGCAAACCGGCGCCGCGGGACCGGGTCGCCCCGCCCCGAAACACCCCCCCGAATCGCCGGGATCTAAATCCGGGCGGGCTCGGCATCCGGCTGATCTACCGGGTGTTTGATACGACGGTTTTCGAACCGGGGCGTACCCGCGGCAACCGGGTGCTGATGCGCGCCAGACGAAATCGGGCGGACGGTAAGAGGAGCCCTGAGAACGCCGGCCCGGCGGCTGCCAATAAGAGTAAACCGGGCAAAACACAGGACAACATATCGTGAAAACAGAAGTCGAAGAACGAGATCACGCGTACGTAGTGAAAGTGGCCGGGGAAGTCGATCTGTACAGTTCGCCGGAATTGCGGAAGGCCATCACCGGGACCGTGCCCAAAGCAGAGTCCCTCGCTGCGGTCGATCTAAGCGCCGTGACCTACATGGACAGCTCGGGCGTGGCCACGCTGGTCGAGGGGCTGCGCGAGTCGGACAAGAAGGGCATCGCGTTCGCCTTGATTGCGCCGTCACAGGCCGTAATGAAGGTGCTCTCGTTGTCGCGGCTCGATAGGGTCTTCGATATTCGGGCGGAACTGGACGAGGCGGCAGGCGCGTGACGGAGCGGCATCCATGAGCGTGGTTCTTACCGTATTCGGGCAGACCGGGCGGATATCGCTCAATGTTCTGTACGCCATCAGCCGTGTCTGCCTGTTAATGGTCGATACATTCGACTGGATTGTCGCACGCCCCCTGCGCGGCCAGGGCTTGCGGGTACGCAGCACGATCCTCCACCTCGTGGAATTCGGCGTGAACTCCTTCCCCGTGGTGGGGCTCGTGTGCTTTCTCGTGGGCGCCATCATGGCAATGCAGGCTTCGTACCAATTGTCCCGGTTCGGGGCTCAGCAGTTCATCGCCGACCTCGTAAGCGTTGCGGCCATGCGCGAACTCGCCCCCCTGATGACCGCCGTGCTCGTCACGGGGCGTTGCGGCTCGGCTATCGCTGCGGAGATCGGCTCCATGAAAGTGGCGGAAGAGATCGACGCCCTCGAAGTCATGGGGATTAACCCTATCCGCTTCCTCGTAGCGCCCAAATTCCTCGCCATGCTCATAGCGGTCCCCGCGCTCACGGCACTCGCCACGCTGGTCATGATCGCCGGCGGCCACCTGCTTTCCACGGCGGTCGTGGGAATCGACGCAGGCCTCTATCTCGAGCGCACCGCCAGCGCGTTGCAGATGAAGGATTTCGCCACGGGGCTTACCAAAAGCGTCTTCTTCGGCGTGGTCATCTGCTGGGTCGGGGTATACCGCGGATTTCAGGTCGAGGGCGGCGCTGAAGGCGTGGGCCGCATGACGACTTCCTCCGTCGTGACTTCCATCTTCTGGATCGTCGTGGTGGACATGATTTTCACGGTGTTTTTCTACTTCATATGACACAGGACGACAACATCATCCAGATACGCGGCCTGGTCGCCAAATACGGCGACAGACCCGTGCTGGAAGACATCAACCTCGACATTCGCCGCGGCGAAACCTTCGTGATTCTGGGCGGCAGCGGATGCGGCAAGAGCACCCTGCTCCGGAATCTGGTCGGGTTGATGCGTCCCGCCGCCGGAACCATTCTTATCAACGGGGAAGACTTCACCGCCATGACCGACGACCAGCGCAACGCCGTGCGCAAACGCATGGGCATGTGCTTCCAGGGCGCCGCGCTCCTCAATTCCATGAGCCTCTACGACAACGTGGCTTTGCCCCTCCGTGAGCATACCAAACTCAAGGAATCAACCATTGAAATCATGACCCGAATCAAACTCGACCTGGTCGGACTGGCCGGTTTCGAAGAGTACCAGCCGTCCGAATTGAGCGGCGGTATGAAGAAACGGGCCGGCATTGCCCGCGCCATCGCCATGGACCCCGAGATGATCTTCTACGACGAGCCCTCCGCCGGGCTCGACCCCATTGTCGCCGCGGGCGTGGACATGCTTATCCGGAAAATGCAGAATACCTTCAACCTGACGAGTGTTGTGGTAACGCATGAGCTGGCGAGTGTCGAGTTAATTGCCGACCGCGCGTGCCTCCTGAAGGATGGGCGAATCGTGGCGGTCGGCACTGTGGCGGAGCTGAGGGCCAATCCCCACCCGTTCGCGCGCCAGTTCTTTGGGCGGCAACCGGAAGACGAATCGGCAAGGAACGAGGACTTTATCCGGTCCCTCATGCAAGGGGAATAGGCCGTGTAGTGAACCCCGGGCAGACCGCCGGGCTGAAAACAACAGTGGAGTGAACCGTGCCGGCGCGAAAGCACAATTTTACGATGGCGGAAGTCAAGGCGGGCTTGTTCGTGCTTGCCGCCGCTCTCGTGCTTGCCGGTTTTCTCGCGGTGATTCAAGGATACCGGCCAGCTGCCGTGACCAACGTGTTTTATGCCTCCTTCAAGGACATCGGAGGCCTGAATCCCGGCGCTGACGTGCGGTTTGGCGGCACGAAAGTGGGCCGTGTCGTCGAGATCAGCCTGCATCCGGCCGACCCCTCGCAGATCCGCGTCGCCTTCGAGGTCCCGCCACAGGTTCCCGTGCATCAGGACAGCAAGGTGTATGTTACCCAAACCACGCTGACGTCCGAGATGCATCTCGAGGTGACGACCGGTTCCGCCGAGGCCGGGCTTATGCCGGGCGGTTCCGAGCTCGAGACCACGGTGGGCGGCCTCGGGAAGCTCCTGGCCGGGGCTGATGACACCTCCCAGACGCTGCAGAGCGTCCTCGAAGACTTCCGTGCTCTCATGGGGGTTGTGGAAGCCCGGGAAAAGGCCGCAGAGAACGGCGAGGAAGACATCGCCACCGTGGCCGCGGTGATCGACGAGGTAAAGGGCGTCGTATCCGAAGGGCGCAACAGCGTCCGCGACATTCTCGACAAAGCTACCGAAATCGAGGAGAACGCGAAACACCTGCTCGAAGACACGCGCGCAATCCTCTCCGAGAACCGCCCCGAGATCAAATCGTCCCTCGAGAACGTCCGCCAAACGACCGAGAGCGCCGAGCAGGCCGCGGAAACCGCCCAGGACATCCTCGAGCGTTTGGCCACCCTCAGCGAGCGGTTTGACGGCATCGCCAACGCCCTCGAGACCGCCCTCGGCAATGTCGACAGCCTCGGGGCAGACGCACGGGCCATGCTCTCTGAGAACAGACCGGAAATCCAGGACACCATCCGCGATCTGCGGAAAACGGCCGAGTACCTCCGGGAATTCGCCCGCACCGTCTCCGAACAGCCCGAGGCGCTGCTGCGGGGAGAGAATCGCGCGGGACGGCGTCATTGAAGGGGCACTACCGATGTATAAGCCAACTAAACTCGGGTTCCGGATTCAAACAGGTGCCGCCCTCGGCATACTGGCGCTGGCCTTGCCCTTCGCGGTGGGCTGCGCCCGTTCAACCGAAACCCGCTATTACCAGCTCGACATGACGCCCTCGGGAGGTGCTCAGACGGAGACCCCGATTCAGATAGAGCGCCTTACTGTCGCCGGCGACCTCGCGCGGCCGGATATCATGGTGCAAAAAGATGCCACGGAACTCGAGTACTACGCCGATGCACGGTGGGCCGTCAGCGTGCCCGAACTCGTCCGCAGAAAACTCGAGGCCGAGTTCGGAAGCGGGACCAGCGCTACCCCCGAGTTCCTCGTGGACGGCGAGATCCTGGCTTTCCAGCAAGTCGACGTTCCCGGGGGCGCCGAGGCCCGCGTTGCCCTGCGGCTGAGGTTCCGGAAAGGCCCAGAGGCTGTCTCCCAGATCGCGTACACCCGTCAGGTGCCGGCGGAAGCCCCGACTCCCAAAGCTCTCGCCCAGGCCCTGTCCCGCGCGCTGGAACAGATCGCCTCTGAAATCGCAGCCGATGCGGCGAGGCTCGCCCGGGATTGACAGCCCTGGGATTGACCGCTTGACGTGGCAAGTCCCGGTGGCTACCATGCGCCACCTGTCCTGTGTTAACCCGGAGGTTCACCGATGAAGGCCACATCTCCCGCCCATTATTTTCCGCAACGCGCGTTCCTGCTGGCCGTCGTTCTGGCCGTGGGTGGCGTTTGTGCAATTCCCGCGGCTGATCCCGAACTGGAGGTGCCCCCCGTGAACTTCGACATCCAGCTCGATACCGTCCTGGAACACGACGACGGCGACTTCCTCTGGTTTCACCCCCGCGTAGCGGCCATTCCCGGAGCGGGCCAGGACGGCGCGCCTCTGGTCGTCATGACCCTCCAGAAACATCTGCGTATTTCCGACTACTACTCCGGCATCAGCGTTATGCGCACCGCCGACCTCGGCAAGACCTGGGAAGGACCGGTTCAGCCGCCCGAACTCGACTGGATTGAAGTATCGGATACCGAGCAGATCAGTGTGGCCGACGTCACGCCCGGATGGCACGCGCCGACCGGGAAAGTCATTGCCATCGGCGTTCACCTCCGATACCGCAACGGGCAACAGATCGTCGACAGTCCCGGCTCGCGCGTGGGAACCTATGCCGTGTACACGCCCGAGACCGGTGCGTGGACGCGCTGGCGCAAGCTCGAGACGCCATTCCCCGAAGACAAGTTCTTTGTGGTCACCCCCGGTTGCACCCAGTGGATTGTCGAGCCCGATGGCTCAATTCTGCTCCCGTTCTATTTCGACACGAAAGGCGAAACCCTGTCGAAAGCCACCGTGGCACGCTGCTCCTTCGACGGCGAGACCCTGGCGTATGTCGAGCACGGCGACGAACTGGCGCTCGAGGTCCCCCGCGGGTACAACGAACCGTCCATCGCCAAATTCAACAACAAATACTACCTGACCCTGCGCAACGACGTGAAAGGCTATGTCACATCGAGCGACGACGGACTGCATTACTCCGCCCCCGTGCCGTGGACCTTCGACGACGGCGCCGAACTCGGCAGCTACAACACCCAGCAGCATTGGCTGGTCCACGAGGACGGCCTTTTCCTCACCTATACCCGCCGCGGCGCCAACAATGACCACATCATGCGCCATCGCGCGCCCCTGTTCATCGCACAGGTCGATCGTCAACGCCTCTGCGTGATTCGGTCCACCGAAAAAATCCTGATTCCCGAACGCGGCGCGACCCTCGGTAATTTCGGCGCGGCCGCCATCACCCCGCAGGAATCCTGGGTCACCGTCGGCGAAGGCGTCTGGAACGACGACGCCCGCAAACGCGGCGCCACCGGTGCCGTATTCGTCTCCCGCGTCCTCTGGTCCCCCAAAACCCGGGACTGACCCAAGCGAACGACAAAGTCGCGAGACGGACTCCCTCGAAAAATCCAAAAACAGAGATTTCCCGCTCCGTTGTAGGTCCGTGTAGGTCCGTGCAGGTCCGTGTAGGTCCGTGTGGGTCCGTGCTTGTCCGT
Organism: uncultured Nitrospiraceae bacterium; assembly: GCA_964520685.1. Lineage (GTDB taxonomy): Bacteria > Hydrogenedentota > Hydrogenedentia > Hydrogenedentales > SLHB01 > UBA2224. The sequence continues at coordinate 3,208 of CAZFOG010000110.1, read as the reverse complement.
GTGGGTCCGTGTAGGTCCATGTGCGAGGGTTTCGCCCGTCACGCCACCCATTTTCATCGCCTACGGGTGACCCAAACGGCTCATGGCTCGCTGTCCCTGGGTTTTTGCATCCCACCTGGGATCGCCGCACGCCAGGGGCCTCACGGCCACCGTGGCAAGGCCGTAGCAGGCGAGGGCCATCACGACCACAAGCGAAAACCCCAGGTGCACGGAACCCGCGGTAGCGAGGGTCGCGCCCATGACGGACGCGCAGCCGTTGATGCCCCAGGCCCACGGCAGCAGCGCGTCCGACCGGTTCGCCGCGGCCTGCAATCCCAGGGGAAACGGAATCCCCATGCAGAACGCCAGGGGGGCCAGTCCGGCGATGCTCACGACTATCTTGGCGGCATCGGGAAGGCCAGCCAGGGCGTTGAAGACCGGTTGCAGCACTGGAAGGTACAGCGTGGCGATGCAGACAACGCCAAGTACGGCCCATGCCATGTTTCGCGCCGGCGGACCGGTGAGGCGGCCGGCCACGTAACTGCCCAGGCCCGAGAAGAACAGAAACGACGTCAGCACCACCGCCACGGCATAGACGGGGTACGCCAGAAACAGCATGAACCGCTGCATGAAGACGATCTCCAGAGACATATACGCCAGCCCGAGCAACGCGAAATACAGGATGACCCAGCGTTTGAGCCCTTTGGCCGCGCGAGACCTGCCCAGAACAATCAATGGGGCCAGGATGAAGACCGCACTCGCAACGGCCGCCTGGAGAATTGTAGCAATGAGAACCACATACCCCCATTCCACAAACGGAGCCCATGCGGCGCCCATCCCCTCGACGAGGCGGGGAAGGGTCGACCACTTGAAGAACCGGAAAAAGTAGGGGCGCATATCCGTCGCGGGCCGCACATAAAACAGGTAACTCCGGTAGAAATCCTCGGGATGGCCCGATACGAGCGCCTGCGCCGCCCGGAAATACACCGGCCCCTGGGAAAGCTCGACGCGCCGGTTCGTCTCCTCCTCGCGGAGGCCCGGGAAATGGCACGGGTCGAAACTCCGGGACTGGCAGAAGGCCCGAACGGCCTCGACATCCTCCGGCGACAGCGGCGCTTTGGATGCCACCACCGTGGCGCTGTTCAGCGAGCGAATCATCACAAGGTGGTTGCCGGGTTCGGCGATGCCAGCCGTGCGCAAAGCCTCGACAGCCGTCGCAAAGACCTTGATCGCGTCGCGCGGAGGCGTCTTTAGCCAGCAATTGACCACCAGGACGCCCTCGGGGGTAAGACGCCGAAAGAAAAGCTCGAATGCTTCCACGGTATAGAGGTAACTCTCGTTCAGTGCATGCACGCCCGAAGCCGCAGCCGTGAATGAGCCAAACAGCGGCACCTGGATGAGGTCGTACTGTTTGTCGTGCGCCTGGAGGTATCCCCGCCCCTCCGCAAGCACCGGCGTGACGTCGTCCTGCTGGTACAGCCCCCCCGCAAAACCGGCGAATGTCGACTGCACCAGTTCGAGGGCCGCCGGGTCCACTTCCACGGCCGTGACGTGCCGCGCGCCCTGGTACAGCGCCGCCAGCACATCGGTCCCGCCGCCAGGCCCAATCACCAGGGCATCGGGAGACTCCACAAGCCGGTACGCCACCGCGCCCGTCACGTAATCGAGGTACGCGAAGTCGCTGAGGCTGCCGTCAAACCGGTTGACGGGCGATATGGACCCAGCGTCGAAGAACAGCCCGATCTGCTCGGGCAGCGGCCCCAGTTCGCTCATGGGATAGGCGGTGATCTCGCCGGGTGTCTCGCGAATCATCTCCGAACGCACGGCCGTCACCGTCGAAAGAGGGCTGAACCGGCGCGCAACCACCTCCGCGCCGGGGAAGTCCATGACGTAGGACAATCCCTTGTATTGCGAGAACCGCACGGGTGTGAGCACGGCAACAACGAGCAGCGCGGCCGGCAGGACCAGCAGCAGCGCGGCCGGCGGCCGTGCGGTAAGCGGGCCGGATTTGTCCAAACCAATCAGCACCCACGCCGCCATGCCCATCGCGGTAAGCGTCCCGAGCACCGGCCATCCTGACGGCTCGGACAGATAGAGCAGCCCCACCGCCAGGAGCGCGCCAACACCCGACCCCGCCATGTTCCAGGCATAGAGCGCGCCCACGGACCGCGAATCACACAGAAACGCGCACGCGATGCACGTCGACACCAGAAAAAACGGCACCGAAAGCACCAGGTAGAGCAGAAACAGATGGGCCATCTGCCCACGCTGCGTTGCCAGCTCGAACGTCTCGAACGGTATCTGCTGACTCAGGGCATAGCTGAGCGGCACGGCCGCGCTGAAAGCCAGTGCCGACCACCACAGCACGGCCCGTTCACGGCCCGCGATCCGCTGCCGGAACAGTGCCAGAAGCGCGCCGCTCGCCCCGAAGCCAAGCATCGCAAGGCTGATGATCATGTACGCAAAATGATGCCACTGTGCGATGGACAAGATGCGCATCAGCACGATCTGGTACGCGATGCCCACCGCACTGACCAGCCCAATGGCCAGACCGGACACTACAGACGGACTTCGCCTCATTCCGCCGCGCCGTCGCTTCGCGTCAGGGGAACAAACCGCACCGGCATGACACTCTTCCGCCGTACCGAACCGTCCTCGAGCTTCTCCACCAGGATCAGGTTCTGAGTCTGCAATGGCGGACCGACGGGGATGGCCATGCGCCCCCCCGGCTTGAGTTGCTCGACCAGCGGCGGCGGGATATGACTGGCCGCCGCGGTCACGATGATCGCATCAAACGGCCCATGCTCGGGCCAGCCGAAGTAACCGTCGCCGTGCTTCACCACGACCTTCTCGTACCCCTGTTGCTTGAGGGTTTCGGCCGCACGTTCCGCCAGGGGCTTGATAATCTCGATGGAATAGACCTCCTCGATAATCTCGGCCAGCACCGCCGCCTGGTAGCCCGACCCCGTCCCGATCTCAAGTGCCTTCTGCCCCGGCTTCAGTTCGAGCATCTCCGTCATGTACGCAACGATGTACGGCTGCGAAATGGTCTGCCCATGGCCTATCGGCGCAGGGCGGTCCGCATAGGCGTCCCGGCGAACCGATTCCGGCACGAATTCGTGCCGGAGCACCGTCCGCATGGCCTCGATCACCTTCTTGTCTTTTACGCCTTCGCGCGCCCAGCCCGAGCGGGCAATATCCTGTTCCACCATGCGCTCGCGCGCCGCCT
>CAZFOG010000109.1:0-16211 GCA_964520685.1 uncultured Nitrospiraceae bacterium | reverse complement strand
GTTATAGGAGCCGGAAGCGTTGTCACGCGGGATGTCGAGGCCTACACCGTCGTGGCGGGGAATCCGGCGAGAAAGATCGGCGAACGCCCCTGTGAGCTGAGCTACACGCTGGACGTGGCGCGGTATTTCCACTGATGAAACGCAGGACTCTGTCGCCCGCTGGCAGCATCTCTGGCATGGAGATTCCGTTGTGAACGTCCTGATGCTGAGCACGTCGTTTCCTTATCCGCCGACGCACGGGGGAGCGTTGCGGGTGTGGAACATTCTGGTCCAGGTTGCCCGTCGGCATTCGGTCACGCTTCTCGCGATGGTGCCACCGGATAGTGAGCCGTCGCAGAAGGCTGTCGCCGAGGTCCAGAACCTTGTCACGCGTGTGGAACTGGTGCCGTTGCCACGGACGCTAGGAACCCGTATCAGGAACGGTGTCGCCTCACTATGCGGTGGAGCACCGTATACCATCGCGAATTTCCGCTTCGAGGCGTTCGAGCGGAAGATTCAGGAACTGGTTGCCGAAGGGGCATACGACCTGATTCATTGCCATTATCTGCATATCGCCCAGTATCACAAAGCATTCGGGGATTCGGCGCGATATTTCGACTGCCAGAATATCAACCGGTATCTGTGGGAGCGGTACGCCGAGTCGCCCTCGACCGGCACGTTTGCACGCCTATTCGCGCAACGCCAGGCCCGCGTGCTGGAGCGCTTCGAACCGGAAATCTGGAGACATTTCGACGTGGCCACGTTTTGCTCGGAGGAAGAGCGCAACTACGCCCTCGGGCGCCAGCCGGACGGTGCGTTCTTCGTGTCGCCGAACGGGGTGGATTGCGGCTACTTCCGCCCCTTCCAGACCGAGCCGGAGCCGCACACCATCGTGTTCAGCGCTTCGATGAATGCAACTCAGAACATCGATGCGGCGGTGTACCTTGCCGAAGACATATTCCCCCTGATTCAGGCACGTTATCCGGACAGCATGCTGTATCTTGTGGGCCAGAAACCCGCACCCGAAGTGCGCAAGCTGGCCTCGGAGCACGTCGTTGTAACAGGGACGGTGGACGATGTTCGCCCTTACGCAGAAAGAGCGGCGGTGTACGTGGCTCCCATCCGCATTGGCGGGGGGACCCGGCTGAAAATACTCGAGGCCATGGCGATGGGGAAGGCCGTGGTCTCGACCAGTGTGGGGGCGGAAGGAATCCGGTGCACCGCCGGGGAGAATATTGTCCTGGCTGACAGCACGGAAGGGTTTGCGTCGTCGGTACTCTCGCTTTTCGAGCATCCGGAAGAACGGCGCAAACTTGGCCGTGCTGGCAGGAATCTTGTTGAAAGCACGTACGAGTGGAATGCGATTGGGGAGCGAATCGCGCAATACTATGCGATTGCCTGCGAGAATGCCGGTAGACGACGCGGGAGGCGTGCGTGACGCAGGGGACCAGGGAGCAAGGGGGACCGTGCTGATGAAAGTGCTTTTTCTGACATCGCGGTTGCCCTATCCGCCGGCGGGGGGCGACCGGATGACCGTATACAGTCATATCCGGCTGCTGTCGCCGCGGGTGGATTCCATCCATGTCTTGTCGCTGATCGAAGATCCTGGAGAAACGGAATACGCACGCAATTTCGAAGCCGAGTTCCCGAATCTGACCGTCGAGACAGTCCGCCTGTCCCGGAACCGGTCCAGGCTCAACGCGGCGCTAGGGCTCGCAAGCTCGGCTCTGCCGCTGCAGGTCAGCTACTACCATTCCGCGGGATTTGCGCGGCGAGCGGCGGAACTGGTCAGGGATAACGCGTTCGACGCGTGTTACACCCATCTCGTCCGCATGGCGCCATACGCGCGGAAGCTGGCGATTCCCGTCAAGGTCTTGTGTATGACCGATTGCCTGACACTTCGGTACGAGCGTTCCGCCCCGTACGCACGGGGCGTCATGGCACTCGTCGAGGGTGTCGAACGAATGCGGATCACTCGATTTGAAACCCGCTGCACCCAGGATTTTGATGCATGCATTGTGGTGACGGAGGTGGATCGCCGGAAGCTCCTCGAACTCGGGGCACAGGGCCGCATTGTTGTGGTTCCCTTTGGCGTGGATTTGGCAAAGTTCTCTCCGGATAACGGTGAAGCGCGGCAGCCGGACACGGTTGTCTTCCTGGGAAATCTTCACAGCGCGCCCAACCGTGATGCCGTGCGCTATTTTATCGAGGCCATCTGGCCCCTGGTGCGCCAGCAGAAACCCGATGCGCGATTTCAGATTGTGGGCATCAACGCCCCGGACTGGCTCACGGGCCTGCACGGCCGGGAAGGCGTAGAGGTGGTGGGCGCCGTCGAGGATGTGCGTCCCTTCCTGCGCCGTGCGGCCTGTACGGTGTGCCCCATCCGGATCGGGGCGGGGATTCAGACCAAGAATCTGGAGTCCCTGGCGCTGGGCACCCCTGTGGTAAGCACGCGCATTGGATTCGAGGGCCTGGACGCCCCGGAAGGCGATGGGGTGCTGGTGGCGGAAACTCCCCGCGATTTCGCGAGCTCCGTGCTCGAACTGCTGACGGAACCCGCCAAACGCGCGGCAATGGGCAAGGCGGGCCGGAGGGTTATCGAGCAGCGGTATGACTGGAATAGCCGGGCTTCGGTATTGTATGCCTTATTGGCCGGGAAAAGGCCCGGAGAGGAGTAACGCGCACATCATGAGCTGGCGGGAGCATATCGTACCCTTCATGACCATCTTCGGGGCAGGATTCGCCGTGGTGCTGCTCCTCGAACCGCTCGTGCTGCGCTTTGCCCTCAAGCGCGGCCTGGTGGATCCGCCTGATTGGCGGAAGGTACACACGGGGAGTGTTCCCCGAATTGGCGGCGTGGTGTTTCTTCCCGCACTGCTGGCGTGTGCCGTCATTATGCATTGCGTATGGCCCCAATACTGCCAGCCGCACTATTGGGGGCTTCTTGCCGCGCTGCTGGCGATATCGCTGGCAGGATTGTGGGATGACTTGCGCGACATACGCGCCCTCACGAAGCTCGCGTGCCAATTCCTGGGGGGCGCGGTCCTCTTCTGGGGGGGCTACCGGTTCCAGGCCGTCATGAATCCCCTCAACTTCCAAGTGGTGGAACTTGGATTTGCCGACTTCTTTCTGACCGTGCTCGGGGTAGCGGCGGTCATTAACGCCATCAACATGCTGGATGGTTTGGATGGTCTTGCGGCCGGCTGTGCCTTCATCATGTCGGCCTTCCTGCTGGTGAACAAAGCAACCCAGGGCGACATCTTGTCGGCCGCGATGTGTGCCGGTGTAATGGGGATCACAGCGGCCTTTCTTGTGTTCAATTTCCATCCGGCGAAGGTTTTCATGGGCGATACGGGCTCGATGTTTCTGGGGCTGTTTCTTGCTTCGGAAATGCTGGATGCCGCATCCCATGCCACCGCCCTGACAACCATGCTGCTGCCCCTGGTAATTCTGGGCATTCCCATTTTCGATATGTTGCGCATCATGGCCACCCGCGCGAGAACCACCGGCAAAGTTTTTTCGGCGGACAAAAGCCATATTCACCACCGCCTTTTAAGTTTCGGGCTTTCCCACAAGGAAGTGGTCTTGTTTGTATACGGCCTGAACATCTATATGGGGGTCATGGCGCTGATTTACCGGCATGTTGCCCTGAATTACCGGATTCTGTACTTGTTCAACATGGTCCTTTTCCTGTTCATGGCGTTCTACCTGATTGGCCGTGATCACCGGAAAGACCCTGATCGCTAGACTCGGAGACTGTCCCGGAGGATACGAGATGGAAAAGATTGCGTATGGAGGCTGGCCCAACTGCATTCGCCTGACGAGCGGCCCAATCGAGCTGATTGCCACGACCGACGTGGGGCCACGCATTATTCGCGCGGGATTTGCGGGTGGCCAGAATCTGTTCAAGGAGGTGGCGGAACATTTGGGTAAGACAGGAGGGGACGAGTGGCGCAGCTATGGCGGCCATCGTCTCTGGCACGCCCCCGAGACTTCCCCGCGGACGTATGCGCCGGATAACGCGCCGGTCAAGGCGGATTGGGACGGCAAGACGCTCCTGCTTTCTCAGGACGTGGAAGTCACGACCGGCATCAAGAAGGACATCCGCATCGGGTTTATAGAAGACGGCGCGACGGTGCGCGTCGAGCATACCCTTACCAACACCAGCTTGTGGGATGTGACGCTTGCGCCATGGGCGCTCTCGGTGATGGCCCAGGGCGGACGCGCCATTATTCCACAGGAGGACTACCGGCCGCACCCCGAGTACCTCTTGCCCGCACGGCCGCTGGTGCTCTGGCATTACACGAACATGAGCGATCCGAGATGGCGCTGGGGAGACAAGTACATTCAGCTTAAACAAGACCCCGCTGCTGGCGAAAACAAGCAGAAGATTGGCCTGCTGAACAAGCAGGGATGGACGGCCTATGCCCTGAACGGAGACGTTTTCGTGAAACGGTTTGCCTGCATCGAGGGAGGCGCGTACCCCGACTATGGCTGTAACAACGAGGTGTATACAGACGGCGGGATATTGGAAGTCGAAACGCTGGGTGTGCTTGCCACGCTGGCTGCCGGTGGAGGAGCCGTATCGCACGTCGAGCACTGGGGCCTGTTCAAATCGGATGTTTCCGAGGACGAAGAAGGGATAGACGGAGAACTGCTCCCGCTGGTTCGCAGCATACCGGCCGTTGAAATGGCAACGAGGTGAGCGTACAGGCCGGATCCAGCGCCCCGGTTTGCTCCGATAGTCTCGCAAGCAGCCGATTTGGTATGTGTCCTGTGCGTGGTGGAAGTGTTGCTTGAAGCGCTGTCGCGCATGACGGGGTGCGGAATGGTTATCTGGCAAGTGGCGTTAAGGCGGATAAGAGCGTGGCGCATGACCGGGCTAAGCGCGGTGTTCCTGGTCATTGCGGCCGTTTCCATAGCGCCGTCGTGTCAACCGGCCGACCCGATTCTGCGTGCTCTCCAGTATCTCGAGGCGAGACAAGTCGCCGAATACACGGTTATCGAGCATCCGGTGTGCGGGCGGATGGTAGATTTTGCGGGGAACTGGCCGCAGGAAGTGTACGTCGACTTCCTGCCGGGCTGGCGTTATCGCGAAGTAAACCCGTTTATGCCCGCGTTCATCCACCATGCCCTGGTGCCTATACGGGAAGAGAACCTCGATGCCTTGGGGCTGCCACAGGAGAGTGCGGACACGGCACGCCGGATGCGCCAACGCGCGATGTCGTTCATGCGAACCTTCGAATCAACGCCCGGTGAGCCGGATGCAGGCACGTTCGGGTTCTGGCCATATGACCCAAACCCGGAGCGCGCGCCAACGGCGCTCCAGGATTTCGCCCTCGCGCTCTTCAGGGGGCCTCGGCTCTATGGGCCTCGCGGGCCTGTCAACAACCCCCTGTATCCTCCGCAGATGGGCATTCCCAGCGACGCCGATGACACGGCCAACATTAATGCTGCCATTCTCGATGACGCGCTGTATGACGGGGGCCCCGGCACAAGCATCGCGTTCCAGTGGTTCTTTGCCGACTGGCGCGACCTGGGCCAATCAACACGCCGGATAGACCCGCCGTGGCTGCCGCTCAACAGTGGCGCTTTTCTCACGTGGCTGCACTATGCCGATGTGCCAGATTACGCTGTGTACAACGATATCGATGCCGTCGTGAATGCAAACGTGCTCTACGTATTAGGACGGTACGGCATGCTCGACACGCCGGGCGTGGCCGAGTCCGTCAGCCTGATTAATATGATTGTGGAAGAGGGGCTGCATCACACCCATTTCCCGGAAGTTGCCGACTATTACCCCGACAATCTGGCGTTTCACTATTGTGTATCGCGCGCATACTTCGAGGGTGGTGTTTCGGGGCTGGCACCTGCGGTGGAGCGGCTGGCGGACGAACTGGAAGCTGAGGCGTGCACCGAATTACCCGGGACGGTATATTGGGACCGGGGTGATCGCGACTTAAACACCGCGTTCGCGATCCTCACGCTCATGAATGCGGGACGCCTTACGCCCCTCATCGGCCAGGGGGCCGCTTACCTGAGTAACAGCCAGAATCCCATCACGGGCGGATGGGCCGAGTCGACTTTTTTCCTGGGCCGCACCGAGGGAGGGCCGGTCGTTCATTTCGTGTCGCCCTCGCTCACCACGGCCATTGCGCTCGAGGCGCTGTGCCGTCACCGCCTCCTCTCAATTCTGCACTAGGACAAATGGTGCTAGACACCCATTTGGCTAATTGCCTTGACATCTAACAACCCTTGCATTTATAGACAAAAAAACTATATGCTATGGGTGGGCCTGCAATCGGGTTCCAATTTGTCCTGGGAGAGGGGGTGGAAATTCTCCGGTAATTGCATTCGCAGTGTGAAGCGTTTGGGAGTAAAAACTGAGGAGTGCTCTGTAATGAAAAAGAGAGGATTTACTTTAATCGAGTTGCTGGTAGTAATCGCCATCATCGGCATATTGGCCGCAATTCTGCTGCCGGCTCTTGCGCGGGCCCGTGAGGCCGCCCGCCGCGCTTCGTGCGCCAACAATCTCAAGCAAATGGGGATTGTATTCAAGATGTATGCCAATGAGTCAAAAGGTGAAAAGTGGCCGCAGCTCATGCCGTATATCACCGAGAATGGCGGCGGGACAGGGGCCGTGCGCACAGGCCCGGGCACCTACTTCCCTGCGCCCTTGTGCGAGCGCGAGAATGATCGCAAGGCGTGCTTGAATGCGGTGGCGATGTTCCCCGAGTATCTGACCGATGTCAATGTTCTCTCCTGCCCGTCGGATTCTTCTGCCGGCTATATTGCGGATGGGCTTTGGCACATCGAAGGGGATCTCTCTCAGGGTATCGACCCCTGCCGCGTAGACTGGGACTCGTACAACTATTTTGGGTGGGCAATCCTCCCGTCGGATTTCATGCTGCCGGGTGCCGATCCGAACGACCCTGCCTTGCAACAGAGTCCCAGGGATATGTTTCGAATTTTGCAAATCGCGGACGGTGGGTATTTCATGGGGCTTTCGGGGCTGTTTGGCAACGTCGAGAAGTATGACGAGGACATTCCCTATCTCAACAATGACGACCAGGACGATTTGATCTACCGCCTTCGCGAGGGGATCGAGCGCTTCCTGATTACCGATATAAACAATCCGGCCACGGGGGCAAAGGCACAAAGCGAAATCCCGGTCATGTGGGATTATTTCGGCACCGATGCTGGTGACTCGAACCACTTGCCGGGCGGCTCAAATGCCCTGTTTATGGACGGACACGTCGAGTTTATGCGGTATCCGGGAGATTTCCCCGTCTGCGTCGTGATGGCAGCCGCCCAGGCTTTCTTTGGCACATAATCGCAATATACTAAGCGTGTGAGAGCGCCGCAGGCCTGTCGCCTCCGGCGCTCTTGCTGTGTCTGAAGGGCGCATTGACGCGCGTGCGCAAGAACGGGCAGAATGCCACCGGCTCGCAAGGGGGAACAACAGAGGAATTCGAAGTATGGTGAACGTCGCGTTTATCGGCTGTGGGCGCATAGCCGATTTGCACCGCCTGGGCTACGGCCGCCTGGGCGAAGCGCGGCTGTACGCCGTCTGCGACACCGATGCGGACCGGGCGGCGCAACGCCAGGCCGAGTGGGGGGCCGACACGTGTTACACCGATTACCGTGAGCTTCTCGCCGATCCAGCGGTGGACGCGGTCGAAGTGCTCACCCCGTTCGACACCCATGAGGCAATCGTTATTGCGGCGGCACGGGCGGGAAAACACATTGCCTGCCAGAAACCTATGACCGATAGCCTCCTAAGCGCCGATCGCATGCTGGCAGCGGTAAAAGAGGCCGGCGTGCTCTTCAAAGTAACGGAGTGCTACGTCCTGTATCCCCCGGTGGCGATGGCGAAGGCCCTTATCGAGAATGGAGCGATTGGGGAGCTCGAGGGTCTTCGGATGCGCTCCGTGTCGAGTCCAGACGGGGGGTGGGACGTTCCTGCCTCGACGTACGAACAGCAGCTGAGGCAAGTCGCACGGGGCCACGGATTCGAGACCTTCGATCACGGGCACCATGAGTGGGCTATGGCATGGTACCTGCTCGGTGCGCCCGAGCGCGTCTCGGCCTGGATCGATTCGGGGGACGGCGTGATTGATTGCCCGGCAACAATGATGTGGAAATGCCGGGAGGGAAGGCGCTATGGCGTGTGCGATTTCACCCATGCACGAGCCCTCACCATACCCTCGAAATACTATCCCAACGATGAGTGGCTGGAAGTAACGGGGTCAAAAGGGATTGTCTTCATCAACAAAGGCACGGGCGATGTTCACGAGCGGCCTTCTCTGTCGGTCTTCACCAGCGACGGGTGGCGCCATTTCGATGCGCCGTCCGACTGGGCCGAGGGTTTCGTTGCCTCGACAGCCAATTTCGTCCGGGCAATTGAGGGGAAAGAGGCACCCCTTCTTGATGGCGAGAGCGCCCGCGAGGTGCTGCGCTTTTCGCTGGCCATCGAGCGAAGTGCCGTCGAGCGCCGCGAGGTGTACGTCGACGAGTTCGAGCACGCAGTTCCCCGGCTTTATTCATGGTGGCGGAAACGGGGCGAGAAGGGTCGTTGCGCCGTCGGACCTCGCAAGCGGCGGTGGTGGGAGGGCATCGGCGGGGGAACCGCGCGCTATGCCCCCCAGGCGCGCGAGCTTACCCTTGGGCTGGGCGGCCGTTTTGAGCCCTCGAGGGCCGAGGGCTGGTCATCTGTCGTTGGGTTGCGGCTTACCCCCGACGAAGGGGAGGCCGAGCAGTCCTACTCCCTGCAAATCGACCACGGCCGCTTTTCAATACAAGAAGGCTCACTTCCCAGCGATGCGGCACTGACCCTCAGCATGCCCGCGGGGACCTGGGCAGCCATCTTGTTGGGCAAAAAACGTTTGGAGACCGCCTTACTCCAGGGGAAGATCAAGTACGAGGGACGCGCCGAAGAAGGGCTGAAGCTTCGCAGCGTCTTCAAAATCTGAGCCTTGCAGGAGCGAATTCGTTGTCAAAACTTCCATTTCGTACAAAACTGGTCTTTGGGCTTGCCGGTCTTGGGATGAATCTCCCGGACCTCCTGTTGATGCAATGGCTCATGAAACGGTACCTTCCCGGAACGGAAGGTGCAGTGGCTCTGGTAACTCCGCAACTCTTCGGTGCGGCCTATATGATCGGCCGGCTGGCGGAAGCGGTGTATTGCCCGATCGTTGCGAGTTGGACCGATAATTTCCGCTCACCGAATGGGCGGCGGATCCCGTTCATACGCCGGGGGATCCTGCCGTTTGCGCTTGTCGTTTTTCTCATGTTCAACCCGCCCGTTGCGGCCACAAGCATGGTCAATTTCGTTTATCTTCTTGTGCTCCTCCAGGCGTACTTCTTCCTGTACTCGATCGTGGTGATGCCCTATCTCGCGCTCTTGCCTGAACTGACCCCTGATGTCGACGAGCGGGTTGCACTTACCGTGGCGCAATCCATCTTCCTCGTGGTTTCGAGTGTCTGTTTCGCGTTTGTGGGAGTCTTCCTGGCGACCCTGGGCTATCGTGTAACGACGGCACTCGTTGGCTGCATCGCGGTGCTTGCCTTTGTTCCGATTGCGTGGACCGTGCGGGAACGCCTGCCCATGGGCGTGGAAGACGGCCCGCCCCGTGTGCCCATGGTCAAGGGCATGCTGCTCACCCTGAAGAATCCGGCATTTCTGGTCATCGCGATTTCGACGGCGTTCTACTGGTTTGGGCTGCAGATTGTGATCGCGATTATTCCCTACTGGGTCGAGACGGTGCTCGCGAAGACGGAGGCGTTTACGTCGGTTCTTATGGGATTCTTCGTTGTCTTCAATGTGGCATCGTTCTTTGTCATGCAGAAGCTCTCCGCCGTGTTCGGCAAATACAAGGTCTTTCTCTTGACCACTCTTGCCTCGGGACTCGTCTTCATGCTGTTTGCAGGCGTTGGCTTCTTCCCGATCGGCGGCGTAATCCCACAGACTATGGTGGTGGTGTCACTCGTAGGCGTGGTCGTGGCGGGTTTCATGGTGTTTCCGTTTGCTCTGCTCTCCGACGCGGTCGACTATGATGAACGCCTTACAGGGCAGCGCCGCGAAGGAATGTTCTTTGGCGTCCAGGGCATTTTCCAGAAGATCATGATCGGTCTCGGGGTCGTCACCCTGAGCAATCTGAAAGGGCTGGGCGATGTGCAGGCCGATGCTACGGTTGCCGGCCTGAAAGGGTCGGCAATTCTCGCCGGCATCGCCTGCTTGATTGGCTTTGTGGCGTTTCTCCCGTATCCTTTGCGCGAGCGCGGCGGCCGTGTCGTTCATATTCACGATAAACTGGGTGACGATTCATGAGGGAAGGCGTTCGGGCATACGAATACTATCGCGAGATATTCCGGGAAACTCCTCTGCCGCTGGCTTTCGTCGATCTCGAACTTTTTGACGCCAATATCGCCGCGGTCCTCGAGAAAGCCGGGGAAACCCGCATACGGGTTGCCACGAAGTCCGTCCGCTGCGTGCCTCTGCTCGAGCGCATTCTCGCCTCGGACGAGCGGTTCTCGGGGCTGATGTGTTACACCGCCGGCGAGGCGGTGTTCTTGAGTCAGTTGGGCTTTGATGACCTGCTGATCGCCTACCCGGTGTGGCGCGAGGCCGAGCTGGCTTCGCTCTGCCGCGAGCTGCGGCGGGGCAAGCGTCTGACCTGCGTCGTCGATTGCGCGGCCCATGCCGGGCACCTGAACGAGTCGGGCCATGCCTTTGATACCGCGGTCCCGGTATGCATCGACGCCGACATCTCGTATGCGTTCTTGGGATTCCACTTCGGGGTGCGGCGAAGCCCCATACGCAGCGCGGCAAGTGCCGCTGAGCTGGCAAAGCGCGTCGTACGGAGCCCCCATTTGCGTCTCGAGGGCCTGATGGCGTACGAGGCCCAAATCGCCGGTCTGCCCGATGGCGTGCCGGGCCGGTTCTTTCGCAACACTGGCGTGCGGTTTCTCCAGGCATTGTCCAGGAACGATGTGTTGCGGCGGCGGCGGGAACTGGTGGACGCGGTAGTCGAGGCCACCCATGAACTCGCTTTTGTGAATGGGGGAGGGAGCGGAAGCATTGATTTCACCGTGACCGACGGCGCGGTCACCGAGATCACCGTGGGTTCGGCATTCTTTGGTCCGGCTTTGTTTGACGGCTACCGCCACCAGCAGTACGCGCCGGCGGCAGGGTTCGCCGTCGAGATCACGCGCATACCCGAGACCGGGGTGTATACCTGCCAGGGTGGCGGGTATATCGCGTCCGGAGGCGGTGGTCCGGACCGCCTTCCGAGGCCGTATCTCCCGAGCGGGGCCCGCTTGCTGAAGCTGGAAGGCGCGGGGGAGGTGCAGACTCCGCTCCGTTACACGGGAGATATTGCGCTTACGCTGGGCGACCCGGTCTTCATGCGCCACGCAAAGGCGGGGGAGTTGTGCGAACACTTTAACGCGCTGGCACTGGTGTCAGATGGTGCGGTGATTGACGAGGCGCCTACCTACCGCGGCGAAGGCCAGGCGTTCCTGTAACGTGGCCACGCATTCCCCCCTTTTCCCGTCAAGCTTGGGTCATTTCACGTGTGTTTGGTATACTCGGGCCTTCGCAGTCTGAAACGCAGCGGGCGCGGGAGTGCCCTGATAGCGAGGCAAGGTCAAAATGACAGTAACGGCAGGCGGCACGTTGGACACTGAAACCGGCATTACTGTGCAGAACCCCCGCACCGGAGAGGTCTTGTACACCATCCCTGCGCCCTCGGAACAAGAGGTCACCGACACCTATGCGCGCGCCCGGGCGGCTTTCGAGAAACTCAGGGCGATGTCCGTGCGAGAGCGCCTTGCCGAGGCATCAAAACTCAAACGGTATCTGCTCGAGAACCGCGAAGAAATCGCCCAGAAAATCGTGAATGAGACGGGTAAATGCAGCACGGACGCCCTCATGCTCGAGGTCTTTCCGGCGCTCGATACCATTGACTACTACGAAAAGAATGCGGAGCGCATATTGGCGGAGCAGCGAGCCAAGACACCGATCTTTCTGTTCGGGAAAAAGTCCAAGGTGGTTTATGAACCGATGGGTCCCGTCCTGGTGATTTCGCCATGGAATTACCCGTTTCATTTATCGTTTGTTCCCATTATGTGCGCGTTCATTGCGGGCAACCCCGCGATTCTGAAACCCTCGAGTTATACGCCGCTGAAAGGGCTCTATGAAGAGCTCACCGGCAACAGCGGCTTCATGAATGACGCTATCCAGGTGGTGTATGCCACCCGCAAGCACGCCCAGATGCTCATTGACGAAAAACCCGCCAAGATCTTCTTCACCGGCAGTGTGGGAGCGGGCAAGAAGGTTATGGCAGCAGCGGCTGAGCATCTCATCCCCCTGGAACTCGAGTTGGGCGGCAAGGATCCCATGGTCGTCTTCGACGACGTCGAGATAGACCGCACGGCCAACGGCGCACTATGGGGCTCGTTCGCGAATTGCGGGCAAACCTGCACATCCGTCGAGCGGGTATATGTCCAGGAAGGCATTTATGACCGTTTTGTGGCGGCGCTGACCGAGAAGATCGCCAAACTCAAGACCCTTGCGCCTGATGGAGCCGGGCCAGATGACGGCGAGCTGGATGTGGGATGTATGACCGCGGAATTCCAGATCGAGGAAATCGAGGAACAGATCAGCGATGCGAAGGCAAAGGGAGGAGCCATTGCGTGCGGCGGGCAGCGCGAGGGCAAGTCCCACGTGTTCCCGCCAACCGTCGTGACCGGGCTCAAAGACGGCATGAAGATAGTTTATGACGAGAGCTTCGGGCCCGTGGTAACGGTCGGGAAATTCAGGACCGAACAGGAGGCCATCGATCTCGCTAACGATTCGCCGTTTGGTCTCAGCGCGAGCGTATGGTCGGCCGATCTCGAGCGGGCCGAACGCGTGGCGCGCAGTATTGTGACGGGAAACGTATCGATCAACAATGTGCTGGCCACACAGGCGAATTCGGGGCTTCCCTTCGGCGGTGTGAAAGACAGCGGCTTCGGACGCTATCGTGGCTCGTTTGGCCTGCATACCTTCTCGAATATCAAGTCCATTGTGGTGGACAAGCAGAGTTCGAAGATCGAACTGAACTGGTATCCCTATTCCAGACGGAAGTTTGAGCTTTTCAACGAGCTGATGGCGGCCGCGTTTGACGGGAAACCCTTCTCGCTGCTCCGCACCGCTGTGGCGGGGCTCAAGCTCGAGTTTCTTGCAAAGAAGAACCGTCTGTAAACGCGCTGCCAGCGTACAAGAATCCATCCAGCCACGTTCTGAACGCGTAGGAGGTTCTAATGTCCGCATCCTCGGATATACGGGCGGCATCTGCTCAGTCCCGGTCACGATTCGGCCGCGCTGCGGTTTCCGTAGCGCTGGCTTATTGTGTGCTCCACTCGGGGGCAACCGTGATGATTTACGAGTTTCTGGCCGTGCGGATTCTGCAGCGCGATTTCGGCAGCACCCTGGAAATATGGGCCGCGGAGATTTCGGTGTGTATGGCCGGGCTTGCCATTGGCTACACCCTGGGCGGATACCTGGCCGACCGGTTCGATGCCTGGTGGCCGCTGGGAATGGTCTTTCTCGCCGCGGGCCTGACGGCCCTGCCCATGGAGCCGCTGGCTTTGCGCACCGCGGATTGGCTGTTTTCCCTCGAGAATATGGAACCGGCGTGGTGGTGGCCATTACTGGCTGCCGGAGCCTGCACGTTTGTTCCTATCCTTGCCCTGGGCACCGTGATGCCCCAGGCGATACGGCTTAAGGTGCGGAGCATTGACCGTGTGGGGCAGGGAGCCGGCTGGATCGCCAGCCTCTCCACCCTCGGGAGTATTCTGGGCGTGATGTTGATCACTTTCGTGTTCATCCCTCGGTACGGCGTTCGTGCCACCTTGTTCTGGGTATCCGTAGCCATAGCCGCGCTGGGGTGCGTCATTATCGCGGCGTCGGCCCTGTACCGCAAACGACACGCGGCGGCGCCGCTGCTGCTTCTGACACTGCTCTGCGCCTGCGGGCCCGCGGATGCGCAAATCCTCTTCGACCGCTACAGCGCGTATCACCACATCCTGGTGGTTGACGAAGGGGATATCCGGATGCTGCGATTTGACGAGACCCGCCAGAGCCAGATGTCGCTCCGGAACCCCGTTGAAGGCGGCTTTGAGTACACCGATTTCTTCCATGTGCCCATGATCTTCAATCCAATCGCGGAAGAGGTCTTGTTTGTGGGGCTCGGCGGCGGGACCGGCCCGAAAGCCTTCCTGCAATTCTACCCCGAGGTCCGGATTGACGTCGCCGAGATCGATCCCCTGGTGGTACGGGTTGCCCACGACTATTTCCACGTACCCGAAGACCCGCGCCTGCGCATTACCGTGGCCGACGGCCGGGTCTTCATCCGCCGTACCCGCAAGCAGTACGATGCCATTATGATGGACGCCTACGGTACCAGCCCGTATGGCCTTAGCCTGCCATACCACCTGACAACGGTCGAGTTCTTCAAGATTGCGCGCGAGCGGCTCAAAGATGGCGGCTGCCTCGTGTACAACACCGTGGAAACCGACCGTCACACCAAGCGGGACCGGGTGCAGGACCTTATGGCGACTCTGGGCAAGGTCTTTGAATTCACCTACGCGTTCAAAGCGAGGAGCAGCCTGAACACCGTCCTGGTAGCGGTGAAGATTCCGCAGTCGCCTGAGGGTGGACCGGCGGGCACGTATGCCGAATGGCCTTCCGGGGCCGTGTCCAATCATCCCTTGAGCGTGGAACAACTGGCCGGACTCACGCACCGCCTCGAAGAAGCTGGAAAACTGCCCGTGGCGCGGATGCAGGACCGGATACGGCAGATTTCTCCGGTTGTGGCCAGCCCCGAACGGGGCATGGTCTTAACAGACGATTTTGCCCCGACCGATCTCGGCTCAGGGGGATGACAACGGGGCACTATTCCTGCGCCGGTTTATCCAGAATGGCGTAATCCACGGGCATGTGCCTGCCCTGTTCCAGCCAGCGCGCGAGTATGTACAGGTAATCGTTCAGGCGGTTTAGAAAGGCCGGAATGACGCCCGCATCGAACTCGGGGACAGCCTGCCGGAGCTGCGCGAAGGCCCGTTCAAGACGCCGAACCGCTGTGCAGGCGAGGTCGGCATGGGCGGCGGGGATGTTCGATGCCCCTGCGATGAACGCTTGCGGCAGATTGACCTCTGCCTCGAGACGCATCTGGGCCTCCTCGAGCGTACGCAGGGTGCCGGCATCGATTCTTCCCCGCCGGTACTCGGGATGTTTTCCCGTGGGATCGCTGCACTCGGTGCCAATAATGAAGAACGTGTGCAGGATCCAGAATAGAAAATCGGTGACCGGGACGAGGGCCGGGTCATGTTGGGATTTCAGCAACTGATGCAGAAGGGCCGTCTGCGCGCGGGCCTCGTCAACGGCGCCGACGCACCACACAATGGGATGAGCCTTCGAATAGGTCTCTCCGTTCAGGGCCGTCGTTTCACCCTGATCCCCGCGTTTGGTGGTGACTTTTGACCGCATACCGTGCACCCTCAATCGATGGCAAGAGCCACCGGACAATGATCTGAACCCAGAACCTCGGGATGGATTCGGGATTCCTGGAGTCTGGGCAACAACGCTTCGTCGACAACATGGTAATCCAGGCGCCAGCCGATGTTCCGGGCACGGGCGTTGGTCCGGTAAGACCACCAGGTATAATGGTCCGGTTCGGGCGTCAGGTGCCTGAACGTGTCAAGGTATCCTGCCCGTAACAGCCTGTCCATGGCACGGCGCTCCTCGGGATAATAGCCCGGATTGTCCACGTTTTCTTTCGGACGGGCCAGGTCGATTTCGCGGTGAGCGATGTTGAAATCGCCGCACAGAATCATGTGCTTGCCTGCTTCACGCAAGTCCTGGCCCAGTTTGACAATTGCCCGGCAGAACTCCAGTTTGTAGCGGATACGCGCACGCTCAGCCTGGCTGTTCGGAAAATAGGCGTTGACAAGCACAAACGTTTCAAAATCCAGGACTTGCACCCGACCCTCGTCGTCGAATTTCGGCATGCCCAGACTCTCGACACGCACAGGCTGCCGGTCTTTTCGGAAGTAGGTGGCGACGCCGCTGTACCCCCGGCGTTTCGCGCTTTGCCACACGCTGCAGTAGCCGTCCGGACTGCGCAGGGAATCCGAGAGGTCGGAAGAGAGGGCCTTGGTCTCCTGCACGCAAATCACGTCGGCACCGG
>CAZFOG010000108.1:11572-16260 GCA_964520685.1 uncultured Nitrospiraceae bacterium | reverse complement strand
CAGACCGGCCGTTTGCAGGACAGCCGCGGTGGGCGGCTGGTCTCGCGGCGTGGGCGTGCCAAAGATGGGCTCTCCATGGACGATCTACCCGGCATTCTCCAGAGGCCGGCCCCTTACCCGGATTTGGGCTCGGACAATCACTCGCAAAGGGTTGACATGCATGGTAATATGTCCGGGTAATTACCGTACAAATGACTGCGTCCTAAGGAATGGCTTCATGAATACGCGCATGGCCGGGGCGGCTCTCGGGGCGGCCCTTTGTTGCATCACCGCCCGGGCGGCCTGGGAGAACGATTTCCGCCAGTATAGCTGGCCGCAGCGGCCCGCCCTCGAGGTCTGCTACTTCGACGGCTCGCGCACGGCCTTCGAGGTCAACGCCAGCAAGTACCAGCTTCGCGGGGAATTGCGCACGCCCCACCGTCTTGTGGAGGCGGCTACCGGCGCGGAATGGCTGTCCCTCGAGATCACCGATGCCTCGGGCGCGGTCTACACCACGAAGAACGCCGCGCCCGATTCACGCATTAACCTGTACCGGCGGGGGCCGTATTTCTGCGAGGTGCACTGGCTCGACATTCAGGCGGCCACGGCCGGTGGCGCCCTCGCCCCGCTCAAGGGGGATTTGGCGCTGTATGGTTACCCGGACAAGTTGCTCGCGTCGATTACGTGGCACGCTACCGGGGATTTCGCGCTGGCAGGTATGCGTGTGGAGGGCATTGCGCCAGCGGCGTTCGATGCGAAACCTATCGCTGCGGGCGAGACCGCTTTTTTCGCGTTTCCTCTGTTTGGCGAGACGCCGCCGCTAGCCCCTGAAGCATTCGCCAACATTGAGGCCATCGCCCCCATGCAGTACGACGCGGTGAGGGGATGCTACACCATCGGCACGGTGAGCGAGGGGGGATTTCAGGGGCATTTCTTTCATCATCCCAACCGGTACGAGACGGCGCGGTTTCGCGTGACCAACGACGCGCAACCCCGCACGCTCTACATCTGCCACGAAACGGTACGGGGCAACCGGGGCATCGTCGAAGGCGGGATTCTCCTCGATGGCGAGGGCCATCCCTTGCCCATGACGGTACAGATATCAAAGAACTTCGCCGGCGAGAAGGAGGAGAAGTATTATAATCCTCATGACACCTCCTTCAGCGAGACCTACTTCCCCCTGACCCTCGCGCCCAACGAATCGCGGGAGATGGCGTCGCTCCACCTGTATCAGAACTGGGGCCGCCACATGGTCAAGCAGTTTTCGTCGCTCGGGGCGTGGATGGATTACTTTCACAGTTCGACCGGGGTTACCGAAACGACCTGCTATGTACCGTTCAAGTTCGCCGGACTGCCCGGCGTGGCCATCGCCGATTTCCGCGCCATGAGCCAGGCCACTTTCTGGGGCGGGCAGCCGCAGCATGACAATGTCGCGGGCCACAGCTTTCTGTCGTACAAGACCGGCGAAAACTGGCAGTATCTGACCTATCGCGGCACCACCTACCACAGCACCGGACCGAATTGGATGGATATCGGCCTGGAGTACCGGTCGACCGACGGCAGAATCAAGGCCACGGTGGACACCTTCGAGCTGCCCCAGTCCGACGAGTTGCGCAACTTCATTCGGGTGCGTTACGAGGCCCTCGAGCCCCTTAAGGTCGAGAACGCCCGCGAGAATTTCCGGCTGTTGACCGTCGCAAGCTGGGTCCAGGCGTTGCGGTATACCCACGCGGCCGCCACAGGCCTGGAAGACACCCCGCTCACCTTCGAAAGCGACCATTTTGCCGTTCGGGGCCACGCGTTGCCGGCTCAAAACGCCTTCATGGCGGTGTATGGCGAGCCCAAAGGGTCGAATGCGATCGTTTTGCGCACCTGGAACGCCTCGTTTGGTCCTGGCGTGAGCGTGTGGTGCGAGAAAAAGGGGGATACGCGCCTGCTCCTGGTGCCTGATGCCGATACCATCCGCCTCGAAAAGGGCGACACCATTGAATTCTCGGCCTTCTGGCTGCCCTACGGCCCCCACGACTCCGCCGCAACGCCACGCCGCGAAACCGTGGCCTACGGTTCGGCCGCGCCGCGTATCGTCGAGGTCAAGACCGGCACCGGGCTCTCCGATTTCCCGAGCCAGGTTTGCGCGCAGGACAACCGGGCCGAGTTCTCGCTCGGAGGCGGCCGCGATCTCGTGCCCGTTATGGTGACCGGCCTGACCGATTACCGCTGGCCGCGTATCTACCGGCAGGAAAACGCCGGATGGCGGGAGCTCTCTCACAGCCGCATGGGGCCGCTGGATGGCGTCGAGGTGTTCGCTGAACCCGGGGGAACCTTCGGCGCGGTGTTTCTCGTGCATTCGGACGATACCCCCCAGACCCTTCGTGTTACGGCCGGAGAACCGGCCGGGCCACTGCCACGTATCCGCCTGCACCTTTCCGGAAATGGCGCAATCGAGGCAAAGGTTCCGAATCTGCCCGAGCCGTTTCGCATCACGTTCCCGCGCGAAATGCGCCTGGGCGGCCGGGATGGCGCCCCGGCAGCTTTCGCGCCTCAGTGGCAGGAGAGCGAGGGTAACTCGTGGTGGTTCGAGCAGCAGGTCGAGGGCCATACGGCCGGAGGGCGCATCACGCCCAATGAAGATAACCTTGACCTCGAGTTGTGGCTGGGCAATCAGGGCAAGGAAGCCGTCGACGTCTCGATGCCGGTTCGCCTGGAGCTTCCCGAAGTGGCAGGCGCGAAACCGTTCAACTACTTGAGCGGGGGACAGGGACCCCTGCCCCACACAAGTGAGGGAGGAGAGCCTCCCATCCTCAGCCTTGTCACCCTGGGTGGCCTGAACCGCGTTGTTGCAGTGGCATGGCCTGACGTGGATGTCAGTTCGGCGACTCCCCGGGAGTTGGTCGCCGGCCCTGACCTTCCCGCCTGCCCCCCAGGCCGAAGAGTTCATGCGTACGGGAAGCTGTATGTGGTTGAAGGGGGATCGCAGGAGGTCTTCGGGCGGTTTCAAAAAGAGGTACTTCCGCGTAAGATGTATTAAAGACGGCGATTGGCGGTAATCTAGTCACAGTCAATGCGATCGCATAAGCTTATATGGCTCATCACGGCCGTGACGGCAGCGGCGGCGGTGTTTGTTGTTGCTACGCGTCAACCGGCACCTTCGAGCGGGCCCTCGTATGTTGTGGACCTGTCGCCCGGGCAGGCCAGTCTTCTGATCGACACCATGCTGGCCTGTCTGGAGGACGATCCGCAGGCGCGGCGCGTGCGTACCCGGTATGTCGTTGAAGCGGTTGCGGTGCTGGCCGAAGAGGGCGTCATCGAGACGGCGCAGACCTATTTTGCCCTTGGCGTTCTGCGGTATGGTCAGCGGTGGACAACCGCTCCGCTCGACAAATCGGAGGCGGCGTTCCGGAAAGCCATCGAGCTGAGTCCCGACTGGCCTTTCCCTCACAATGGGCTCGGGTTGACGTTGATGCACATGGAGCGATTCGAGGAAGCCGAGGCCTCGTACCGCCGCGCCATTCAACTCGATCCCAATTGGAGCCGCCCCCATAACGACCTGGCCGTATTGCTTCGCCTCACGGACCGGCTCGATGAGGCGGAAGCGGAGGCCCTGACGGCTTTGTCTCTGGAGCCGGACAGCGTGGCCAACAACAACAATTACGGCAATGTGCTTCTGAAGCGTGGCCGCATCGAACAAGCCGAGGCCCAGTACCGCAAAGCCATTGAACTCGATCCCCAGGAACCCGCGCCCTACTACAACCTTGCCTGCACGGCCGCGCGCCGGGGCGAGCGTGACAAAATGCTGGCGTACCTCAACGTCGCCATCGTGCTGGGCGAGGTGTTTCGTGAGGAAGCCGGGAACGATCAGGAATTCGCCGCGTACCGCGATGATCCCGGATTCCGCCGGCTGATTTACCGCAAATAACCCGGACGGGGGCGGCCCCGGTTTTTGGAGTTTTCAAGACGGAGTTCAGGCTGTAGCACCGCCTCTGACAGGGGTGCCACACGCAGCGAGGCCTGGACGCAAGGTTGGCGGCCCGTCAACGCGGGTGGTTGTTGGCGCGTTTTGACGAATGGTGGAATCTGCCCCGGCTTGCCGCGAATGGGAGCGAGGCCTATACTGGCAAGCGCAGGGGCCGGCGAAGGAGAGATACGTGCACGCCGCACTACGATACAGCATGGTCATTATCCCTCTGGTTCTGGTTCTCGTGTTGGGGACCGGGTGCGAAGGGGGAGGGCTCGAAATCAAGACCGCCATCCCGGATTCGGGGGATCAACCCGGGGGCGGGGGTGACGGCGGCGGCGGCGGTGGTGGTGGTGACAGTGGCGGTGATGGTGGCGACAGTGGTGGTGGTGGCGGCGGCGGCGGTGGAGACGCTCCCGATATCCGGTTCGCAGGCAACTGGATCGCCTGTTTCAGCGACGATCGCACCGCCGCAAGCGCGCAGTACGGCCAGCTCCAGTACGCCATTCTCCTCAACATTCGCCAGCGCGGCACGGGGCTGTCCGGCAGCGGCACCCTCTTCCGCGTGTTCCGGGAAGGCCCGACCGCCTCGAACCGTATCGCGGTGCAAATGACCGGGACGGCCTCGGGGGACGATGGGACGTTCACCCTGAAGTCCGGCAGCGGCGGGCTGGACCGCGACCAGACGTGGTATGTCCGTCTTGGCAGCACCCTTATGGCGGGCATGTACGTGAGCACGGATAACACGGGCAGT
>CAZFOG010000108.1:0-11562 GCA_964520685.1 uncultured Nitrospiraceae bacterium | reverse complement strand
AAGCGACCAGTAACCTGAGTGCCGATACCCCGTGGGCGGCGGCGTATACCGACGAGTTCGGGTTTACGGGATTTCCCCAGCGGTCGCGCACGGCGTCGATAACGCCCGTGCTGGACGAGACGAACATTCTTGGCAGCGGCACCCTGTACGAACACCTGGGGTTGCCGCCCGAGGTGAATTTCGACATTGTGCGCGGGGGATTATCCGGTTCCGAGGTGGGCTTTACCTTTGGCGGGCTTGATCTGATTGACAACGAGGCCGACTGGTTTGGTTTCTTCGGCGGTGACCTCATCGCAGCGGTCTACGGGCAGTTCGACGCGTCGGATGCGTTGATCCGGTTCGGCCATGCCACGTGGGTGCGCGCGCCGGTACGGGATTTGACGGCCATCACCGGGGCCTGGGCGGGGTCGTTTCGCGACCGGACGGTCGAGTCGCCCAATCTGCCCGGGGATTTTACAGCGGTGTTCAACCTTACCGCGAACAGCGGCGGCACGGTCTCGGGGTATGCCCTGATTCGGAACGAAGCCGATGACAGCCCCGAGTTTCTGCGCTACAACATCGACAACGGCAGCATCATCGGCACGCAGGTCCAGATTTCCATGAGCCGGTTATCGGGGGCATTCTTCTGGGACTTACGCCTCGGCGACGGCGTGCTCGTGGGCTCGTATCAGCGGTTTATCGGCAGCGCGAACCGCTTCGGCGGCACCGGCCACGGCGAATTCCGCACCATGACCAATCCCGGCACGCTGCGGGGCACCTGGGCCTCGGGCTATGTCGATACGTACGGGGCAGCGGAGCCCGAGCAGACCCAGTTGACCCTCGTCACCGTCTCGAGCCAGATCGCACCCAACGCGCCCTTCAGCGGGTTTGGCGCCCTGCGGTTTGCCGGCGAGTCCCGGCGCCGGCTCTTCAACGTGACGGGCGACGTGGTTTCGGGCGATATCGTCTGGCAATGGCGCGGGGCCGACCTTTTCGGCGACACCATCTGGCATCTGCGCCGGTGCAACAACCTGCTGTACGGCGCGTATACCAATTACACCTCGGGCGGAGCCATCGAGTCGCACGGCGTGGGCGTGTGGATTCAGTCCTCCTTCAGCACGTCCTACGAGCAATAGGCGCGGGCCTTCTGGATTCCTGCCAGCGAAGGAATTACGGAGGGAAACGCTGCTGCTGCAGCCTGGACCACGCAGCACAAGCGTACTCGATATCTGCGAACGGACGATTCCCACTTGGTTTCAGGGCAACTGCACTGGCATCAGGCGCGGTTTTTCCCTGTCAAAACTGGCAAATCGTGATAGACTGTAAGCGCTTGGGCATGCGGAGCAATGCGGAGACACATCCCTGGGGCTGTTTTCGGGGAACGGAAGGGAGACTGTCATGCCGGTACGAAAACTGAAGGAATTCCTCGATCGCGAGGGCATCAAGTACGTCACCATCAGCCACTCGAAAGCTTACACCGCCCAGGAGGTGGCGGCATCGGCGCACATTTCCGGCAAGGAGATGGCCAAGACCGTGATGGTCAAGTTGGACGGCAAGATGGCCATGGTGGTCTTGCCCGCCAACCACAAGGTGGACTTCGCACAACTGGAACGCGACCTGGGCGTGAAGAATGCGGAACTTGCCTCCGAGGACGAATTCCGGGGCCTGTTCCCCGAGTGCGACGTGGGAGCCATGCCGCCCTTCGGCAACCTCTACGACATGGATGTCTTCATCGAAGAGGGCCTGATTGATAATGATCGCATCGCGTTCAATGCAGGGTCCCATACGGAGGTCATCCGCGTGCCGATGAATGACTTCCAGCGCCTGGTCAAGCCCAAGGTGTTTAAGGCGGCACAATAGGCGGGCGGGACCCTATGGACCCTATGGACGGCATGGACTGAATGGGCCATGGCCGGCCTCTGGGCACGTCTAGCAACAGCCCATTCCAGAAATGCTCACCACGGATACCACGGCGCAGCATAGCCGCAACCAAATTTCCGGAACCGGAATCCTCCCCCCGAACGCCTTCCGGCGTTCGCCCCCTCCAAAGGGGGAGATAAGACATTGGAATTAAGTAGTTTATGGCCCTCTTCTGCCAGAAATCTTTGCAGCTTGCACGAATTCTAGAAGATAGTAGTACGGATACCACGGATCGCGTGTCGGGTGATGTTCATCACGGAATGCGTGGTTGTTCTGCGATAGGCGGGGATCTGGAACATGCGAAGCCCCGGCAGGGGCGGATGAGCCGAGGCAACTCTGTCTATCGGGCAATCTGCTGGTCTGTGGGGGCTGAACTTGAACCGTGACTCCGAAGGAGTCGAATTTGAATAGCCTGGGGCAAGTCGCGCGGCTACGCGTGACGCAGCCCCGGGATCGCAGCCCCACCAAATTCCTCAGAATCCTGGAGGGGTTCAACAAAGAAGCCGGACCAGTTCGACCCCTTCAGGGTCGGCCCGTCGTTGCAGCTTCTGATCCTCGGGCTGCGCCCGCGGCTATTCAAATTGGACCCCGTTCCGGGGTCCCTGTTGCCGCGCGACTCAGTGTTCGCGCCGTTATCGGCCATGACCATTCTCGGGTGGCTGCTGCTCGCCATAGCCGCGGTAGCCGAAGTCCTCGGGCAGATAGCGCGACGGTTTGAGTTGCCAGTAGTGGAAGAGATCGACCTGGTCGTTGAAATGGGGCGAGCGTTGGAGGCCGCACTGCCCGGGCACGAGCATATCGCGCACGCGCATGGGTTCGCTGAGCTCGACGGCCATCCAGTAGGTGCCGCTTTGCCGCCAGGGATACCGTCCGATGTGGGGGAAGTCCTGCATGGGCGGCTCGTAAGGCCACTCTTCCATGTTGGGTCCGTGTCGCTCGGTTAACCGTTTCAGCGCCCCCAGAAAACACTTGAAGGCAATGGCGTCTTTGTCGCGGCCGTCGAGGTAGTCGCCTTTCAACACAATGCCCGAGCGTTCGGGCTCGAGAATCCGAAACGCCAGAATCCCAAAGATCTGCAGGTTGGTCAGGTCCATATTGCGTTCGACCAGGATGCCGAATTCCGGCGCCAGCAATTCGACCATGGTGTCCATAAGCCACTCGTTAAATAGCAGGGCGGCGGACGAGCCCTCGGCATCGGTTTCGGGCCAGGCCGCAATGAAATCGCGGGCCGCGGAGACGTCCGGGTTGTCCACGGCATGCTGTTCGAGGAGCCCGAGCAGGTAGGGTTTCAGGTAGGCGGCGACCATGTGCTGCTCGGCGTTGGCACGGTTGATCCCGACGAAGGTTTCCCAGTCGATGGGGTTGGTTTCGAGCAACGTCTGGCGGATGCGATGGCCCAGGGCGTATTCGGGCCAGAACCCGGGCACGCGCACGCCCGGCTTGTCGTTGTAATTGCCGAACCAGCCTTCCTTGGGATTGATACTGTGGGCGAAATCCGTGGCGACGGCGATCCCCTGCCAGTCGAACTCGCCTGTCCCGAAAACAGGCAGGCGGGGGTCGTGTCCTTCGCGCCGTATGGGCATCCGGCCCGTGAGCCAGTAACCGATATTGCCATCCGTGTCACCAGCGATGAAATGATGCGCGCCGGTGATCTTGCGCAAGACCTCCTCGAATTGCGTGAAATCGCGGGCGAAGGCGAGTTCGATGTAAGAAGCGAATGCCTGTAATTGCAGCCCCCACAATGAATGGGCCTTGGCATAGGCTCGATGATTTTCCTCGTCCCAGATGAGGACGGGCCCGTGCAGGGTGCGGTACACGGTGTAGGGAATGACCTCGTAGTCCCCGTCTTCGTTGCGGAGAACGATGGGCGCTTCGATGCGTTCCATGTCCTTCCACTGGCCGTTGTGGCGGTACTGATGCGGGTTCTCCGGGTTCAATTGCTCGATGAATACGTCATACTGGTCCAGCAGGCCGGACGTAACGCCCCAGGCGATGCGCTCGTTGTGGCCCACGATGATGCCCGGGATGCCTACGTGGGACACCCCGCTGATGTTCAGGCCCGGCGCGACCAAATGGGTGAGTATGCCGTTGGCGGGAGCGTCGTACTGCAATTGCGGACTGGCAAAGAGCATGGCGTGGCCCGTCGTGCTGCGCCGGGGAGAAACGGCCCAGGCCTGGCTGCCGAGTTCAGCGGTCACGCCTTCCGCCCGGGCATAGGCACGCAGCTCAATTTCTTCGCGCAGCAGGGCCGCCAATGGTTCGGGGTCCACGATGGGCTGTCGAGACGCCGGCCGCTCTCGAGGCGCCGGTTCGGGCTCAGGCTCGGGCAGGCTATGGTCGGTCGTGGGTGCGGTGGGCACATCGAGGGGCATGCAGTCCTCGAGCATGTTCCGGGCGAATTCATCCCCCTTGAACATCCGCACGACGCCGAGCAGGCGGAAGAGGTCGTAGTCCTGGTCGAGCATATCGCCGATGCGCGTGATGAAATAGACCGCGCCCGCCACGAACTCGTACGTCTCGACGGGCGGGATATTGGGCGCCACGCGCGCGAGATAGGCGTTGATTCCTTCCGTGTAGGCCTCGAGATACGCGCGCTGTTGCGAGGGCAGGGCCGCCATCATCGCGCGCATTTCATCGCGCGTGAATCCACGGGTGCGAATGCTCTGGTCGTGACCCAGCCCGCTCTCGCCGTTCAACGCCGCCATCCGCCCCAGGACGGCTTCCCGCCGTTTGAGCAACTGAAGGCACCGGTCCTCGGCGGTAACGTAGCCCTGGGCGCGAAAGGCGCCAGGTATGGACGGCGCGAAGACGTGAGGCACGCCGTATTCGTCGCGAAACACGTCGATGGTTTCGCCCGCGAGTTCGAGGGTGTACCATCCGCTGGGCGGCAGCGGCAGTTGCTCCTCGGCGGGCCATTCCTGGCAGGCCGTGGCTTCCTCGATGAGTCTGGCGGCCAGCGCCGGGTCAACCGTCTCGGCCGATTCGGCTGCCAAAGCGCCATGGGCCCACACCATCAGGATTCCCGCCGCGACACCGAAAAAGCTCTTGCCCTGCATGCGAATTCAACCCTGCCCCTACCGGTTCCATGAATGGCGCGCCGTCGGCGAAATCCCCTTGACGGGTGCGTGTATTTCGCGGACGCCTGCCGGCCAATCGTTGCTGACCCTTTACATTAAGGCCGAAGGCCGCGGCGGTTCAACCACGAGAAGGTCACGAGAAGGCCAATTACGCAAGACAGGCCAACACGCACAGCGGCGGTCTCGACCCTGATCCCAGGGCTCACGCCTGCCGCTTTCGCGCCAATCATTCCTTTTCTGCGATGAACCCGTGGTACCGTGCCATCCAGTACGGCAGCAGATAGGCGACGCCGTCGTCCTCGCGGGTTCCGTTGCTGCCCCCGTCGGGGAGGTAGACGTTGCGGTTCCACTTGGCGAAACTGCGTTCGTCCACGGGCAACACGCTCAACAACTGGGGTTTTCCGAAGCGGTCGACGCGCGGATCGAACACAACATCGGTTCGGTGGCTGTTCTCCATACGCCATTCCCGGCGGTCGGTGGGGATCCGTTTGAGATTCGTCACGGCAGACTCCAAATCCACGTAGTCCGGTTCGATAGTCGCCGTCACGAAATAGAAGAAGCTGGACCTGTCGCGCGCGAGGCACTTGTAGTGACGGCGGACGGCCTGGTGCAGGGGCTGCCTGATCGCGGGATCGTGCTCGAGCTGCAGTATCGGATACCACGCGACGTAGGCAAGCTGGTTGTCCGAGTGGTTGTTCATGTCCGGAAAGACCTTCTTCTCGAGCAGTACGTTGGACAAATAGTGGTGGTCGCGCATGAGCAATTCGTAGTGCTGCTGATATTTTCCGTCGCCGGTGATGTAATGCGCGGTTTTCAGGAACGACAGTATCTGGAGGCTGTTCAGGCCGTTCTCGAGGTAATGTTCGGGCTGGTTGTTGAGCAGTTCCGGGCCCCAGAACCCCCAGCGCGTCCGTTTACCGTCCCAGTCGAGCAGCACGTACCCGTTGTCGACGATGTAATCGGTGAGGGCGCGCACCTGCCGGATGCAGCTCTCGCGCTCGGCGGTGTCCTCCTTGGCGATGTGCTCCCAGTAGGTGTAAAAGGCGAGGTAATGGCCGTCGATCTCGTCCGATGAGGTGTCGCTTTTCCAGTACATCGTGCCGTCGGGCGTCAGGCGCCACTGGGGATCCTTGTCTTTCCCGGCACGCTTGGCTTCGTCCAAGGGCATGACGCTTCGCGCGACGAGGCCGGGCGTACCGGAGGCGTTCTGCAGCATGTACATGGCGTGCATGCTCGCCCGCGCCGACGCCTTGGCGGCTTCTTCGCCGGTAACGGCGTAGGCCAGCGACATGGCCGCCACGTGGTACGACGTCCAGAGACCGTCGTTATCGTTATCGGGAATCGTCCATGATGTGGGATTGTAAGGATCGTTCAATGTGCAGGCGGCGACAAGACCCAGCCGCCGGTGGCGTTCATTCACGAGGCGTTCAATGGTCTGGGCGCGCTCGAGCAGCGTCGTGGTGACGATGTCGATGCGGCCCACGCCGCCTTCGGTGGCGGTGTAGATCGTACGCCCGTCCTCGCTGACCGCGATATCGCGCACGGCGTCGTGGGGCAGGTAGCGTTCGCCTTGCCGGTAGAACCACTGGCGCCCCTCATCATAAGGGCGGTAGTGAATGGCTCCGCGCATCGTGCCGAGCCACAGGCGGTCGCTTCCGTCGATATCGAGCGACGTCACGTCTTCATAGGGAAGCCCATCCTTTCCGCGAATGTGCAGCCACGTCCCATCCGCTTCGAGCGCACTCAGGCCAAGAGGCGTGCCTGCCCAGAGCACGCCCCTGGAATCGACGGCCAGATCGGTGATCCGCGTAGCAAGGGGGCCGTCCAGGCCGTAGTGTTCGTGACGCGTCACATTTTTACCGTCTGGCGTGGTCTTGAACAGGCCGTCATCGGTGCCGAACCAGACCGTATCTCCCTGGACTGCGGCGGCGTTGACCCTCGCCGGCACTTCCGCGGCGAAAGCGTCTTTGCACAATGCCAGGGCGTCGAAAACGCCCGTTACGGGCAAGAGCAAGCGGGGAGCCGCCCACGCGGCCTGGCGCGTATCGGCGATCGGTTTCCAAGTGCCGCCTTCGCTGAAGAGGAACAACCCGGTGGATGTGCGCGCATAGAGGCCGTTCTCAGACACGCTCACGGCCAGCGCAGGCTCCCCTCCCGGCATGGCCGGCATGAGCACGCGCACGTGTTCATCGAAAGGCTCGACAACAATCGGGAGTGAACCGGGATTGCGCGAGACCGTGCTGAGCGGGTCGTCGGAGTCCAGGAGCGGAGGCACGACGTTGCACAACGGGTACGGGCTTTCGCTCAAATCCGCTGCGGATGCGGAGGCGGCCGCGAAAAGCACAAGAGCGAACAACACGGGGTGAATGTTCATGGGAGAACTCTCTGGGTTCAAAACTGCGTTGGAAAGGGCCCGCCTCGCTCCATATCCTAGCAAGCACGTGTCGGAACAGGCAATGTGTGCGGAATCCCCGGGCATTCAAGCACCTGCCTCGAGAATTCCAAAAGCCGGGATTTCCCCCTCTTTTGTGGGACCGGTGCCCTCACCGGTCTGTTCTGTTTTCATCGTCAACGGGCGGGCCGTACGGCTCATGGTTCGCTGGTGGTTGATTGGCTTGCGCGGTATGCCCATGATAGTGCGTTCATGGAACAAGTGCCGTGAACAATCCACAAGGAAAGGGCAGGGTCTATGCGTCTGACACGCCGGGGGGTTCTCAAGATGGGCATGATGGGTGGTCCGTTGGCTTCTCTGTTCGCTGGATTCCCGTTTTCGGCGCGTGCATCGGCAGGGGAAGGCGGGCCTGAGACGCCGCCGTCCGGCATTGAAAAAGCCTTCGTATGCTTCCGCATTGGCACGCCGATCTCGCTGAATGAGACGCGATTCCACGAATTGCTGGATCTCTTCGAGCGCTATCGCGGCGTAACGGACGAGATCACCCTCTTTACATCCGAGTCACATCCGCCGCTGCCGCTGGAGGTCATGCTCGAGCGCATCGCGGTGCTCGAGACGCGCATGGCGACGGCCCGTGCCCGCGGCTACCGCACCGGCATCAACATCCTCGCCACCATCGGCCACCACGAGGAGAATCTGCCCCATTCGCTTTCGGGCGACTTCACCCCGATGACGGATATCGGCGGCGGCGTGTGCCGGGGGTCATTCTGCCCCAATGACGAGCGGCTCCGGGACTACATCCGCCAGGTATATGAGGCCCTGGCGAAAGCGCAGCCCGATTACATCTGGATCGACGATGATGTGCGCCTGTACGGACACATGCCCATCGGCGCCACCTGCTTCTGCGATACATGCATCGCCCTGTTCGGCCAGCGCGCGGGCAAGACGTTCACGCGCGAGTCCCTGCAGGCGGCGCTGTCGTCGGGGTCTGTTGCCGGGAAGCTCGAACTTCGCCGCGAGTACCTCGCGCACAATCGCGAAACCCTCGGCAGGCTCTTTGCGCTTATCGAGGAAACCGTTCACGCCATTCAGCCCGGTTTGCCCCTGGGATTCATGACGGGCGACCGGTTTTTCGAGGGCTACGATTTCGATACGTGGGCGGATGTGCTTTCGGGCCCCGGCCGCGTCGAGGTGTTGTGGCGGCCCGGCGGCGGTACGTATACCGACGACCGGATGGCGGGCATTACGGACAAGGCGCACGATATCGGCCGCCAGACCGCGCTTCTGCCGGGATACGTGAAGTGCATCGAATCGGAACTCGAGAGCTTTCCGTACCAGCGCCTCAAGAAGAGCGCCCATTCGACCTTCCTCGAAGCGGCAGCGTATATCGCCAGCGGCTGCACCGGCACGGCCTTCAATGTGCTCTCGATGTACGACGAACCCCTTGATGAGTATGAGCCATTGGTGAAGCACCTTCGCGCTGGACGCCCCTTCCTCGATCTGCTTGCCCGGACCCTCGGCCGCGCGCCCTCGGCCGGCATTCACAGCGGATGGGTCAAGGATACCTACGCGGCGCAAAACGTGGACGGGGCGTGGTTCGGCGGGCCCGGCGCGCCGGGCCACTGCAACGAGCTTTGGTCAACGGGTCTTCCCGCGGCCTATACCGCCGCGAATGCCTCTGTGACCGCGTTGTCGGGCGAACAGGTGATGGCGTATACCGAAAGCGAGCTCGAGACGCTCTTGTCAGGCGCCCTGTATCTCGATGGGCCGGCTCTCGACCGCTTGAACGCCCTGGGTTATGGTGCGTTGACCGGATTCGAGACGGCCGAGGTGCGCCATGAGGATTGTATCGAGGAGATGCTCGAACATCCGCTCAACGGCGTTTTCGCGGGCCGCCACCGCAATGGCCGACAGTCGTTCTGGAAATGTCCCGCCCATTTTCTGCGTCCAACGTCCGAGGGGGCGCAGGCGTTGTCGCGGTGCGTGGATTACACCTACACCGAAACCGGTCCGTGTTGCCTGGGGATATTCGAGAACAGCCGGGGTGGCCGCGTCTGCGTCGAGGGATACTATCCCTGGCAGCAGATCCAGAACCTATGCAAGTCGGCACAGGTAAAAGCCGTAATGCGGTGGCTATCACGCGAGACTCTCCCCGCGTATATCGCGTCGTTCCACCGCATGAACCTCTGGGTGCGCCCGGCCGATGGGACTACCACCGCGATCGCCCTGCTGAACGCGTACATGGACCCGGCGGAAGACGCGATACTGCTCGTGCGGACTCAAAGCGAGAGCCTGCGGGTTACGGACATGGGCGGGATGGAATCCGAGGTGAAGGCCGGGGCTGCTGACGGCCCCTACCGAGCATTCGTGCTGCCCGTCATCGCCCCCTGGGAGATGGTGCTCGTTGCTGGCTGATTCGTGAAAGACAATCTGCCGCGTTCTGGCGATTCAAGGCTCGCGGCGTGCGTTGCGCCAGCACGCTCAAGGACTTGGTTGGGAAATGGACGATATGGACGAAATAGACGGAATGGACTGAGCCAGAAGAATTCCCCGGTCGGGCGCAGTCTTCGAGACGGCGTGAGCATCCTGCTCATGATTGGGCTTCCTGCAATGGCGTGGTTTGCTGTGGCGGATGCGTCAACAAGCCGCCGCATCCACTTGTGCAGTCCTTGATTGCCTGGACCGGAGGCAATCGCCGGTCTTTTCTCCGCCCACACGGGCCCACTCAGTCCACCATGAATTTGAAATCACCCTCCGCCGTATGCTATACATTCCCGGCTGTCGCGCGAGCCGCTGTCCCGCAGCAGCTAAGTACACGCAATCAATACTCGGCGACCCCATCGTCTAGTCTGGCCTAGGACACCAGCCTTTCACGCTGGCGACACGGGTTCAAATCCCGTTGGGGTCGCCATTATAATGCCTGTAACGCCAAGGGCTTACGCCCAATAAGTCCTTGGCGTTTTCTTTGCTCCCTTGACAAATTGTAACCAAAATGTAACCCTTTCTGTAAAAGGGACGCAGGGCGTGAGCACTCTCTACAGGCGCGGTAAGACATGGTGGATCAAGTATTCCATCTACGGGAAACCGCACTACAAGTCCCTCCGTACACAGAGCAAGCCCATTGCCAAACGTGAGCAGCAGGCTCTCGACGCCAAGTTGCTTGAGCCACACAGGCATTTTCGCCCGAGCAACGATATTTCTATAGAAGCGTTTTGGCCTAAGTATCTTGAGTGGGCCAGAAGACACAAACGCTCCCGCAGTATCGAGACAGAACAAAACTTTTGGAGAAAATTTGTTGATTTCACCGGTGTTGCTCAACTCGGAGAAGTAACCACTGGCCATGTCGAAGAATGGAAGGAAAGAAAACGTGCCGATCGTTGGTCCGACGTCACAATCAATGATTCACTTAAGGATCTTCAGGCCATTTTCAATCGTGCGGTCAAACTTGGGTTCTTCGATGGACCCAATCCGTTCGTGGGTGTTGAGCGTTTTAGAGTTGAGAAACGACTCCCTGAATTTCACTCTCAAGAGGAACTTATTAGGGTTTTGGAATGTGCCAGAACACACGGTCGCATCATGGAGTGGACCGTGCTCCTTGGGGGATGGGCTGGGCTACGGAAAAACGAACTGGCAAACGCCCGGTGGGAATGGTTCGATTTTGACAAAGAGCGCCCAGTCCTCAACGTCCGTTCGTTTGAGGGATTTGGCATAAAGGACCACGAGGAACGAACGATCCCGATGGCCAAACGTATCTTTGATTCGTTTTTCCCTCACCGAAAAAAGTCAGGTTTTGTGTTCTCAGGTAAGGAAGAAAACGGACGCTATCGATTCGATCCCCGGCGCGGTCTTGAGGCCTGCCTGCGCGAGGCAAAAGTGCGCACTGATAAACCTTATCAACGGCTGCGCATGTCGTTTGGTTCAATTCTCGTTCAAAACGGTGTCAGCATTTTCAAGGTCTCGAAATGGTTGGGACATTCTTCTGTTGCGGTTACAGAAAGGCACTACGTAGGCATTCAGGCATACGACCCGGAAATCAATTCCTTCTAATTCGAACGAGTGTCTGATTCACGGTGCCAATACGTTGGTGTTCCAAGAAATCATCGAGGTCTTTCCTCATGAATCGGATAGACGTACGACTGCCTTCTCCCAGACGGGAATAGGCGATGCGGCCTTCTTCAACGGCCCACCTGTAGA
>CAZFOG010000107.1:0-16274 GCA_964520685.1 uncultured Nitrospiraceae bacterium | reverse complement strand
AGCGGTCCCACAACCGGAGGGGGCCCACAACCGGAGGGGGCCCACAACCGGAGGGGGCCCACAAAGAACGGGGTAAAGTTCAGGATAGAGGAGAAGATGACTGCTGGGGACAATGGGCCCCCAAAGAACACGACAAAGACGAAGTTGAGAATAGCCGGAAAGGAGACTGACCGCGAAATGCTGGAACCGGCAGGCTGGTCAGCGAGGAAGTATCTCCCAAATTGTGGGACCGGTGCCCTCACCGGTCATTTGATAGACACCGGAATGAAGAGGGGAGAATGACCGCTGAGGGCAGCGGTCCCACAACCGCAGCGGTCCCACAACCGGAGGGGGCCCACAACCGGAGGGGGCCCACAACCGGAGGGTCTCTCAAGAACGACGAGCAGGAGGTTAACGTTTAACGCACTACCGCTTCAGCGTCTGTTGCATTTCCTCGATGGCGCGGGCGATGGCTTCCCGTTTGGCTGTCATGACGGCAGGGTCGCGGGTGAAGGTGACGAGGTCGGGGACGACGGGTTTCAGGTTCGCCGCGGCCTGAACGCGGTCGAGCAGCGCTTTGTTGCGGGATTTTTCCACTTCCTGCTGCAACTTCCGGAACAGGACCAGATACTCGTAGTCTTCGATGCCGTCCCGGATGGTTTCCCAGCGGATTGAGGGGACGGGGCCCGACGCCGAGGGGTATACCAGGAATCCGTCGCCATTTACGGGCGTGATATCCAGCAATCCCTCGAGGGGATCGCGTTCGTCGGGCAGGTAATTGATGCTCCAGTAGTGCATGCCTTTGACGCCCAGAGCCCACAGTTGCCAGAACAGGGCCCGGTGCTCGATGGCGGCGAAATCGACGAAGAAGTTTGCGTAGGGCCGCGGGGGGCTATGGTTGATGTAGACCCAGGCCTCACCGCCGCCCGCGATGCGTTCCAGGATGAGTTTCCCGTTGACGGTGTCGAATACGGGCAGATGCACGCACCAGATCTGGGCGGCATCGGACAGAAACGGCTGCAACCCGCAGGTCGACACCATCATGGGAACCTGGGGGGACGTGTCGAGCCAATTCTGCATGCGCTCGAAGAGGCGCGGCCACGCGGGCTGGGGCGGTTCGTCGCCAACATGCGAGAAGGCCCGTTCGGCAAGGCCGTGCTTGCTGATGAACGCATCGGCCAGTTTGAGCTGCGCCGGCACATCGAGCAACGACGCGGGCACCGCATAGGTGCTTGCGCCACCGTCGCGCAAAAGGGCGAGTCGCTTCTCGTAAGCGGCCAGGCTGGCTTCGTAGTCGGCGCTCTCGGAGGGGAGGGCGGCCAGGTCGCGCAGGGTGACGCGGTGCTCGAAGGCATCGCGCAAATAGGCGGCATCGAGGGCGGCGGGCTCGCCCGGGTATCCCATGCGCCGGCACAGGTTCAGAGCGCCCTCCTCCCAGAATCCAAAATCGGTCTTGAGGGACGGCACCTGGGGCAGCTCGAAATCGAACACGGTCACTTCGAGCCAGAATTCCACGGGGCCGGCATTCGAGGCCGCCAGCTCGGCCAGTCCGCGATACGTGCCCGGCGGCGTGCCAGGAGGGGCATAGACCGTAAGCCACAGGGGGTTGCAAACGCCGCCTTCGGCCAGGAAGGGCGTCAGGGGGTCGAGCCGGTCCGGCCAGTGGCCCGTGGGACCCTCGAAATGGCTGGGCACGGTCACCGGACAGTAACCGACGCGGTAAGCGCGGATGTTTTCGGCTGCAAGCCGGGCCTTCGTATCCGGATTGACCAGGTCGGGGATATGCAGCGACACGTCAAGCCAGCTTTTGCCTTCGGGAGGACGCAGCACGACCTGGATGGATTCGCGTTCGTTGCGGGCGAGGCTCACCCGCGCCGAAACGTCAACCGTTCCGGTAGGGGCAGGCACATCGTCGCGGAAAAGCTTGTTCAGAGCGGGTTCGAACCAGATAGCGGTGTCCCCCCGGGCAGCCATGGTGCGTTCGAGGGTGCGGGGCTGGCGGTCCAGGGCATGGGGCGCGCCCGTCCACGCTTCCATATCCCATGCCGACGCCTTGCCGACGTAGAACTGGGTGTCGATGGCGCCGTGGGGCGCGTTCAGGCCTTCTCCGATATCGAATGAGGCGCCGCCGGATTTGAAGAGCGCGACGAGGTCGTACGCGCCTTCGGCCGGAGCATTCCACTCGTAGGTACAGCGGACCACCGTATCGGTATCCAGCTCGAACTGCTTGGGAGGCAGTTTCCAGATGCGGCCGTTGGACGCAAGCACCGAGGTCTCGATGACCATGGGAGGCAGCGCCTGAGCCCCCGCCAGATGCAGGATGAGCCGGCCGGGTTCGTAGTCTACCTGGGCCGCCAGCTCCGTCGTCGCAAAATCGACATGAGACAAACCCCGGACCAGGTTGATGCGGTAGGTCGTCTCCCAGGTGGACTTTGCCTGGAACAATCGGGGGATGTAGGCCGCCTGGAACGCGCAGTGGTCCCCGTCGACGGTGGGTTCCACCAGGATGGAATGGAGATGCTCGGCGTCGAACACCGCATAGACGGTTTCGCGTGCCTGGGTGTCTGTTACGGCAATCCAGTTGCGTGACGCGGGGAAATAACCGCTGCTTTTGATCGCGCGAACCCCGCGCAAGGTGGGCATGTCGACCCGGTCGGCCGCATCCAGCGTGCCGCCGGGGGCGAGTTCCGCGCGTATCCAGGGAGCGACCCACTGGCTCTGGCCGCCCGCGTTCTCGACGGTCCACCGCACCCGGAGAGAGGCCTCGTTCGGGATGGGCTCGATAAGACGCCTGCTTTTCAGGCCCGAGATGTTGGGCCCGTCTCCATCGTAGGAATAGCGCAAGACCGGGCGGCCGGGGACGTCGTCCAGCACCTCGAATTTGGCATTCATCCGCCGGTTGGGCACGTAGAAGCTGCCGATTCCAAAGCCTTCGAGGAGGAGCCCTTCGCCGCCCGCATGGTTACGCGTGCTGCCGCGCAAACCAAACCACGAAACCGTGCCCGGGCTGTCGGCGGGAAGCACGAGCTTTAAATGGCTGGTTTCGATCTCGACGTCCTCATCGCCTACGAGGGCCGCGGCCGCCGCAATACACCAGATAGCGGCGCACAGGGCGCAAACAAACAGGGATAGGGTCAGGCGCATGGCATGGGGCCTCCTCTTACGCGCGGTTTCGATACGCGTGATTTTACTAAACGGCGGGCCGGGAACCAATGCCGCGCGCGGGCAGGCTTCTCGGGAATCACGACGCGTTAGGATTCTTGCGGTACCCACTGCGGGTGGTCGGCACCGCGAGCATCGAGTCCGTTCGTGAGCAGACGGGGGTTGGCGCCGTCAGCACCGGCGACCCAGATGCCCGGAACGCCCCCCGTTTCAGCGCGGCAAAAGACGAGCTGCCGGCCGTCGGGTGATTCGCTTTGCCGGAAATCCCAGACCGGCGGGTCGGATTGAGTCAGGCGCATGCTTTCGCCGGTTTCGGGCTCGATGCGGCGAATCTCGGCGCCTCCGCGGGCGAGATCGGGCTTGAAGTCCCGGTTGAAGTGGTCCACGTCGGGGCGGTCCGGCTGGAATTCCCAAGCCACTTTCGAGCCGGGGAGCCGGTGGGAGCAGAGAATGGCCCCGTCGCGGGTCCAGACCGGAGTGTTTGAACCGCCCCCGCGGGTATCGGGGTTGCCGTAGGTAGCCCCGAACCACAGGGCCTGCCCGGAGGTCAATGAGCGAAGCTCCGAACCGTCCGGGCGGCTGATGCACAGGTCCGACCAGTCATGGCCGGGATCGTGTTGGTAGAGGCAGTCCTGAAAGGCGAGCCACTGGCCATCGGGCGACCAGCGCGGGCAGAAATAGAGATGCTCGGGATGACCTGCGACCAGGGTCCGATTGCCGCCTTCGGTGTCGCTGGTCCAGATTTGGTACCCCGAGGGGCTTGCGAGATGATAGGCCACGCGCCGGCCATCGGGGCTTGCGTGGAAACCATAGGGCACGCCCTCGCCCAGCCGTGTGAATTCGCGGGCGTCAGTTCCGTCAAGCTTCATATTGAACACCTGGGCGCCCTCGTCGCGGACGACCTGCATGAGGATACGCTCGTCCCCGAGCAAAAGCTGGGGGGTGTAGAAGACCGCGATACGAGCCTCATTGGCCACTTCGGTCAGCGATTCATCTTCGAAGTCGTAGACCCACAGGTGAGTCGGGGTCTTGTGATAATACTCGGCGAACGGTTTGCCGGGCCCGTCCCTGCGGGGCTCCATGCTGAGAAACAGCATCCGGCGGCCGTCGGAAAAGAATCCGCCGGGCTGCCAGGTCCCCTGATTGGGCACATTGAAGTCGAAATAGCGCAGCCCGGTGCCATCGGCATTCATCAGCGCGGTTTTGCCCTGGGTGGTAAAGAGGATGCGGCCGGGAACCGGTTCCTTCTGTCCGCTTGCCTGGCCCGAAGTGGCGTCCGCAAGGCTCCGGCCCAGCGGCGAAAGCATGGCCGCTGCCAGAAATGCCCGGCGTGTGAAAGACCAGCGCATGAGAAGACCTCCCTAAAGCTCCGAAACACGCCCCAAGGGCACTGTGGCCGTGCCGCTTTCGCATAAGGGGGTACCCGCCAGAGGCCCCACAACGGCTGGCGGCGGCCCGGCTATCCCCATCGCACCCCGCGGGCGCGTTCGGAAAGCCATTTGCACTGTGCGGCGAGCCGCTCCATCCACGAACGGGCCGAATATCCCGCGACCACCCCTTTAGTCTGGAGCGCCTGGTACGACACCGTTGCGACGTGTTTCACGCCCACCGCGTAATGGAGGGCCACCTGTTCATACGGCGAGATGTTGCGGTGCTTCTGATAGTTGCTCAGCATGATGTCCGTGCGCTTGCTCAGCCGCTCGGGTTTCATGGTCGTGCGGACGCACAAATTCGAAATGCCGTACGCCAAGTCCTCAAGAAAACAGCCGTCGCCGGCAAACTCCAGGTCCACGATAGCCTGCAAGCGGCCGCCCTTGAAGATAAGGTTTCCCCCGTGCCAATCCCCATGAATCAGCCCGGTCTCGAAACGGTTGCGGGCTTCGAAACTCAATTCCTGAGCGGCGTCGCGCAGAAACAATGCGATTTGATTGCACTCCTCGGTCACCTTGGCTTCATTGCTGCCTTGCTTGGCCATTTCGAAGAACTGGGCGAACATCGCGCGCGGCACTTCACTGAACCGCCACATGCGCGCGTCGCGCTCGGGGCGCGGAAAATCACGGCAGACGTCATGCATCTGCCCCAGGGCATGGGCCGATATGGCCAGGCTTTCAGACGTCACCTCCATGGGCGTACCGTCGACGAATTCCTGAAGCTCCAGGGCCCAATCGTCGCGTTCGACTATTCGTTTGCCGTTCTTCGCGGCAATGATGCGGGCCACGGGCAGGGCATGATCATCCAGGTGTTGCGAAAGCCGGTGCTGGAAGCGCAGCGCATCCAACACGTACGGATCGCGTTTGTACGTCTTGATGAGGAACTTACCCGCCCCGGTCGTCACCATGAGCTTTCGATGCCGGCGCTGGTGCGCCATCGGCACCGGCACCGGCAGGTCGACGAACCCGAGGTCGTAAGCCTCGCGTATGACGCGGGCCAGCGCTTCTCGCCCTTGCAGTTGCGGGTGTTCCTTTTCGACTTGATCGGATGTTGTCACGGAAGCGCTATTACCTTTTCGCTCTCGACGTTTTTCAGAAGATCCTCCTTCTTGAAGTACGTCTCCTTGAATTTCAACTGACTATACAACTCGCGGCCCTGATCCATGTAGTGCGGCGACGCCGGGTCGCTGCTGTTCCCCCAAGGCACCGCGCTGAAGGATTTTACACCGCTCGCGTGCATAAACATGAGCATCATGGCCACCGAACCTTTGCGCGCCACGTATTTGCCCGGCATTTCCTTGCTTTCGCCGTAGCCTACATCGCGCAAGGTCTCGGTTTTGTTGCTCCGGTTGGGGCCGCCCCCAAAATCGACCCCTGAGCTACCCACATAGATATCGCCGCGGCCCAGCAGATAGACGTCGCCCCATGCCAGATCGACGGTGCCGTATTGCTCTTTCAGGTTGGCGACCGTTTCCTTCAGCAGGTCGGCCATCACGATCAGATTCGCGGCCGGCAGTTCCCGGCTCTCGGCAATGGCCTCGACGTCCACGGCGCTTTCACAGCGAAGCCGCCATTCCTTCATGATGACCGCGCCCTTGCTCTCGGCGCGGTAGGTACCGTCCCACGCCAGCATGGCCTCGACGGCGGCCTTGTAATCCGGGTCCTCCATATACTCCTGGCCCGCCGCGTCGACCGCCGTCTGGAGTGCCTTTTGCCAGGGTTTTGCAAGGTTATCGTACACATCCATCGCAAAGGCAATGGCCTCCGCCTCGGTAACCGAATCGTCCGCGCCCAGCAGTTGCAGTGCGCGCCTGCCACGCGGGTTCATCGAGTCCCACGAAACGTTAAAGATGTAGTCGGGATACTTATCCGGCGTCATCGGCGAATCCGGATACATCATGGCCGGGCTGATGTTGCAATTCTGCATATAGCCCGTCTGGGGATTCTTGACCTGCACGAGGTCGGCAATATCGGTGATGCCCAGCCATTTCGCAGCCGACGTGTTCCCCGGCACCGGGGCCGACCAGTTGTATCCATCGGGGCGGATGGGCGTGCGTCCCGTGCGCACATACTGGATCGTTCCCTGCGTGTCCGCAAACAGCAGGTTCTGCTCCATGAATTCGTTCATGCCGAGGGCGTCATAGAATTCCTCGCAACTGCCGGCCGTACACATGCGGTACATCTGCTCGATCAAGCCCTCGGAATCCAGGTACGGCGTCGCACCCGCATAGCACACGCCGTTTTCAGGCTCGGTCACGTAGGGACCCCATTCGGTGTAGATGGCCGGCCGCGAGAACGGGGCATCGCCCGCCACGTCGAACTCGATCATGCGTATCTCCGCCTGCTTCCATTCCCCATCGAGTTCGTATTGCAGAGGATTCTCCGGGTTAATCTTCAGTTCATAGACGTCCGACGTATCCGGTCCGCCCGTGGTGCAGGCCCATCCGACGTTGGCATTGTGGCCGAGCCCCAGCATCGGGGCGCCCACAATGAAGTGGCCGTTGATGTCGATTTCCTCGGATTTGATGCGCGCCTCGTAAAACACCTGGATGTCCCGCCAGGTCAGATGCGGGTCGGTCAGGATGATCGCGCAGTTGTCGGCTGAACGGCTCGGAGCAATGGCCCATCCATTCGACCCCCGGCCGGGATTCTCCTTGCGGTTCTTGAGGTCGTCCTGAATCGTCCCCAGGGGCCATTGCAGAATCATCGTGCGGCCGATGGCGATGCAGTGCCAGGGTTCCAGCTCGAAGGCGTGTTCGGGCACGCGGTCCGGATGCTCGGCCATGTACGCCTTGATACCCGCCGTGTAGGCATCACAGATCAGCCGCAAACGTTCCGAACCGTTCTCGTATGCCTTCTGGGAGACATCCGGGTTTCGGAACAGCCGCAACATGTAATCCTGCTCGCGATGCGCCTTGCCGAACGCTTCCGACATGCGGCCCAGGGCCATGCGCCCGTTGGTGAAAATGTCTTCCAGGCGGTCCTCCGACTGGGCATATCCGAAGGCATACATGGCGGCCTCGAGGGAATCCGAGTAGATGTGCGGCACCCCCCACTTTGTCCGGTACACCGTTGCCTGGCGGCCTGGCGCCTCGGGAGCGGGAGACGCTTCGGGCGCTGGTTCGGGCGGCGCCGCGACCTCGGCAGGGGGCGTGGCAGTCTCCGGCAACCCCTCCGGCGGAGCTTCGATAACGGCTTGCTGCTTTTCACCACATCCGGCCGCGATCACCAGCACCAGCATCAGAAACAGCCCGCATCGCCACATCGCAGTCTTCATAACCATCCTCCCATCGGCTCGCGCCGTTCCAGACCCTTATGAACCGGAACAATGCAAGCGCTGCTCGTAACGCCCTCAATCCTTGCGCGCCCTGTCCAGGCACGCCTGCAAGTACCGGATATCCTCTTCCGCGGCCACATGGGGATCGCCCGCGCCGCAGTATTCCACACAGATGTACTCATCATACCCGAGGTCGACCAGTTTCTGGACGTATTTGTTCAGGTCGATGTGCCCGTCTGCAAGCTTGACGCTGTAGCTGTACTGGCCTCCATGCACGTAGCAGTTCTTGAAATGGAAGTAACCAATCCGCCCCCTGAGCATCTCGAGGGCTTCGGCGTCGTGCTCGGCCGTGCTTGTGCTGAACATGTTGCCGGGGTCCGGGTTGGCCATCACGTTGGCACACCCGATCCGGTCCAGAAGCCTCACCGTCGACGCGATGGTGTCGTGTATCGTGTTCATATGAATCTCGAAAACGAC
Source organism: uncultured Nitrospiraceae bacterium (assembly GCA_964520685.1). Taxonomy (GTDB): domain Bacteria; phylum Hydrogenedentota; class Hydrogenedentia; order Hydrogenedentales; family SLHB01; genus UBA2224. The sequence goes on along the minus strand of CAZFOG010000107.1, from coordinate 7,949 downwards.
CCGCACGCCGTGCTTCTCCGCGAACGGCCCGAGGTGTCTGAATGCCTCGGCCGCCCGTTCGTAGTGCACTTCTTCGGCCAGGGCGGAACCGTTCAGACCGTAATCCGTCGGGTGCACGCCCAACGCACCCACCCCCCCGTTGATGAGGTGCACGCCATGCCGTGCGCACGTCTCGATGACGGTTTCGGTTGCCGCGACGGCCTTCTCGATGACCGAGGGTTCCTCGTTAATGAAGTCGCCGCCAAAATCCACGCACACGATCGGGACGTCGTACGGTTTCCCAAGCTCGATGCAGCGCGGCAGTTCGGTAACGATGTGCTCGCGGTCGAAATGGCATGGTTGCAGTTCAATGCCTGCCCATCCATATTTCCGGGCCGCCCGAAACGCTTCCTCGAGCAAGTATGTCCGGAACGTGTAACTGTGCATGACGATCTTCACGATAAGCCACTCCCACTGCTCGGCACGGTGCGATCACTCCCCAGCCAACGGCATCCTGCTAACGCTCCACCGCGGCCTCAATTGCCGGTTTCCAATGGGCCACCGACGCCTTGAGATCATGAATCACCCGGTATTCCGCGGGCCAGCGCTCGCGATGCGAGATCTCGAGCAAAAGCGTGCATTCCTCGACGCCCGCGGATTCCATGGTCGCAAGAATCTCGTGGGGGATGATCTTGCCCTGCGCGTTAAATTCCCACGTGAACGGATAGTGCCCCCCTTTATCCCGAAGACTCTGTTTGATATGAATACAAGCGGTCTCGCCCGCGAATGCGCGAATCCAGGCGTGGGGATCCGTATCGCGCGGGTCATGCGACTCGAGGTCCCCGTGGTCCACGTCGAGGCACAATCGCATGGGAACCGCGAACCCCTCGTTGCAGCGGTCCAGAATGTCGCGCGTCGAGGCAATGGTCCCTCCCACCTCGCGCGGAATGGACATCGGCTCGAACATCAGGTAATCAAGCCCCCGCGAAGCCGCGTGCCCGGCAAGTTCGCGCCACGCTGCAACACCCCCCTCGATGCGTTCCTCGCGCAACGCCGGGTCCGCGTTGTCGTGTACCGACATGATGCCGAAATGGCTGCCCATGCCCGAGGCGCCCAGTTCGGCCGACAGGTCGATGAACCGCTTGAACCATTCGATCCACACCCGCCGTGTCTCGAGGTCCGGGTGCAGCACATGGTTGACGCGCGTAAATGCCGAGGTAAACGTGCTTTCCACGCGAATGCCCGCATCTTCGCACAGCTCGCGAATCCGTGCCACATCGCGCTGGATCAACGATTCCGGCAGAAACGGGTTCAACAGGTCCGCCGTGAACTGCACCGTATCCAGGCGAAGTTCATTGGCCACTACCGGTATCCAGTCTTCCGGACGCGGATAGCGGTTGATGGCGAAGCCCGTGTTGATGCCAAGCGCAATATCCATGGTATTCGGTTTCCAGGCCGTCCCATCCGGTTGGACAAACTCCCTGCCATGGTACCGATTGCGTGACTTTGCGTCAAAGTTGCTGCCAGCTGGCCGTCCTGAGTCCCGTCCGGCCCCCCCAGCCGTTGCCCGCCGAAAAGTCCCGGTGGTATCCTGTTGCCATGCCGCACATACACCGTTTCTATGTCGAGCCGGACGCCGTCGAGGGCGATGCCGCGACGCTCACGGGGCCGGAAGCCCATCATGCGCTGCATGTGGTGCGCGTGCAGCATGGCGACCCCGTGATTCTCTTCGACGGCTTGGGGCGCGAGATTCGGGGCAGGGTTCTCGGGGCCACGCGCCAGGACGTGGCAATCGAGGTCACCAAAGAGCGCAACATCCAGCCCGAATTGCGTTCGCTGGCCCTTCTCCAGGCGTCGCTCCACCGCGACAAATCCATCGAGGACCTGATCCGGCGCTGCACCGAGATCGGCGTGGGCCATTTTGTGTTCTTTCCGGCGGAACGTTCCGAACGGCCGCCCAGCGTGAGCGAGAAGTGGCGCCGGTGGGCCATCGAATCGTGCAAGCAGTGCGGACGGCTCTGGCTGCCCGAGTTTTCCCTCGCCCCGGATTTCGAAACCGCGTTGAAGAGCGCGTGGTCCGCCCTCCTCCTCGCCACCGCTGATGCCAGCCCCGTCCCGCTGCGTAATGCCGTCAAGGGAGACACCATAGCCCTTGCCGTAGGCCCTGAAGGCGATTTCACCCCCGAAGAGCTGGCCCTCGCGGCCGCGCACCAGGCGCACCCCATCTCGCTGGGTCCGGTTACCTTCCGCTCGGAAGTCGCCGCAACCATCGCCAGCGCCCTGATCCGCTATGAACTGGGCTGCCTCGGACCGTGAGGCACGGACCCAATGGCTTACGCGGGAGGGCGCTTCGAATAGACCAATGAGGCCGGGGAGGCTCCCCCGACCGTCTACCTCGAAGCGGATACCCGGTCTATGAATTCTGCTCCCTGGCCGTAGTGGTGATCAGGCTGTAGATGCAATTCGCGCCGAACTCGAGCGCTTCCACTGGAACTCTTTCGTTGGCGCCGTGAATCAGCCTCGAGAAGTCGACCCCCTTCGGCAGAATCATGGGCGTGAAACCATAGGTTTGGATCCCCAGCCTGGAGAAGTACCGGGCGTCGGAAACCCCGATACCCACGAAGGGAATGGGAATAGCCTCCCGATCGAACTCCTTCAGAATACCCGAGAGCGTATCAAAGAGGCCCATATTCACAGTGGACGGGCCGGGCATGAAATACGTTACCTTGATACCGGCGTCGCCGCCGATAAACGCCTCCACTTCCCTGACCATCTCTGCTTGCTCCAGACCCGGCAGCATGCGGCCGTCCAGCACCAGGCTGGCTTCACCGGGGATCACGTTAAGCATATCGCCGCCCCGAACGACCGTGGCGCAGAGGGTGTTGTGCAACAAGGGGTCAAAAAACTTCCCGCCGGCGCCCATCCTGTCGAGGACAAAATCCGTCAATCGCGGAAAAAGCATCAGCTTGAACACGAGACTTGCCGGAAACGGCATGTGCTTTGCCAGAGCTTCAATCGTCATCCGGACGGGAGGAGTGATATGCACGGGCAAGCGCCGGGTATCCAGCTTGTGGAGAATCCGGGCCAGTTTCGCCAGGGCCCCGCCACGCACCGGCATGGAGCCGTGGCCGCCCGTTCCGGTGACCGTTACCTCGAAAGAACACCGCTGTTTCTCCGAGATCATGATGGGGTAGAAGCGCCTGTTAGCCAGATGCAGGGTGAATCCGCCCAGCTCACCAATGGCATACTCGATGCCGTGAAAGAGCTCCCCATGCTCCTCGGTGAGGTATCCGGCCCCGAAGCGCCCCCCGTCTTCTTCGTCACACACCACGGCGAAGACAATCTCGCCCGGCGGTGTTATGCCTGCCTGTTTGAGGCGCAACAGGGCCGACAGCATCATGGCAAGGCCGCCCTTCATGTCGAGGGCCCCGCGGCCCCAGACAAAGCCGTCATCGAGCACGCCTTCAAAGGGAGGCACCTGCCACTGCTGGCCCTCGACCGTTACAACATCCGCGTGCCCATACAGCAGAAGAGGCGCGGCAGCACCCCTTCCCGGGACCCTGACCACGAGATTCGGACGTCCAGGAACCTGGCCCAGCATGACCGGGTCGAATCCTGCCTGCTTCAGCAGGTCACAGATGTATTGGATACACGCTGCTTCATTGCCGGGAGGATTCGTCGTGTCAAACCGGATAAGCTGCTGGAGTATCCGGGCCGGTTCTTGATAGACAGTACCAACAGCATCAGTCATGTTTCGTGCCTTCGTTAAAACGCTACAACCCGTGGCTCCGCACCCCTGCAGGGACCGCAGCCACACGCAAGTGCACGCACTGCGCTCACCAGGTTACCCGGACCTTCCGTGCAACCGAACTCTGGCGCCCGTGGCGGTCCGTCACTGTCATGCGGATCGTCTTGGTACCGGGTATCAGGTAGATCGTCCCTGTGGCAGGCCCTTTCCGGGTCTTCGGCAACAGCTTTTCCATGAGGCTGCCAAACGACCACGCGATATCGGGAATCCGCGCGATGCCCTCGCTGACAAAATGCCCCCGCCACACGATCACGGGTGAAAGGATACGCGGCGTGGGCGGAACCACTTCAAACAGCAGATCCTCGGGCGCCCCTTCCACCCACGGCCTGGGGTTCACCGGCAACTCCTCGAGCCTCAGGTCCGGCTGCCGGGGAACCCCCGGGATTTCTCCGCGGAAAGGATTGGTGTTGGTGGCGATGAAATAGGCCGGGGGCGAATGGAGCAGGCTCGTAATGATCTGCCGGTTCACTTCCATGCGCTGGTATACCATGTCCGGCGGAATGCGGTCGGGGGTGTCCAGGGGCGTGTGGTAGAACAGGTGCTTGCTGATGATGAGGAGTGTGGGGATGCCCAGCTCGGTCAGCGGCCCGTCCAGATCGGCGATCTGGGCATTGTCGGAGAAATGGATGCTGAAGATATCCCGCTCATACAGTGCCTCGTACGCCAGTTTCGAGAGGGCATTGCTCGAGGAGACAATGCCGCATACATCGTTGCGGCCGGTCTCGATGATCCGGTCCTCGTGATCTACTTCCCAGCCGGTAGACCCCGACCCGTCCAAGTCATAGAAACACGTAATGCGGTCCTTGATTGGACGCAAATCCTCCGCCAGCGTCATGTGTCCCTGGTTTCCGAATTCATGGCCGAAGATGGACGCAAAGATGAGCTTTCTGGGGCGCGCCTCCTGCGGCAGCGAGGCGAAGTGGCGGGCAAGCTCGAGGATACCCCCCTGGGAAGCCAGATTGTCCAGGGCGCCGCCAAACCAGCTATCGTAATGCCCGCCAACCACAACAACTTCCTGTGAATCGGTGTTGCCGGGCAGTTCCCCGACGATGTTGCAGGCCCGGTGGTCGGTCGAAGACGTCTTCAGATGGACCCGGACCCTCAGTCCCCGCTCGCCCAATCGGTCCAGCAGATACTGGCCGTCCGTCTTTCCAATGCACAGACACGGCAGCTTGAACGGAGGAACATGCCTGCCTTTGCTGGCCATGACCTCCTTGTGGCTGAAAGCCAGCATGCCGCTCGGCACGTCATGCATGACATTGATGACGATGACCGCCGCGGCGCCTCTCTTCAGCAGTTTCTCGAGGGCGCAGGTCTTTTCAAACGTCTGGATGAAGTGGAATATCCGCTTCATCTTCAACAGGACGGCCTTTCCTTCGACCTTCTTGCCTCGCAGTTCACCCGGCGTCCCGTAGCCCACGTCCACAACTTCCAGCTCCGTGGAATCGATGCCCGTGGTGTACCACAAGGGGAAAGCGGTCAAGGGTTTCGCTTCCCCGTCAATCACGGCGTCCACCGAGTACTCCTCCGGCCACCACCGGTCGACCGTGAAGTATTGCTTGCGAACATTGCTGAGGCCGGCCTTTGCGTAATGCTCATAGAGGTAATCGGCCGCCTCATCACCAGCCTGATTCAGCCGCAGACCGCAATTCAATCCTCCCGCCCGGCAGGAGATCTCGTAGAGATTCAGGAGGTGCTCGCGTAGCGACTCTGCAGTGTAATGATAGACATCCATGGTTTCATCGCGCCTCATTCCGGTAATCGTGAGAATGCATAGGTGCCCGCTCTTGCTCCACTAAGCGCCCTTGATGTCCAGCTCGTCGAGAATCCTCTGGTGTTTCTCACGATTCAGCCCATACAGCAATAGAAACAACACCATTCCCGCTACGAGCACTCCCATGGGAATGACGGTTCGCATGAGGAGAATACCATGTTGTGCGGCGGCTGTCTGCGGCTGGTCGGCGACATATCCGATGGATTTCAGGATCTGGCCCGCCAGCCCCGCCGCAATGGCCATGCCCAGTTTCTGGGTAAACGTGAATACCGCGAAGATCAGCCCCGCACACCGGATTCCGCTCTTCCACTGCCCATATTCCACGGTATCGGGAACAATCGCGAAAAACAGGGCGTACGTGACCGATACGAAGAAGTAACTCAGGGAAATGGAAACCAGGGCCACGGTTACATTGCCCGGAACCAAATACATCAACAGGAAGAAGAGACATCCGATGGCACCGCCGTAGAGAGATGTGCGTTTCTTGTCGAACCGCTTTACGCAGAAAGGCATGGCGGCCATTCCGGCTATGGCAAAGAGATGGGCCGACAACAGGGCGGCCGGGAACAAGTCGCCCCGCTCCAGCACGTATTTGAAATAGTACAACTCAACGGTCCGAAAAAGGCTGAACGCCACCTGGAAAAACAGAAAGAACAGGGTCACCGCGATGAGGGGCCCGTTGTTCACCAGAGCCTTCAGCGGGGCCTTGTCAAAGGCTCGGGGTGCTTTCTCCTGCCGTACGCTTTCCTTCTCTTTCACCGAGAAAAAGCAGACCACAAACAACACAAATGCCAGGACCCCAAAGATAGTGAATGTGATCGTGTACCCGCTCTGAAGGCTGGAGCCCAGCGATTCCGTCATGGGTTTAGCCAGAACGATGATCAACATGGAACCGATAACCGCGAAAATCGTCTTGATGGCGCCCAGCGAACTGCGTTCCTGTGAATCCGTGGTGAGGTTGGCCATGAGGGCATTGTAGGGAACGGCGAGCACCGTGAAGGCTGTGCACCAGCCAAAGTAGGTTACATAAGCCCACGCGAGCTTGCCCGCCGGGCTGAGGTTGGGCGTGGTGAATGTCAAGATCGTAAGAACGACCGCCGGGGCCGCGGCAAAGAGGATGTACGGACGATACTTGCCCCAGCGGGTTTGAGTACGATCTCCGATTATGCCCATGAGCGGGTCGTTTGCGGCGTCCCAGAAACGGCCCATTAACATGAGCAGCCCGGCTGCACCGGCGGTAATGCCAAACACATCCGTGTAGAAAAACAGCAGGTAATTGGCAACGCCGGCCACCAGGAAGTTAAGTGCAACCTCGCCTATGCCATACCCGACCTTGCCGCCAAAACTCAGTTGATTCGAAGCTCCCCGTGACGCATCACGGCTGGCTGCGGTCTCGCTCATCGGTCTGTTCCCACCTCCCACCGTTTTCGCTCTATCGCTATCCAGCCTGCTCTTGCCGTATGCACGCATTCTTCACGACTGCCATCCAGTGACGCCAACGCCGGCGGCCAATGGCGCAATTCGAAACACACGACCGAAATCTCGGGTTCCCCGCCGGAACGGTCATACAAGCTCGTTCGGCTCTGACCATCTCACCCGCCCGAGCCACACCGTGCCGTCCGCCCCGCGCGGATGGGGCCGCGTTCCCGCCAACGGATCAACGAGCCGGGAGATGAACTCCGCATCGGTCACCCAGGATTCGCCCCGGGTGATCGGGGCAGCGCCAAAGTTCCCCAGCATGGCCCCCCGTTCGGGAAGAAGTACTTTCTCTGTACTGCGAATTACCTGCATCGTCTCCGGATCAACCCGTGCGATGAATAGCGGAGCCCGGTTTCGCGGAATGTGATCATTGTTGGCGCCGCGCCGTGTATAGGTCAGAAACAATCCCCCGCTGTGCGTCAGCCAGTGAGCCTGGGTGTTGTAACTCCCAAGCTCTTGCCCGTCGTCGAACGTCCAGGGTGTCACCGGCCCAAAATGCAGGCCGTCGGCACTGATGGCCTTGTACGCTCTGAGATCGTTTCTCAGGGTGAGGTAATACGAGCCCTGAAAACACGCCAGGGAAGGCTCGTTGAATCCCCGGCCCTCGGCGATCGCCAGTTCATCACCGTGCGCCAGATAGGTTAACGTGTCTCCGTCGAAACCGCAGCGCAACACGGTTGCTTGCCAGGCTCCGCCTTTCTCCGGCTCGAACTGGACAGGCACCAGCAGCGTGCCGTCGGGTTCTACCAGCCATTGGGAACATCCGCAACCCGCTCGATTGAACTTCCCATCCGAATCCGGCATCTCGAGTTCCCGCCAGCGAGTCCACGCGCCGGCGGCCGGCTCGTGAACGGCATAGGACGTTTCGTAGGAGCGCGGAAGCGTTGCCAGTTCCGCATACCCGCCGGA
>CAZFOG010000106.1:0-16322 GCA_964520685.1 uncultured Nitrospiraceae bacterium | reverse complement strand
GGAACTACCGGGCGCCTTCCTTCGGAACAACAGGGCGGAATCGTCGGAATACGCATCACGATGGACATGAACCGCGATGCGGTCAACTGGACGCAGGACGCCGCCGAGCTTTACCTGATTCAGGTCGTGCTCGGGAACCCAGACTTGCCCCATCATACGGAGGTTCTCGAGGCGTGGCGCCACAACCGTACGCAAATGGCGGAGGACCTGGGTGGCGCCGGCTCGAAAGAAGACACGGCGCTCGGAGAGTACCTCGCCGGTATGGCTACGGGCAATACGAGGAATACCGGCCCTATTGAACGAGCTTTCACCTATATTGGTGTGTTCGGCGGGCCCAAGGATTTGGTGTTCAGCAAGGATAAATACATTCATCTGGATGCCATTCTTGCGTTCAACGCCGATCCTCGTTTGCCAGGAGATTTTGACGGTGACGGCGTGCCAAATGACCGTGAGTACTGGACTGCGCGAAGATATGCGGAAAAGAAACACCCTCAGATAAGCAATTATGGCCACCTGGACACGCCCTTTTGGCAGGACGATCTCGACGGGGACGGCTTGTGCGTCTATTTGGACTCGGATTCCGACGGTGACGGCCTCAGCGACGGCTATGAAAGTGACGTGGACGGAGATCGAATACTCGACTATCTTTCCCCAGAGACGGATTCCTGGCATACGCCGTTGCCATCCGCCGAGGATGACATCTTCGTTAATCCCGATGGCGACGAATACGACAACATGGTCGATGCTGATTCCGATGGTGATGACATTCCGGATGCCTTGGAAGGCACCGCGGATCCCGATGGGGATGGCATTCCCGATTTCCTCGATGTTGTGGAGGGGCTGAATCCAACGCGGCCGGACCTCGTTCTTCCACCCACGCTGGACGTCAATCTCAAGAAAGACGTTGTTTACGCGACCAAGGACGGTATTCCTCTCATGTTCGACATCGCCTGGCCGTTGGGCGGCGCCGGGCCCCATCCGCTAATCGTGTGCATCCATGGCGGCGGATGGCAATTTGGAGATAAGAGTGGCTACACCAATACGATCAAAGAATTCGCCCGGCACGGTTATGCAGCGGCATCAATAAACTACCGTCTGGCGCCGAAATACAAGTTTCCAGCCCAAATCGAAGACACAAAAGACTCCGTCCGTTATCTGCGGGCCCATGCTACCGAATATGAGCTCGATCCCCACAAAGTTGGAGCGCTCGGAGACTCAGCGGGCGGCTACCTGGCGGTGATGCTTGGCCTTCTTGACCCTGAAGACGGTTTGGAGGGAGCTGATGGCTCGCCGATATATCCCAGCAAGGTGCAGGCCGTAGTCAACTACTATGGCGGTCTCGATTTTCGCACGTGGCGGCTCACACCGGAAGGAAACTCCATCATTAAGGGTGATTTCGGTAAACCGTTTGACGAAGTGATCGCCGACTACCTGGGCACGTCTGACCGTAACGCTGCCGTTATGGCGAAGGCATCCCCGGCGACCTATGCTGACGAGAAGGACCCGCCTGTACTCACCTTTCACGGGGCACAAGACCTCCACGTGCCCGTGGAAGAGGCGAGACAGTTCCATGCCGCGCTCCTGGCTGCGGGAACAAGGTCCCAGCTCGAAATCATTGAAGGTGCGGCGCATGGCTGGGGCGGGACGATTATGGAACACACCACCCGCATGACTCTCGATTTCTTCGGCCGGGAATTGAAGGTAGTCAGCGCAGGGTCCGTACAAGAGAAGGCGGCGACGGACGTTTACTCCGAACACTCGTCATCCATTCCCGTCGAAGAAGAAATTGTGTATGCCGAAGTCAACGGGATGCCATTGCACCTGGACCTGGCGCGGCCTCAAGTTGGCCAGGGCCCATTTCCCTTGATCCTTGGTTTTCACGGGGGCACATACGAGCCGAATGCCCGAAAGGCCCTGCACCGGGATCTGCAGGATTTCGCGGAACACGGATACGTAGCGGCAGCTATCGAGTATCGCGGGCTTTTGAAGGGCACTTTTCCGGAGCCGGTGCTCGATGGCAAAGCCGCCCTGCGGTTTCTGCAGGCACACGCGGAAGAGTATGGCATTGACTCGGGTAAAGTGGCGGTCTGGGGAGGTTCCATGGGAGGCTGGCTGGCTCTTATGGTGGGATTGACAGGTCCGGAAGATGGTTTTGACGCGGGCGAAAACATCGAGTATGCCGGCAAGGTCTGTGTTGTGCTGGAGCGCTATGGTATGACCGATCTGAAGGAGATGGTCAAGGGAGAGCTATCTCCCGAACAAAAAGAGTTTCTCGCGGCGTTTTTTGGTGAGCATGACGTGGCGCCCGCGGCCTTGGAAAAAGCTTCTCCAATCACCTACGTGGACGCAGAAGATCCCCCCGTGTTTATTCTGCACAATCCCGCCGACAAGGTGGTGCCCATCGCTCAGTCTGAAATGCTCAAGGCAGCGCTTGAGCGGGCGAGCGTCGCATCGCGGATGGAATTGCTGGCCGGTCCGTGGCACGCGTCGGAGTTCACAGAGAAATCGTCCCAGGATCTTGCGGACCGGGCCCGTTGCAGAGATTTGGAGCTCGAATTCCTGAGAAGGTATCTCGAGTAGAGCAAGTCAAGCGAAGTGCCACCCAAAATGGCATATCGTTACGTCGGTCGCGAGAAGCGAGGGGCATACGTGAGGTCTCTGTTTACTTCATCTGTGGGATAATAATGCCGCGCAGAATGACTCTTTGGACGGCGAGGAAGAAGATGAGTGTCGGAATCATGGCCAGCACCAGGGCCGCCATCTTGTCAGATTCGCTTACCCCGGGCGTCTGTTGATACTGGTAGATAAAGACCATAATCGGCCATTTTGCCTTTTCCTGGCAGACTATCAATGCGAACATGAATGCCCCGTACATGGCCTGAAAAGCACCCAACGCTATAACGGCGAAGATGGGACTGCAAATCGGCACTGCGATCTGAACGAACATGCGAAGTTCGGATGCGCCGTCGATGGTCGCTTGTTCGAACAGTTCTTTTGGAAGACTGTCGAAAAACCCCTTCAGAAGAAACACGTAAAAGCCTTGGGCCATCCAGGGAAGAAGTATCGCCCAGAACGAATTGAGGAGATTCATCTCACGCACCATAAGAAACGTGGGGATCATCGCAACCTCGGCCGGAAAGGCCATCGTCACGACCATGAATAGCAGCACCTTGTTTGCATAGCTCAGCTTGTACCGCGAAAGGGCGTATGCCGCCAGCGGGTTGACTGTAAGCTGAATAAGAACATGAGCCCCCACAAGAATGAACGTGTTGACGAGCGCCCCCCCCTTGGAGAACAATTCACTGAATGCCCGAATATACGAGTAGAAGAAGAAATGCCGGAGCCATTTCCACTTGTTTTGAAACAGGTCGCAGGTGTCTTCTTCCTGGTAGGGTGGCAGAATGGTTGAAAGCGAAGCAAAGTCTGTTCCGTAAGCTGCGTTTATCGCATCTAACGAGCCGTACCGGTTTTCAAGAAACTGCTGATAGAGACGCTCAGGCCGGATTACGCGCAGACATGCCACGGGAACCACGTTGACGAATTCCGCCCACTCCCGGTAAAGCACGGGATCACTCTCCGGGTACCGCTGAGAAAGGGGAATGGCGTCGAGGGACCGGAACACCGGCACATACAGCATGCCCAGGTCTTCGGATAACTCGCGTTTTTTCGCCGCGTGGAAGGATTCGATGTCCCCGTATTGGATTTTGAGGAACTCGGTGAACGCTTGTTGGGCTCCTACCAGCTGAATATGGACCATGGCGAGACGCCGGCGGACGATTGATTCCCACAGCTCGCGCGCTTGGGTATTCTCGGGCGCGACTTCGGGCATGGGGACCTCGTGCCAGTAACCGTATTGCGTGCCGCACAGCGCATTGTATCGTTCAAGCGTGTTGAGTTTTCCCATCAGGTGGTATTGGTAATAAGGGTCCGCGTTGCAGACGCTGATGTTGCTGGCTGGCAGTTCCGACTTGCGCCATTCCATCCAGTCCCGGTAATGCGGTGAATCGTGGTCAATGTAGAGAAAACGGAAGTAGTTGAAAGGCATGGGCCAGCGGTGCACGGGCGAGCCGACCTTGTGCGGACGGATGTCGGCACTCGAGAATACTTCATAATCGGTCCCATAGGCACTGTTCAAGGTTTCGATATCACCATACTTGCCCCGCAGCCAATCCTGGTATCGGTCGGCATTCAGCATGCCATCGAGACTTGACCAGAAATCCACCCGTGTAAACTCTTCGGGGAGGGTCAGTATGAAGTCGTGGTAGTCGCGAACGCGTCTTTGGACCAAGGGGCCGTTCCAGTCGATGTACTCGGGGCTGTCCGGATCAAGATGCGGAAAATAGTCCATGTACCGGTGGATTTCATTGTAGTCCTTTTCCGCCCGATGATAGGCAAGCAAGGCCGGGCGCCGCGCTCCGGACCAACCTTCCCCGATGCGTTTCTGATACCAGTACTTCGCGAAGAACTTGTGTTTGTCGTAGAGATACCTGGGAATCACCCGGTATTCGTTGTAGTCGGTCGAATCCGTTGAGGCGCTGCTCACCATGATGACGAACGGATAGACCATAGTCACGCTACCCAGAACGAGCAGGGTATAGGTCAGCCCCAGTGCGAGTCTGGTGCGTGAGGCGCGTCGATCCACATCGTTGAGGATGGCCATGGGTGCTACGCCTCCTCCGCACGTCGAAATTCCACTTTGGACAACATGCGGAGATTCATTAGAGTAAACCCGATAAGCATAGCGCCCAGGATCCATGCCATGGCGGTCGCATAGCCGAAACGGAGATACATAAAGGCGTTAAACCAGATTTCAATACCGATGGTTCGCGTAGCGTCGGCAGGCCCTCCCCCTGTCATCACGAATATGTTCTGCATGGCGTGAAATGCCCCGATAAAGGCCCCGAGCAGATTGATGACGAACAGGGCCTTTAGTGCAGGAAACGTGATGTGTACAAGGCGTCGCAGAAATCCGCATCCATCTACAGTGGCCGCTTCGTAAAGTTCGGTGGGGACGGCCTTCAATGCCGCCATATAGATCAGGCTGCCGGGCCCCGCGGATGCCCAGGTCCCGGCAACGATAATGCAGGCCATTGCCATATTCGGATCGGTCAGCCAACCGTAAGGTCCCAAGCCGACTTGGGCCAGGATGCTGTTCAAGAAGCCATCCGGCCCGGGGTGATAGAGCATCCTCCAGAGATACATGAGGACGAGGGGACTTGTCACCGCTGGCAGGTAATAAATGGTTCGGAAGAGCAAGGTGAAGCGGCGGATCTCCGTCAGCATCAATGCCAGCACTATTGGGGCGATGAAACCGATACCGATGGACATGCCCACGTACACCAGCGTGTTCATCATCACTTTCCAGAAGAGCGGGGAGAGCAGCGCCTCGATGAAATGGTCAAGACCTATCCAGGTCCCGCCCCCAATGAGATTGTAGTCCTGGAAAGCCATCACCGTTCCGCGCGCGAGCGGAACGTACTGCCATACGAAGGTGGCCAGCACGGCCGGCCCTATCATAAGCCACGCCGCAATATGGCGCGCTGGAGGCACCCGCTCATATAGAAACGTCTCTCGACTTCTCCGTCGGGCAGACCGCAGGGCCAGGAAGGCGCCAATGGCCGCCACGAATGCCAGTGCCGCCAGAATGAACCAGCCAATGAATCGATACCGGCGCATCACTTCCTGCGGCCGGGCGTTGAATACCACGTTATTGACATCTGTGACTTCGGCGGACACCAAGGCGCGCAAGAGGTCAGGATCCGCGCATCGCTCATCGTATAAGACCATATCCATGATTTTCGGCAATGTGTGCTGGCAAATCGTCTTGTAGCCGGGACAGAAAGGCAGCGGGCGGATATAGTTGAACATGTGTTCAAAGTATTCGATCCACTCCCGGGGCACATCGGCAAGTACTTCATCGTGACCGTACAACTCGAGCAGATCGGGACGGACCAAGTGCCCTTTCCCCAATTCCACCATGGTGTCCACATAGTTCTTGCAGTGGCCCGGCCCGTTCATGAATTGAACGAATTGAGCGGCTGCCCTGCGCTTCGCGGTATCCACTTCGGGGATCGCTGCGTTCACCCCCATGGGCACGCCAAACGCCACCGTGGCCTCGCCTGCGGGGCCCGCGGGTAGTGGCGCAACACCCAGAACGTACGGATCAAGACCGTCGTTCTCGATCCACGAGTCGAACCGGTCATCTACGGCATAGTCAAACACCATTGCGGTCTGCACGTTGAGCCCCATGGTGAAATCCTGGCTCCATTCCGTAAAAGCCGTGGGGTTCGCCCCTGTGTTGTAGAGTCGCGCGATGCCCTCGCGTTCGACACCATCCCTTTGCCAGCGCTCTTTCATGAGTTTTCGGAGGAACACAAGCGCCCGGATACCTGCTCCGTCGTTTATGGTGAGGCGCCATGTGCCGGAGTCGTCCTGAACAACTACGTCGCAGCCCGACTGGTAGAAGAGTGCGGTCATGAAATCCACGCCATCTCGCCCGGTCTTCAATCCAAGTCCGTACTGCTGTGTACCGTCCTCGCGCACGAAGGTGAGTTTTTGCGCGATCTCGAACAGTTCCTCCCACGTGCGCGGCGGCTTGGGTTGTCCCTGTTCGTCGACAATGCCGGCTTCGGTGAAGAGATCTTTTCGGTAGAACAGGGCCGCGCCCCCATATCCAGCGGGATTGATGTTGGCGTAGACATGGCCGTCTCGTTCCACGGCCGCGCGCATTAATGGGGGAACCCTGACATTGAGCGGTTCGGTAGTGGGGTCCAGGTATTCGTCGAGCGGTACGAGAAAGCCTTGGTCAATGAAGACTTGCACGTCCTCGAGTTGGAAGAACGTCATTCCCGAGAATCCAAACACGTCAGGTGCCGTCCCAGCCGCGATAGCCATTAGTTCAGCGGCACTTCGTTGCTCACCCTGAACGTAGAGCTCGGTGTAGCTGTAAGGCTCAATCTCAGGGTGAGCGCGCAGAAAATCATCGAAGGACTTGCGCTGAGCTGCCCGGTACGGAATAGGTAGTCGCGATTTCGGAATAGACTTCAACCGGAGCGGAATGGTCTCGGCCCTGCTCTGCTCCGCTTTTTCAAGTTCACTAGTCTCGGCGGCGCCGTACGCCGCTGCGCAAAAGAGTCCGGCCAAGACAAACAGCGTTGTGCTCTTTCCCACTCTGATGAAATCCCGCGGAAGAGTTCTGATTTTTCGCAGTTCAGGAAGAAATGATACCAAGATGCCGCAAATTGCACTTTGCATTTGCGCTCCAATTTGGGCACGTGAAGCAGCAACGAGGTTCGGCCGCGGGAGAGCTTTTGCGGTCCAACTGGGGAGAAATTCGACGGAACAGCGGTGTTTTCAGTCAGGCAAAGTTGGTATAAAATGCAAAGCAGCCAACGGAAATGCTAAGCACGGAAGGCCCAAGAGGGGTATGAGTAAGTCGCCGCCAATCAACGACAGCAGAGCGGGTACACGCAGTTCCGGTGGTGCCCCTGCGGAGTTCACAGCGCATACCTATCGGAGGGCCGACGTGCAGCACGCCTTAGAACGAGTACGCGAGCATGTAGCCCCTGCTTGTTCTTTTCTCATCGACTATTTGAGTCTTTTCGCCGACAGTGCGGGATTAGGGGGTATGTCTGTCTATTTCGGTGACAGGGAGCTCCACCAGCCTTCCCTTGGGAACCGGGTGGCAGATATGACCCAAGATGAAATCGAGCAGTTGGCGGAACAGACGAGGATGCAGACGGCCCAAATGCGCCGGTTTTGCAGACTGATGCGCAGATTCCCGGAGGGATACCGCCGCTGTCTCAATTGTGATATCAGTTGGATTGCTCGAGCGGAACGCACGAAGCGGACCCAAGTCTATCAATGCCACGCCGGTCTCACGGACATCGTTGTGCCCATAGTCGTTCGAGGAAAGTACGTGGGCCGGATCCTTACCGGGCAATTGTTCCAGTCCAGCAGACTTCGCGGAGGGTTTGTCGATATATGGGATCGCGTGAAGGACCTCGGAAATCTGGAAAAAGAGGAACTAGAAGCGACCTACCATGAATTAGTAACGGTGACCAATACTGAACTGCGCAACATCGTGGGGGGTCTCGAGGGTGCTGCGCACAAATTGGGTGCTCTTTGGGAGAACATGATCACTCTTTTGGAGCAGGAGAAGCAGCTTTTGCACATGCGGGTCTACCTGGAGCGTGAGTATGCAGATTGGTTGCTGAGTGGCAGGAGTTTTACCGAAGGCGAAGCATTGGCCCGGGCGAAATCCATCGGCCTCAACGAATTGCCGACCGCGGTTATTGTCGCGCAACTGGACCTTATGAGCCAGGCTGCCTTTGAGATGGATTCCTCCCTGCGCCATCAGACATTTGTTAATCTTGTGGAATCGATTCACACCGTCAGCAGAGATGTGCCCAATTCTCTCGTGACATCGATTCAGCCTGAAGAGGTCGTCATGTTCTGCCATCTGCCGGAAACGCGTAATCCCGACTTGAAGAGCCTCAGGGCGAAAGAGCTGGTTGCCAGAATTGAGCGAGAAGTTAAACGGTATACGGACGTGCCAGTCCGTATTGGAGTGGGTTTAAATAACTGTGCCGTTGGTCAGATGAATGTGGCCTACCATGAAGCCCGTGCTGCCTTGGGCAAGCGGTTAGAAGTCGTGGCGTCTGTTTCTCACGAAGGCAAAGGAGATGGTGAATGGCTCGCAAGCCTGCATCAGGAATTCGCCTCCTGTCTTTTTGAATTGCGCGACGCGATCGCCGGAGATGAGCGTCAAACCGTCGCCAGGCTCTTTGAGAAATCCCTTCACATTATTGCCGCGTGTCCGGAGCAGCACTGCGAAGTTCGCCGGTTTCTGTTCACGGAATTGGTTTACCGCGTTCTGGATTGCCTTACGGAGATCCGTTCGTGTGAAGCTGACATTGAGCGGCTCAGATTGGATTACATGGAGTCTTTTCCTGGCCTTCGCACGGTCGAAGATTTCACCGATTGGTTCCGGAACCGTCTGGCCAAGACTGCGCTTCATATCGACAGTATGTGCATGTCGCCCGAGGAGATGGCTGTCGCGCGGGCCTGTTCGTTGGTGAACAAGGGGCTGGATCGAGCGATCAACCGGAATTCGGTCGCCCATGCGGTGGCCATGTCTGAGAGTCATTTTGGCTGCGTTTTTCGCCGGTGTATGGGCTTGTCGTTCAGGGAATACGTGCAGTTAGCACGAATAGCTCAGGCACAGCGGCTTCTTCTTCAGCCGGGTAAGAGCGTTTCCGAGGTCGCGCTTGATGTTGGCTATGCCGACATGTCGTCGTTCACCCGGGCTTTCACCAAGATCTGCGGGGTTTCGCCCTCCCAGTATCGCCATTCGCCCCGAGGGCACGCACCTGTAAGTCTTCCCAAGCGAATCTGCGCTCAAGGTGAATAGCTGGTCGTCTCTTGCGTCCGGGCGCCTGTGAGGCTGTGGCCACGCGGTTTCCCCCATCCCCATTACCCGGCCTTTATGCCGTCAGACGAGAGCGCGCGCAGAACTGCAGTTTTTTGGCAAAGTTTCAGTCGCTAATGCTAAGAGAATTCACCTGGAACACGTCAGAATACTCTTCCGGAGGCGTAATAGGTGGTTGGGGGGGGAGGGAATCGCGGTTGTGCCGTGATACGGAAGAAACAGGAGAAGTAGATGGAATTTCTGGGTCTTGCGCGGAAGAAAGCTCTGGTTACCGGGGGTTCACGCGGAATCGGCCGGTCTGCAACCTTGCATCTGGTCCGGGCAGGGGCGGACGTCGCCATTAACTACATCGAGAACGCAAACGCTGCTGCCAACGTCGTGCAAGATGCCCGAAGCCTCGGGTCAGAGGGTACATTCGCCGTTCGGGCTGATGTTGCCGAAGACCATGAGGTAGCACGCTTGGTACGAGAAGTCCTCAACGAGTTCGGCCGTATCGACATACTCATCCACAGTGCTGGTATTGCCCAGCCGACGCCGCTCACGCCGGATACGTGGGACCGAGTAATGCGCGTTCATCTGTATAGCACCTTCTATCTGTGTCAGGAAATTGCGCCGATAATGAAAAGACAAGGCGGCGGCAAGATTGTCATTATCGGGTCAATCATGGCGCACCAGTGCTGGGCAGAAGCCTATTCCACGGCCATGGCCGGCAAGATTTGCTACGCGAAGGGCCTGGCCAAGGAGCTTGCCCCATACAACATCAATGTGAACGTCGTGTCGCCTGGAACTATCTTCACGGATATGCTCGATCCCTTTATTCCCAAGGAAAAACGCCGCGAAGTCACCGAGCAACAAATCCCGATTTACAGGGCCCGGGGAGGAGTTCCGGGGCCCGATGATGTAGGCAAAGTAATCGCTTTTCTTGCCTCCGACCTTGCTGCACATATCGTAGGCGAAGACATCCAGGTAAACGGAGGGCAGTTTGTCCATGCGTGATACCGGGAGATACATTCTCTTTCACGTCTATCCCTGTGGCGGTGCCGAGGTCCGGCGATGTCGGTTGGCATTTCTCCATCCAGGACATCGCCGGGCATTGAAGTGCCAAGATTGAGGCGAAAATGCAAAACCGAGGTTGGAGAAAACTGATACAAGATAAAGCGGCAGTGACGGGCAGGATGAATGTAGCTGGGCACCCCCGAAGGCTGGCTGGGGTACCGTAGGGAGGTACTGCTACGTGCCCGTCGCCCCGTCACGCATTGTTATCGCGTATTTGTAAATTGATGCAGCGCAGAAAAGAGGAGAAAGGGAGGACGTGAGTCATGAGAAATCGCAACAGGGGTTTTACGCTGATTGAATTGCTCGTGGTGATCGCAATCATCGGGATCCTTGCCGCAATTCTGCTTCCGGCGCTTGCTCGCGCGCGCGAAGCGGCCCGCCGGGCGAGTTGCGCCAATAACCTGAAGCAGTGGGGCCTCGTTTACAAGATGTATGCCAATGAGTCCAAGGGTGAGAAATATCCACCCATGCAGTTCACGTGGCAATTGACATACCAAGGGTGGGACTATGGTTGGCCCCCAGTACCTTATACCGAGGAACTTGTCTGGTGCTGGGGTCCCTGCGTGAAGACAATTTATCCTGAGTATCTGACGGACCCCAACATTATCATTTGTCCTTCGGACTCCAAGTTCACGAAGGAGAATCTGACAAACCAGGCATCTGGCGAGTATGAGTTTCATATTCCATTCAGCAAGGGGGGCGAACCCAGCAACCGCGGCATCCAGCTTGTCGCTGGCAGCTATCAGTATCTTGGGTGGGTATTTGACCGTATCGGCGACAACTACGACACGCGTCTTTGGGCCACCTCGCCCTTAGGAGCATGGTTCAGCTGGGTTCCGGGGAGCACCATTGTGCCTGCGCAGTTTCTCGACGTCTGCGACTACGTGTTCTGGGACAAAGGCATAGCGGCTTTGGCGCTTCCAAGCGCGGAGCGGACCCAATATCTTATCAATGTGGTCTCGAGCGACGTCCCGGTAGATCCCGGAAATGGAAATGGCGGAGCGGAGACCGTATATCATCTGCGCGAAGGTATCGAACGGTTCCTGATCACGGATATCAACAATCCGGCCGCATCGGCGCAGTCTCAGAGTTCGATTCAAATCATGTGGGATGTTGCCAGTTCTGTTGTTTCCGCTTTCAACCACATTCCTGGTGGTTCCAATGTGCTGTACATGGACGGACATGTCGAGTTCCAGCGGTATCCCGGCGAGCCGCCGGTCAGTGAAAACATGGCTACGGCTCTCGGTGCTTTTGCAAAAGAAGGGGAGGACGCCAACTAGGTTTCTGGGGCGTGCTGTGACAACGAGCGCCTGTAGCGGCGCTGGGCACTATGGTGGTGCAGGATACCAACCTTCAGGGTTGGAGTCCTGCACCACAGACCTTTTTCAAGGGGGCAGCCCACCGGGGCATGTCTTGCCGTTAGCCGGAACGCCAGCGGCACTTCTTTCCCAGCCGCAACACCCCTTCTCTTCGGCGGATAGGAGTTCTGTTAGTGTCATTGAGGCTTATGGCGAGGTACGGCGGGGAGGCACCAACTCTGGAGCATTGTCGTTAGGGGCACACCCTGGCGCCTCTCGTCACAGTCGGATTCGTCGGTGGGGTGCCCCCAAGTCGGTTATTTTGCACTTCCCCTCGGCGAATATGAACACAAGTTCATGCTCAGATACACGCGCGCGCAGGAAAAGCGGTGAGGCGTATTCGACAATTCAAGAGATTTGAGAGTGGATTCGTCCGTCAGGCCGCATGATCGAGACTATACAACACTTCTGCAACACGGAGAGGTATAATGGCCAGGCAGGAATTGTGTTGTCCTATATTCAGTTGGATTATCCTCCCGAGGCGGAGAGACCGAGGGTGTAACAGAATGTGTAACAAGACGCTGCGAAACGCGGCATTCTGGGCCGCTTCGTGACAGTTGAGTGGGTGTGCAAGCCACTGCATAGGCAGCAGGTTGCGTTTCCTGTCGATTCGCGACTGCTGTACTAGTGGGCCTGGCAGACAAGAGGTCAGGGGTTCGATTCCCCTCATCTCCACCAATGATACCAAGGGCCTACGCAAATCCCGCGTAGGCCCTTTTTTCATGTCAGTAGCTTGTCAACCGACTCGCCCGTTTAGGGGGCTTCTCTTTGCCACACAGACAAACACGGACAGACACGGACGGGAATACACGGGATAAACCTTGGAGGCAGAGAGCCCTGAGCCGTGCGGCTCAGCCGTGGCCGATGACAATAGGACCGACTGGCGAGGACGCCGGTCCCGCAGTAGAGGGGATAATCCCGGTTTTGGGGGTTTCGAGGCGGGCCGTGGCTGGACAGAGTATGTTACTGAAAGGGCGAAGCACCCGAACCGCGGCTGTATCCGTAGACAGTCTGGGACACGCCGGCACGTGCGTTGTGCGCGGTGATGGTGGCGCCGTCGGGCATCCCGGCGGGAAGTGCCGCGGCGGCACAGTAGCCCGTGCGCCAGGCGGGCCAGGCATCGGCAGGGACCGCAGCAGGTTTCAGTGCCAGGCTACGGCCATCCACGTCGAGCGATGCCGGCCTGTAGTAGGGGTCAAACAGATACACCGTGTCGTTGTCAATCCGGAGCCATGGGGCGGGGTTCCAGGCGAGACGCGCCAGAAGCCGGTGGTTGAGGAACGCGGTCGCGTTCGGAGACTTCCAGATGGTCATAAAAACGCCTCGGGACTTGCCGGGATGCGACCGGGTCCGGCCCGCAAGTTCGAAGCACCAGTCGGTGATTGATGGAACAGACTCGGTGCAGCAACCGATGACAGGGAACCCCCGCTCGAGAAAGTGGGATGACGTGGCTCCGCTGCCGTAGCCATACCGCCAGACGCAGATGGTGAAGTCGGCGGGAGACAGATAATCGAGGGCGTCGAATGGGTAGTGGGGAGCGTTGTAGTTGCGAGACCACCCGCCGTGCAACGGCGTCAGCCCGTCGTCCCACACCAATAGGGTCGCACGCGAACCTGCCTCTCGAACGGTGTCGCGAAATCCGTTGAGGAGGTCCGCGAACAACTGGCCCGGCGTACGACCATCGGCCCGCATACGGAGGATGTCCCGGCCGTCGCGCCCGATGCCTACGACTTCATCCTGGTTCAGGTGAATGGTCCGGGGCTGCAGCACCGCGAGCGTCTCTTTCAGCGCGTCTTTCGTATAGCGGATCGCTTCGGGTTCACTGATACATGTGCTGAAGTCGTCGCGATGTCCCCCGCGCTGCATATAGACGTAGTTGTAGCTGACCCGGACGCTTCCGCCGTTGGGAATCGCGCTGGAGCCGGTCCGGCGGAGGCTAAAAGGCTTGACGAGTTTCAGGCCCCATCCGGGCAGGCGATTGTTCGTGTCGTAGAACGTGAACTCTCCGTCGACGACATAATCCTGATCACGAACATAGAGCGTCGTGCCGTCTTCACTCGTGACCCGGAATGGGTTTGAGGCGCCGAGCAGAGGAATCGTGGGAAGGAGACCGTGGGCGTCGGGGGCAAGGCCGAGGTTTTCCGGTGCGGTAACCGGGGATCGATAGGCGTCCGGCTTACGTTTGAGTTCGACGGGCCGCGTGTCCTCCAGCGTGTAGGGCTCATTCTCGACCCACTTGGCGGCAATCCATTGGACCAGATTGGGGCCGGGGTCCGGCATGGGATTCCGGAAGTTGTAGCCCATGGGGACCAGGTCGATTTGCCAGCGGCGGCAAAGCGTTTCGAGCCACTGCCATTCCTGCCGGGCGGCATCGTCCATGTGATACCAGGCGAGCCGTTCATCGCATGCGAGCGCGTTGATGCGGCTTCGCGCCAGTTTGGGAATCCACCGCTCGTAGTACCCCCGGGGATCATCCATCTTCGTCCAGTAGCGAAAATGGTGGACCATCCGCACGGGGAGGGCCGGCCAATCGAGCACCACGGCACCGGTTGTCTGGCCGTTGCCGAGCCGCCAGCGCTCCCCCAGTTCTTGAAGACCGTAGAACAACCCCGGGAGGTCTCTGCCCACGACGTGTGTGCGGTCCGGCGCGAGACAGAGCATGTACCCCTCGGCGGGCAGCGACGCCGCTTGAGCAGCCAGCACGGGACTCGACACGGCCGCCGCCGGCAAGGGCAGGCCGTCCTCCGTTAACGCGGCCACGATGGGACACGCATCGGCTGGCCCTTCCGACCGGAATACGGGGTTCAGGAAAGCGATACCGTCAAAGACGGCGCTCCGATGGTCTCCGTCCAGCGACCGCAACGACGGGGCCAGGTATACCTCGGGCTGGATGGGCGCGGAAATCGCGGGGCCGGACACCCTTGCCTCGATCTGAGGGAAACAGGCCTTGCCGCACTCGTAAAGGGAATACTCCCTGGCCTCAGGGGCGGGTGGGCAACGTTCGAGGACGACGTCCAGAATCTCGAGGCTGATCTGGGCCCTGCCGTGGAACAGCAGGGTGAGCTGCATGGAAATGGCGCCGTCCGGCACCGTCAGCGAGCTTCCCGTTTCCATGGGGTAGGGCATTTCCTCATCGAGGAACGCCCAGAAGCCCGGCCCCTCGACCCGGCCGCCTTGGCCGTTCACAAACCGGATTCCCCACTGGACGCCGGGATTACGTATCTCACCGTCGCCGGGGTTTCTGATCACGCCGGCACCTGCGAGAGCATCCATGGTGAATACCGGAAACTGCGCGAGCCGGTACACCGCCTTCCATGAGACGCGTTCGCCCGCCGTCACGGGAATGGGCCGGCTGAACGCCATGGCCGATGACGTGCACGCGCGCCCATCGTAGCCCAGTGCGACAAACGGGGATTCTGTCTCTGTCTCGGAGGGCTCGTTCCCCCCGATGAGAAGAGCCGCGGCCTCCGTTGACTGAACCACCCAGCCTTCTGCTACTGGCGGCGTGTTTCGCAGGCACCAGAGCGTTGACATGTCAATCGCTTCGCCCAGGGAGCGAAACCTGGCAAGCCTGGACGGTGCAGCGGATATGAGGACATAGGCCTCCGTCGTGGTCAAGGGAGGAATTGGCTGGGCGATCATGAAGCACACGGCCCCGTTGTCGAAATACGGTCCGGGGTAGTCGGGCGGGGCGGAAATGTGCTGGCGGGGACGGACCCATTCCGAGCCGTCATGGTACAGCACCGCCAGGGAATCGCTGGGATATCCGCGTTCCTGGAGCCCCTGCAATTGCACCACACCGTGCCCGACCCGGACAAGTTCGCCCGCATCGACAGAAGCATAACCGGTCTCCAGGACCAGCGGAATGGTCAAATCCAAATCGTCGGGCAGAGGTCCGGGCGTCGCAGCGAGGCAGACACTCGAAAGACCGGCCAGGGCAAAGAGGGGAACGACCAGCCACATCGTGAGAGCTAGTCCTCGTTTACCGCCCGTATTCATTGTGAGCTTTCGGAACGCGTGAGCAACGATGCCAACTCTGGGTTGCACCGCCTCGGATACGCGCCCGGTGACATGCCTTCTTCTTCTCATCGCCTGAACTCCGAGAGAGACCGCGCGGCTAGACTGCAGTCAAAGGTGCTGGCGCGGCCACGCCCTCACTGAGCGATACGCCTGCATCCTTGGGTCCCTTGAGCTAGTCCATTGCAGCCGCCGCGCCCGCGTCTTTCCGCGCACGTGCGTGCATGCGGAAGGCGAGCAGAGACCAACCTCGTCATACTATACCATTCTGAGGGAGCGCCGCCCTCAGGTTTCGGGAACCGGAGTCTGCCCGCCGAACACACGGACCCACACAGACAGACACGGATGGGGATACGCCGGGTAAACCTTTGAGGCGGCGATCCAAGAGCCGTTTGGCTCACCCGTAGACGATGAAAACAGAAATGACCGGCGAGGGCGCCGGTCCCACATTCCGGAAGGGA
>CAZFOG010000105.1:12869-16542 GCA_964520685.1 uncultured Nitrospiraceae bacterium | reverse complement strand
CGCCACGGGGCGAGATTGTGGAGCAGTTCGCCCGGCAAAGCCATCTCGCCCTTCAGAAACACGCCGGGAAAGAAGACGACGAGGATAAGCAGCAACACCGCGCCATGCAGCACGAGTTCATCAAGGGTAATCCGTGCGCGCCGGGACGGTGGCTTTCGGGTCTTGCCGTCAGTCATGCCAAGTCTTCCGTGGCTTGTGTCTGGCTAAGAGCGTAACACCGGCAATTACGGTCAGCAAGAGCGAAATCGCGGCCACCCAGAGTCCCACGCGAAAAGACAGCGGTTCATACGTAAAGGCAATGCTGTGCCGTCCTTGTGGCACCGTGACTCCCCGAAACGCCGAGTTTACGGGAAAGAGCGCCGCCGGTTCGCCGTCGATGCGCGCCTTCCATCCGGGGTAGTGGGCTTCGACCGCAACCAGCACCGCCGATGTTTTGGCGTCGATGTCAATTTCCATACGGGTGGCGGAGCGCGTGGTCACGGTGGCCGTACCCGGGTTTCCAGATGCCGGTTCGGGCAGATTCGGGGGCGCCGGGGCCTCGAGGAGGGCCATTGTTCGTGGATTAAATGCCTCTGTTCGGGCAAAGGCGAACATGTCATCGACCGAATCGAATGTCTTGAGGTCAGTTACCAGATACGCCCGCGGCATGGCCGTCTTGTTGCGGTAGATTTGAATGCCATCAAGTTCCTCGAGCAGTTCGTAGTTCTCCGGGTGCTCGTCGAGTGGGAACAACGGATTTTCCAATTCCGCGAGATGGAGATAATGCGAAATGGCGCACGCGGGCTCGAAGGTGTTCCAGAGTTCCTTGCCGAAGGTTACCTGCAGCCGCTTCACACGGAGGGGATAGAGCCCGTCGTAGCCCAGCCATTGTTCGATACCGTACACGGGGATGAGGCCGGTCTGCATGGCCGAGGTGGCGGAACAGACGCGACTGGGCTTCTCGAGGTCCTGCAAATAGGTGGTGAGCCTGGTCGGAGGGAACATCCACGATTTTGGGACCGTCACGTGATGTCCATGCACCGCCACGAGCAGATCGCAGGCGAGCACGGCCGCAAGGGCCCAGCCGAGCATCCGCCGCTTGTGAGCGACGCAATTAACCGTGAGGAAAGCCAGTGAAGCTGCCGCGAAGAACAGGGCGAGGAACAACTGCCGCTGGACATAGGGGGCGCTGCCTTCCATGGTCAGCACGCGCAATTCAAAACGATACACGCTGTAAACCGCGGCGCCGGCAAGCAGGGCGAAAATGACGGCGGGCAGGAGTTCCTTTACTGCGCGTTTTCGCGCGTACCAGCGCTCGACGCCCAAGGCCCCCAGCAGCGGGAGCGCGAATACGGTGAAGCCGATGTGCCAGATGTACCACATCGAGCTGAATACGGGCAGTTTCTGGATGGGTGCCACAAGGGGGCTGTCAAAGGCGAGCAACGCCCCGAATATCGCGGGAATCACAATGCACAGAGGCCGGATAAAGCCGCGTTTGCCGTCCTTCCCGCGCGTGAGAAGGAGCACCGCGCCAAGCCATACCGCCACCCCCGGGTAGAGAAGAGTTGCATAATTCGAGTGGTCCGGCAAACGGAAATTACCGTGGGGGGTGAACCCGTGGTAGCGGGGTAACCAGAAACACAGAAAGGCCCCCGGCGAAAGCTTCGTGACAGTGGATTCTCCCTCGGGCCGCGCCAGAAACGTGTAGCTGTGAGCGAGGTATTCGAGGAACGGCAGCCATTGCACGGACGTGATGAGCAGCGCCACTCCCCAGGCCAGAACGGCGGCCCCTACAGGCTTGTGTATCGTGCGCCACGACCCATGCCGTAGAACCAGGCGAAGGATGAAATAGATGCCGACCCCGTAGCTCATGGTAAAGGCCGTCTCGGGATGGCCCGCCAGCAAGAGCAGGACCGCCCCGATGAGCATGGCGGCGAAACCCTTCCGGACACGCCCCGCGATAAGCCATTCCGCGCCCAGAAACAGGATCGGAAGCCACGCTGCCACATCCGGCTCGGGCCAATACGACCAGAGGAGGTTATAGCTGGCGAGCATCCAGCCAATTGACAAGAAGCGGGATGCAGGCACTCCCAGGCCGATGCCGCGGCCGCAGAGGTAGGCCGTTGCGCCGCACAGCCACAGGCGCAGCAGGAAGAACAGGGTGATCGCGGTGTAGTTATCGAAAAACACGTGGAACAACCGCGGCGGATAAAACACGGAGGTCTGATAATTGGCCAACAGCGGCATGCCGGTGTTTTGCAGGTGATTCCACAGGGGCCACTCCCCCGCTTTCAACGCGTCCTGGACTTCCTTGTACCACAGGGTGTGCTGGCAAATTGAATCGAAGAGCACCGGATTCCTGTGGCCAGCCCATCCATCCGGGGCGTGGTGCTTCCAGGGCGAGGCGATGTACAGGATGTCGCCTGGTAACGTGACCTCGCTGCGCAAGAAGGTCCCGGGATACACCGGCACGAGCAAAACCAGGAGCAATAGCGCCTGAATGAGGACTTCGCGCAGGGTGACGCGCCCGCTTTTCATCGGGAAGCCTTTCCGGTTCTTCTTCGGCCGGTTTCCTGAAGCATCCGGAATGCGCTGTAGGCGCTTGCGAGAAGCGCGCCCGTTGAAATGAGCAGGCCAATACTCAAACTGAGCGGGAAATAGGAATAGACGACCGTGTGCTGACCGGCCGGCACGAGAATCCCCCGGAACGCGTAGTAGGCAGGAAAGATCGTTGCCCTCGCGCCATCAATTTCCGCCCGCCATCCGGGATAGTAGGCGTCCGCAAGCACGAGGACGCAGGGGCTCGCGGCATCCACCTCGACAACGACCCGGGTGGGTTCCCTCGACGTGACGGTCGCGTGACCCAGCACACCGTCTGCAGGCGGCGATAGAGATAAGGAGGGACCCCATTCGGCGACGACGGTCCTGGACGGGTCGAAATCATCGCTGCGCAGGACGTCGAACAGATCGTCACGGTCCGGTACCACGCGTAATTCCGGTACCAGAAAGGCCCTCGGAAAGGCTCGTGTGTTCCGGTAGATCTCCATGCCATCGAGGGTCTCGACGTATTCGAGAAAGGGGCGCTCTTCGAGTTTGAGCAAGGTTTCGTATTCGGGATAATTGAGGTAGTACTGGATCGAGCACACCGGTTCCATGGCTTTCCAGATGTCCGTGCTCATCTCGAGCTGAAACCGGCGGATCCGTTCGGGGTACAGGCCGTCGTAGCCGAGCCACTCCTCGAGCCCATAATTGGCCACAGTGCCGGGCGGTATGTAACCTTCCGCGACCCCGAGCCGACAGGGCTGCTCGAGGGATTGCAGGCGGTTCAGCAGGGCTGTCTCGGGGAAGACTTGCTCGCGCGGAAGGCTCGGGCGCAACCCGCGCGTTGCGAGCATGTAGTCGCCCGCAGCCAGCAGCATGAAGCACATCAGCAAGACGCGGGGGCGCATCCAGAAGCACGAAATAGCGCAGAGCACGAGAGCGGCCGAGGCGAGCCCCGCCGCCAGGAGCGATTCCCGGACCACGTATTCCCACATATTCTTCATTTCAAGGACGCGCTGATCGAATCGCAACAGCACTATAATGAAGACGGCGCCGATGAGCAGGGGAGGCAATACCCAAGCCGCCTCGCGCAGGCGGCGCGGCCTCGAGAACCAGCGTTCAAATCCCAGGGTGGCCAACAGGGGGAATGCAA
>CAZFOG010000105.1:0-12769 GCA_964520685.1 uncultured Nitrospiraceae bacterium | reverse complement strand
GCGCCCGCCAGGAAGTTGTTCTCCGCCCAGGTTCCAAAAAAGCGCGGTACCCAGAAGGCCGCTGCCATGCCGGCCGTATAGGTTTCGCCTCCTTCGGCTTCATTCCGGGCAAACTCGCTCGTGCTGTGTGCTAGGTACTCGAAGAACGGAACAAGCTGCGCCGCGCAAACGAGAAAGACCAATACCCAGGCGAGGCCGCACACCGCGACAGGAACAACGAGGCGCCTCCCCATGTGGCGCTTCTGGAGTATCCTTACCAGGAAGTAGCCGCCCAGGCCCAGACAGAACGTGAAAGCCGTCTCGGGATGTCCGGCCAGGAGTATGAGCACCCCCGCGAACGTTGTGGTGAAAAACCCGCGCCGGTATTCTTCGCGGAGCAGGAATTCCATCCCGAGCAACAGCGGCGGCACCCATATCGCAACGTCGGTCAGCGGCCAATGGCACCAAAGCAGGTTATAGCTGCCGGCCATCCAGGCCACCGAGAAGAAGCGTGCCAGGGCCGGGCTTAGATTAAGCAGACGCGCACACAGGTATCCGACAATCCCACACAAGAACAGTTTCAAGATGACATAGACCGTCAAAGCCCAGTCAATCTGCAGAACCAGCTGGAGCAGGCGTAGAGGATAGAATACCGAGCTCTGGGAATTTGCGAGCAACGGGACGCCGGTCAGTTCAAGATGGTTCCAGAGCGGCCATTCGCCGTTCAGCACCTCTTGCTGGCACAGCAAGAAGTTGGGCCGGGTGAAGAAAATATGGTCAAAAACCAGTTTGTTCTGAGGAAAATCCCAGTCTTCAGGCGCGCGCTTGTCCCAATGCGGGAGCGCGAACAGGATGTCCGCCGAAGAGATCAATTCTCCCTTGAAGAACGTATTCGGAAAGAGCACCAGGAGCAAAGCGAGCAAGAGCGCGCTTTGTATCAGGAACTCGCGCAGTGTCAGTCTGTTGTTCGAAGAGTTCATTCAGTGCCGTGTGCAGCTACGCTTCCGGATAGGCCCATGGCCGCGCCCGCCCCCGAGGCCGGCGCGCATCGGAGGCTAATTATTGTGAATACCCGCGGCGTCTTCAACCTCGTTCAGCAACTCATGAAGCGCGAAAGGCTTAGAAAGACACGCCCGGGCCCCTCGAGCGAGGGCGGACTGAATGACACGCGGATTGGTGTCTGCGGTCATGACAATGATGGGAATGCCAGGGCGGATATTGTGAATCTCGGTCAGCATATTGGGCCCGGTCACGTCGCGAAGTTCGAAATCCAGCAGGACAACGTCAAAGTAAGCCGCCGCAACGGCCTGCATTGCGCGCACCGCGTCTTGCGCGGCAATCACGGTAAAGCCCCGGTTTCGAAGGGTCTCCTTCAACACCTCGCGGGTCGTATCGTTTTCGTCAATCAGGAGCAGTGACGGTAACGGGGCCGCTTCGGGCTCTTCGAAAGGCGTTTCGACAGGCGCCGGACGCTTGGGGGCGGGGGGCGCGCTGCGCGGCGGCTCGGAGATTTTCTCCGTCTCCATCCGGGGCGATTCCTCCATGATATGCCCTTCGCGCATGGCTCTGCCCTCTGTGCGTCCAAACGTCATGGTAGGTGCGGCATGGGCAGACGGGGCGGCCGGTTCCCGCTCCACGGGCAGCGTGATCTCCATCGCGGCACCCGGACCATCCGGATTAAGCAGCCGGATTCTTCCCCCAAGCTTTCTCACCACAGCACGGCACACGGCCAATCCCAGCCCCGTCCCTGCCTGATCTTCCCTGAGACTGACGAAGGGTTCAAAAATTACCTCGGCATGCTTGGCGGGGATACCCGGCCCGGTGTCCTGCACCACGATTCGAATGCCTGTCCGGTCGGCGGTTGACGCGGTTTTAAGAATCAATTGCCCGCCCGTGCGTGCCATTGCCTGCTCGGCGTTCACCATGAGATTGAGGAGTGCATGCTCGAGCTGGTGCTTGTCGATGTTTACTCGGGGGAGACCCTCCTCGTAGTCCTCGACGATGGCAATTCCTTTGGCCCCAAGCCGGTCGGAGACGGTCGAAACCAGACGGTGGAGAATGTAGTTGACCACTGTTGGCGAAGCGGACGGCGGGCCGGGCCGCGCAAAGGCCATGAGATCGCCCACGAGCTTGCTGAGTGCCCGGTTCTGTTCGAGAATGGTCTCGACCGCGCTGGTTTCTTCCGGGGTTCGTGTATGCCTCAGCAAGAGATGCGCGCTGCTGGCGACGATATTCAAGGGTCTCTGGAGGGCTTGCGAAGCCCCAACGGCGAAATCCGCGAGTTCGTCCTTTTTGGCCGTGGCTTGCGCGGGCGCATTGCGTGCAATGGCCTCGGCAAGCTCTTCGCTCAATTCGCGGAGTTCGTCATACGCGTGATGGCGGGCCAGCACGGCTCCGCAGGCCCCCGCGAACGCATTCAGCTTGAATCCGTCCCAGGATTGGTTCTCGATTCTCTGCGACTCCGTCTCAAACATGATCTGGCCGCGGGTTACGCCGTCGGCCACCATGGGCAGCATCAGAATCCCGTCATGGAGTTCGGGTTCCTTCCTTTCGGAACCCCGCCATCCATTTTCCCCCAGACCGATCCCCAGTTGGTCCAAGGCCTCGAGGGCGAGAATTTCGACGTCGTCCAGCTCTTCCTGCGTCGAGGGTGACAGTGGAATGGTGAAACTCTGGGCGGGCGCGTCCGGAAGGTCCCACGTCATGCCCACCAGGTGACGATTGCCTTCATCGAAGGCGCAACACATGCCGGGCGCCGCGTCAAGTCCTTCGCGGACGGTCGCCACGATAAGGCCCAGCACCTCGGTGAGCGTTTGCGAAGGCCGAAGGCTGGTGTTGAGACGGTTCAGCGCCTGTAACCATTTGAGTTCTTTCTTGAGCGAAATGGCTTCCGCGCTCTCGCTGGACTGCGAGAGGACAACGTTCGAGGCGGCCTTCTGCAGACCCTTGAACGCCGCCGTGTCGTCCCGCTCCCCGGTTTCCAGGATGGCCAGGCGCTGTGCCATCGCGCTGCAGGTCTGTTCGCGCAACGATTCGATGTCACCGTAATCCAGCCCCAGGCGTGCGGCATGTGCGCGGACCTCTTCGTGGAACGTTGCGGAGGCCTCGGCGGCATCGTTCAAGATCCAATAACTCATGGCGTTAGCGAAGCCGACCACGGATACGAGATGGACAATTGGCCGGCCTCCGAGGAGGGTGCCCGCAGGGAGGTGATGAAACCATATCGCCTGGCTCACGTGTCGCGGAAGCGCCCAGCGTTCCGCCATCCACTTGCCTACGAGCGCGTGGTCCACGTCGAATTCGCCCCTCTCGAGACGGTCCATTCCGGCGCCGTCGTTGCTTTCGAGAAAGGCGCAGTAATCCTCGGGCATCGCAGCGACCAGAGCAAGGCGGCCGATATCATGCAGGAGGCCCGCGACATACGCTTCGTTGGCGGAAATCAGCCGGGTATGGTCGGCCGTCTTCGCTGCACAGGTTGCGCAGGCCAGCGCATGCCGCAGGTGGCGTTCGAGATGGGTTTGATAAGGCTGATGCGGAAGGCTGGTCAGCGTTACGCCCAGGACCGCTCTCCGTAATCCCTCGAGGCCGGCTCTATCCACGGCGTCCCGCAGAAGAGGAGCTTCCGGGGCTCCCTGGCTTTCGGGCGTTGCGTGTGCCATCCGCAGGACGCAACTGGCAAGGGCCGGATCGGACGCAAAGAGAGCTCCCGCGACTTCCATATCGGGCCGCGGATCGAACAATACCGACAAGGCACGCCCTGCGACCGTCATGGTTGTCGGCAGATGGTCGATTCCGGCGATGAGATGTCTTAATTCCGATTTGCCCATGCTTCACGCGCCCCCGATGCACAGCATAGCACGAACACGGGGCCGAGGCGAGTTTCGCTGCTGGAGAGGGTTCAGGGAACGGGGCGGACGAAAGGGAATTGCCGCTCTGACGAAATGGCGCGCGTGCGAAGTACTGTGGACTAGGGGGCTGCGTTCCGGGGGGTGCGCATACGCCGGGCAAACAGGCCAAACACGGCCAGAAGGAAGCCAACGCAGATGCAGAAGATGCCGCCCAGATAGATGCCCACCGCGAGCTGGCCTACGCGGAGGTTCCAGCCGATGAGGGCGCAGGAAATGCCGATGACGCCGAGAGCGATGCCCATGACCAGATAATCCACGCGGCCATCACTGGAAGGGGCCGATTGGGGCAGAGCGCCGCCCCCGGCGCCGCCGGGTTCGGTGAGTAGGTCGGAACGGCGGTCCATAGACTCCAATACCGCTATTCGGACTCGGTAGTCCACCCAGGAGCGCAGCAAGTACCGTAGCGCACCCAACAGGAGAAGCGCTACCACGCCCAGAGGAACCACCACTGTGAGAAGGTCTACCATTCGCTGTCCTTTCTCGTCATTTGGACACACCTTCGGACGCATCGGTTTCAGGTTATCGTCTAAAAGCCGCCCAGAATGTGAAGAACCGCAGTCTAACTGCTAATATAGCAAGGGTTACACGGATTCTGCGCCCGGAACAGCAGTCCGGAAGAAGCGAAACCCGGGCCATGTTCGGGGTGTCTAACCAAGCGTGATGAAAACGGTTATCAAGAGTATTCTCATGGCCGGGATGGTTGCCGCGGTGGTGCTGCTCTTTGCCGTACGGGTCGTCGCGCCTGCTCTCCCGCGAGTCGTGGGGCAGCCCGCCGTTGAGGAGACGCGCCAGTTTACGTGGCCGGCTACGGAGCGTTTCGTGCTGGTGAATCATGACGGCGCAGTGCGCGTTTGGTCGCATGCAGCACACGAAACCGCCATCACGGCCGTGGTGCGTATCCATGCCCGGGAAGGCGGTCAAGACGAGTTGGCATCGGCCTATGCCGAATCCCTGTTTGCCGTCACAGCCGACGAACATGAAGTGAAAGTGGTGACCGAGCCGGGTGAGAGGCCTGATCTGCTGGAAATGCGGGTCGATTACGATGTTTTCGTTCCCACGGGGACAGATGTCGAGGTCATCAGCGCCAACGGGAATGTGCATGTGGCTTCCGGGTGCGGCCGCGTCGGTGTCCAGGGACGGAATACCGACATCTTCGTGCGCAAGCCTGGAGGAATGGTCACGGCGCAGACCACCAACGGCCGGATCAATGTTGTGGACGCTCCGGAGGGCGCGCAGTTGAAGACGGTCAACGGGAACATTTATGCGCACATGCTCGGCGGGAAAGTCAATGCCGATACAACGAACGGCACCATCGTGGCGCATGTGCTGGACGAACAGGTGGACGGGGCGGAATTGAACAGCATGAACGGCGGTATTACATTGGTGATGGCCGAGCGGTGTTCCGCCATGGTTGACGCGCGAACCATGCACGGCGGAATCCGTTCCGATTTCGCCATCGATACGTCGTCAGGAGTGCAGCGCCGGCACCACCTTCGCGGAGACATTGGTTCGGGGCATGCCCTGGTCAATATGCAGACCCTTAATGGAAATATCTGGCTGGCGAGGGGACGGTAATGGCGGCAGGGACCGCAATAGCAGGATATTGGCCCGGGATGGACTCATTGCACGCCACCGAGCAGTCCGACGAGACGCTGGTCAAACGCACCAGGGCGGGCGACGCGGATGCTTTTTCGGAGCTTGCCCGGCGGCATGAGCAGACCGTATACAATCTGTCGTTGCGGTTTATGCGGAACGCTTCGCTGGCGGAAGACATGGCGCAGGAAGCGTTTCTGAAGGCGTATCAGAAGATTCACAAGTTCCGGGGCGAATCCCGTTTTTCGACTTGGCTCTATCGTATTGTCTGCAACGTGTGCCTGTCTGAGTTGCAGAAACGAAAGCGCCGGGGCGAGCTGTCCCGCACGTTCGAGGCCGGCCCTGCCGAATCCCCCGGCACAACCCTTGCCCAGTCGGATGAAGCCGAACTTATCCGCAGGTGCGTCGTCCAATTACCCAAACGTTATGCGGAAGTCATAACCTTGTATTACCTCGAGGAGTGCTCCTACGACGAAGTTGCTGAGATCATGGCGGTCCCCGAGGGAACATTGAAGACGTGGATGCACCGTGCCCGCAGGCAATTGCGCGATATTGTGGGACGGGAGCTCAAGGATAGTCATGAACACTGAAGAACGGAACGCACACGAGTCGCTGACGCTTCGCATCGATGCGGCGCTGCGCAGCGAGCGCCCGAGGCCTCTCCCTCATGGATTTCATGCCCGGCTGCAGCGGCGCATTCGAATTGCGACAATGGTGGAACAGGAGCGGCGTGCGTTCCATCGGCGCATGGTGCACGTTGTGGCGATGGGCATCCTGGTCCTCGCTACGGCGACCGTCGCTGGGCTGTATTGGGACATCTCGGAGACGTTTCTCTGGGATTGGCCGGGTCTTCTGGGTTATATCGACTACCTGGCTGCATCCACCAGCCACGCATGGTGGATCTCGAGCAATCCCGCCTTAATGGTATCTCTCGGAGCGGTACTCACAACCCTTCTCCTTGCGGGTGCGGTCGTGGGGGTTTTCCGGGAGCCTCGCCGCCTATAAGAAGCGGCACCGGGGGGGGCTTCCCTAAACTGTTTATTGATAGGCCCTTAGATATCGCGCGCGGCACTTGCGCACGGGGCTTTCCATCTTGAGAATCATCTGCTATAATTCCGCTCCGCTGTAAGGGGGATTCCCCTAAGCACCCAAAAATCAACGAGGTCCATCGAAAATGCCGGTTAAGTACGAATGCCCCAAATGTGGTAGGCGCTTCACGGAGTGGGGCGCTGAGAAAGTCGGGTTCAAGTGCCCCAAAGATCAATGGTGTACCAAAGAACACCCGGAAGATGTCGAACTGGTCCGTGTCGGGTCGTCAGATGAAGGGTTCTCGCGCCGTCCCACGTTGAAGCGGACACCCCGTAAGATCGCGCAGCCCAAGGTGCACGTAGTGGAACTGGACGAAGACGAGGCCCTGGTCCCGGACATTGAAGAGATCGAGGCCGACGATGAGTTCGAAGAGGAAGAAGAGGACGAAGTAATCGTCGTCGACGGAGCGGAGGCCGAAGCTGCCGCGCCGGAAGCCGATGAGGCCGCGGTGACGGACGATATCGACGATGACGCAGACGCGGATGTCGATGACGATGTCGTTGCCCTGGAAGACGACGAAATCGCGGACGACGAAGAGATTACGTGAGCGGTGCCGTCCGAAGCCGCGTGACTGCCCCTACAGAACTCCGCCCCGGTGAGCCAGCCTTGGCAACCGGGGCATGTCGATGGATGCCCGGGACTGCCGACACCGGCCGCGGCACAGACTAGGAACCTTGCCCGGAAGAGCTCTCACTTTCTTGCTCTTCTTGCTCGCGCATCTTCATGACGGCCTCTTTGGTCGTCACGAGCACGCGGTCGGGTTTATAAATGATGCCCACCCGCTTCATTTCCGGTTGTTTCAGTAAGTGAATCTCGAGAAACTGCACCACATTTACAGTGGCATCGTCCTCCAGCGTCACCTTGACTTTCAGACCACCGGCCTTGCTCGCCATTTCGCGCAGGGGCTGATCTGCGGCAATCTGAAGCTCCGCGGTCTGTCGAATCACATTCAGGACCTCGAAAAGGTCTTTCCCTGAAAAACCGCGCACCTGAGCCGTGATGTCTTTCCGCAGCTTTCCCACCAGTTCCGCGGGCACCTTGAGCCCCGGTAGAATCTCGGCGTTTCCACTGGCGTCGCGTGCGATGCCCTCGGCAAGGGATGCTTCCGAAGGCGGGGTTTCCGCAACCGGTTCCCTGGCGGTAATTTCGCCGATATTCAGTCCCGATGGGTCGTAGTCATCCCATTCGACCGATTTTACGACCGCGCGCGGCAGCGCCATGGGGGCTGCACCTGCGACAATCTCGATCTCATAATCGGTGGCAGTACGGCGTAGAACCTGCACGTTCTCAATCCGGCGGCCGTCTTCCAGGATGATTGTATCGCCCTTGGGTTCTTGTACGGCGTCTTCGGCGCTCGTGGAATCCGTTTCACTCACGCTGTCGGTCTCGGCCGGGCCGTCTTCCTGGGTCACGGGCTCTTGCTGGGCCAGTACGGCGAATGTGACAAGCATCATCACCGAAGCGAACACGATCATATAGCGCATCGTTTTCGATCCTTTCTGCAGAAGCAGTCCCCCGCATGCGGCGTTCCAGATGCCCTTCAATGTCAACAATCATTCTAGGTTTGGTCTGGTTGGATGTCAACAGCATCAGTCGCCCGTGCGAGAATCCCCGGCGCTCGGACCGACGAGGCGCCTTTGCTGGTTATTCTCTCCGTCCACCCGGTTCACTCGGCCTACCGGCGCGAGGGGGCATGCCGGATGTCCTCGCCAGGTATTCGGTGCGTAGAAAAGGCGCATTTTGATGGCGCATTTTGATGGCACGACAACAGCGGCCCTGTAGTGTTATAATGGCGTCAGCGAAACTCACAGGAGGAGAATCTGCATGGCTCGCATTCTGATCGCGGATGACGATTCCTCTTCGTATGAGGTGCTTGCGGTGGCCCTGTCGGCGGAAGGACACGAAGTGCTCTACGCCGCCAATGGGCAGGAAGCCATCGAATTGGCCGTTGACGCCAAGCCCGACCTTGTTTTCCTGGACGTGATGATGCCCGTGTTCGACGGGTATGAGACCTGTGAGCGAATGCGAAACGATCCTGAGATACCGCAGAAGCTTCCCATCATATTCCTGACTGCTACGGAAGAGAATCACCGCAAGATGGAACAGGTCGGCGCTTCAGACTACCTTCCCAAACGCCACATGATTGCCGATCTCCAGGACATGTTGATCCGGCATCTGGGTCCCAGGGCGTTTACCGAATAGGACGTTTCTCACCTCCGTGCGGGTTCAATCCACCAGCCCTGCTTGCTGTCGCACCGGGCCGCGGTCATGGCGGTTTCATTCGAGGGGGGCGCTTTCTTTCTGCAATTGCCGGTCCGGTTCCCCCAGAGCAATCTCGGCGAGATAGGGCAAGTGGTCGGATGCGACACGGCTTGTCTCCGTGTCCACAACATAGGCGCTGACAACGCCCAGGTCCATCGAGGCGAGCACATAGTCGATTCGGCGTGCTCTGACCCCTTGGCCGATGGTGGTCTTGCGGCCGTCGCGGATGGCGCCGGCGCTATCGTGAAGGCGTTTCAGCAGAAGCTGCACGCCTTTGTGGTTGTGGGTCTCATTGAGGTCTCCAGCCAGCACAACCCGCTCTGAAGGCAGCAATTCGAAGATTGCGGCCGCCTGGTGGAAGCGTTCTCCGGCAACAATCGACCAGTGTGTGTTGAAGACATGCACCTTCTGTTCGCCCACGGCGATGGTAGTTCGCAGGCAACCCCGAGTCTCGCCATTTTCAGTGTTCGGCAGGCGGTGGTTTTGCTGTTCGACGATTGGATGTGGCGTTAGTGTGGCGTTGCCATAGTGACCGCCCTGTATCTCGAGGTTGGGGCCGAATGCCACGTTCATGCCGAGCCTGGCTGCCAGCAGGGCGGGCATATCCATCCCGCCGGTACGCGTCATATTACGGTCCACTTCCTGCAGACACACGACGTCCGGGTTTTCGGCCCGGATGACATCCGCAATGCGGTTCGGGTCGATTTTCCCGTCCGTCCCTTCCGCGTGGTGAATGTTGTAGGTCAAGACTCTGATCGTGGCAGCCCGTGCGGGTAACGCACTGAGTGCACCGATAATCAGCGCCGTAAGAATACGGGTGGCGCAGGCATTGGCCATGTCAATTCTCCCTGGCCGCTTTGGCAATGCCCCGGCCGATGGCGGTTCGCAATTCAAGCAACTCCTCGCGCACACTATCAAGTTTGCGGGGGGCGATGGTCTCAGCGTAGTGCTCCCAGCGGCATGCAGACATGCTGCTGGAAGTCAGCATGCGGTCGTCCACGCCGGTTTCCATGGCTTTGCGCACGTACTCGAAATCTTCAAGGCCATCGCGGAGTCTGTACAGGCGAATGGAAGGCGCCAGGGTGCCTTGTGCCGGATAGACGAGTAAACGCTCGCCGGTTCCTGCAGCGGGCCAGGTTCGGGGCGTTGCTGCGTCCAATTGCTTCCAGGTCTCCGGCCATTGATTCAGGGGCTGTCCGAAGAGGCCGTCCAAGCCGTGCCCCCAGCATACCCACGGAGCCAGCCGCGCTTCCACCGGATGGGCATCGGCATGAAACGATGGGAATCGTGACGCAGTTGGCTCGAACCATACCTCAGCGCCCCCCGACAGGTACGCGACGGTTTCGGGGTCGGGTGACCGGCCCAACTCAAGTTCCGTCACACTGACCGGGCCGCTGGCGGAGGGAGTTGAGAACGAAAGCCGTATTGCCGTGAATTGCCGTTCCCGGTCGAAAACTCCCTCCGACCAGCTTTGGTCAAAACGCCTATCCGATGGATGATGCTTCCAGGTGAGCTTTGCGGGTGACCATTGGGTTGCATCGCGCGACAGCTCAACCAGGGGATCGTGCGCTTCATGGCCGGCCCGCCACCCGAGCCGCAGTGTCTTCGTGGAAACGGGTTCGCGTAAACGAATCTCC
This sequence comes from uncultured Nitrospiraceae bacterium, assembly GCA_964520685.1. Taxonomy (GTDB): domain Bacteria; phylum Hydrogenedentota; class Hydrogenedentia; order Hydrogenedentales; family SLHB01; genus UBA2224. The sequence goes on along the minus strand of CAZFOG010000105.1, from coordinate 2,301 downwards.
AGCCATTGGGGCGTGCCTTCCGTGGGCACATCCCCAGAAGTCCATACAGTGTAGAGACTTCCGTCGTATGCGTCGGCTGCTGTCGAGGCATGGGGCATGTCCTGGCTGGGTATACGGGCGCTTGAGGAAGCCCGGGCCTCATCCAGCAAGTATGCTGGTTGTGCCGATAGTGCCATGCCCGCTCTAAGCCGCGGAATGGCAATGGGATCGAAGAACTGGAGGGGCAGCACCCAGATTTCGGCAAGCTCTTGAGTCTCAGGATGCGGCACGCTCCGCAGTAAACGGCGAACCGACGGCGTCATCTCCCGGAATCCGGCGTACCGACCCTGCAACTCGGCCCAGTGCGATCGCGGCAGGGGCGGCATCGGCTCAGCATACGCGCGCCGGGCCCAGCCTTGCCCTTCGAGTGCTGTGGTGAGTGTTCGCAAAGCGTTCGCCTGTGTTTCTAAGGTGATTCGATTCGCCAGAATCTCCCCCATTCCCACGTAGATGGCAGGCATGTGGGCGCTGCTCACGCTATAGCGCAGGTGCTCGAGGTAGAGTGCCATTCCCTCTGGAGACTCAGGAAACGGCAAAACGGCGTCGTATGCGAGCCGCCACGAGGCCAGGGCGTCATAGAACGGTCGCCACTCGTCGAGCGTGTCGCCAACAATGCCGTAGAACGACCGGATGCTGTCTGCACTAAGCCACATCGCTGCCGTGAGGTTTGGTGTCGCGGGAATCTCGAAATCGAACACCTCCAGGGTAACGCTGACATACCGTTTTGTCCGGTCTCCGAGATATACGCCGACGCGTCCCTCGTGCAGCCCCGCAGGGCAATCCGGGGGCACATAGTATGTCACCCATAGCGCACTGGTCTGCTCTTTCTCCACGGTAAAGGGCGCAACGGCCGAAAGGGGGTCCGGCCGGTCCGTCTCTTCACCGTAAGCGCGCGTGGATGCCGACGGCACGGCGAGATAATCCACGCGCCGGACTTCGGGCGGACCAATACTCCTGGACAGGTCCACAGGCGCGATGTCGAGGTTCTCGATGGTGCGATGGGAGGAGCGCACGCATATCTGGAACGACTCGTACTCTCCCTTGGCGGCATAGATGCGGGCATGAGGCTCCGCGCCCGGTGGCGGCACGCTATCCGGGTACACGTTATCCAGACTCGACACGGTCCAGATGCGGGTGGCCGAAACCACCGCGCAGAGGATGCCGATGGGGAGACTGTGCACGAGCAGAAACCTCTTCGCCGTTAAGGGTCTTACTTCATTCAGACGCTCTGGTAATTGCGGAAGTTGACGCATGTCCGTTTCGTGCCTAGCATGGTGCCTGGATTCGAGGGGCATTTTCCAGGAAGGACCAGGAACGATGGCCAAGGTCAAAGTCGGGTTCGCGGGTGTTGGTTTCATGGGCCAGGTCGCGCATTTGCGTAATTACGTGCGGAATCCCGAGTGCGAGGTGGTGGCCATCGCGGAACCACGGCAGGAACTCGCACGAAAAGTCGCAGCAGAATACGGCATTGAGAAGGTATACAAGGACCATCGCGAACTGGCCAAAGACCCCGACGTCGAAGCCGTTGTCGCCAGCCAGCCCCATCTCATGAACGGCTACATCGCCATTCCTCTGCTCAACGCCGGCAAACACGTCTTCGTCGAGAAACCCATGGCCGGCAGCGTCGCCGAGGCGGAAGAGATGGTCGACGCTGCCTCGAAGTCCGGCGTGAAGCTCATGGTCGGCTTCATGAAACGCTGCGATACCGGCGTCAATCTCGCTAAGGCTCGATTGGATGCCGCCTACGCGGACGGCTCCCTGGGCGCCACCCAACTCGTCAACGCCTGGTGCATGGGCGGGGACTGGCTTCGCAATGTCGAACGGCCCATCATGACCGACGAGGCCGTACCGCCTCAGCCGGATTTCGCGCCGCACAACCCCGACTGGATGTCTCCCGCTCAACAGGCCACGTTCAACACCTACATGAACATCTTCGCCCACAACCTGAACCTCGCGCGGTATTTGTTTCCCGAGAAGCTCACGGTGCGGGGTGCATTGTTGCGCGAGGGAATGATGAGCCAAACCACCCACCTTGAAAGCGGCGGCGTCCTCGTCAACCTCTACGGCGTAAGCGTACAGTCCGAGTGGTGGCTGGAGAAGACCGAAGTCTTCTTCGAACGCGGCTGGGTGCGTGTAGATACCCCCTCCCCCATGTCCGAACAAGACGCCGCACAAGTCGAGGTTTACAACGGCGAGTCCCGCAGCACCGAAATCCTCAACGGCGAACCGTATTGGGCCTTCCGCGCCCAGGCCGAACATTTC
>CAZFOG010000104.1:0-16698 GCA_964520685.1 uncultured Nitrospiraceae bacterium | reverse complement strand
TCAGGTGAACTGTCCGCAGCGCGGTACCGCTCGCCATTCCAATGGGACCATATCACCACTTCGAGGTGGTTGCTGTTTGTGCATGTGTGCGGTGCCGCAACGCGAGAACATACCTGCGAAGATGACCTCGTCACGTTCAGGAGAAAGAACCATGAACCGATTGAAGAAAACGCATTCATTGGGCCGGCGCGCATTTTTGAAGCGGGCGGCCGCCGGGATGGGCGGTGTTTTTGCCGCGCCATGGATTGTTCCGGGAACAGCGCTGGGCGCCGATGGGCGGGCGGCGGCCAGCGAGCGCATCACCGTGGGCGTCATTGGCCTCGGCGGACGCGGCACGACCGTCATGACGGCGTTCCTGGCCCAGCCCGATACGCAAGTGGTGGCTGTTTGCGATGTGTTCCGGAATAAGCGGGAGGCTGGGGCACAGCAGGTGAATGAACGCTACGGCAATCAAGACTGCAAAGCGTATATGGACATGCTGGAACTGCTGGACCGCCGCGATATCGATGCCGTCCTGATCGCGACGGGAGACAACTGGCACTCGCAAGCGTCGATCATGGCTGCACGTGCGGGGAAGGATATGTATTGCGAGAAGCCGCTGGGCGTGGCGATGACGGATTCGCGCGGCGTCGCTGATGCGATGCGGCGTTTTGGCCGGGTGTTCCAGTGCGGCACCCAGCGCCGCAGTATTGGCAATTTCCGGTTCGCCGTGGATTTGGTTCGGAGCGGCAAGCTGGGGCGGCTGAAGGAGATGCATGCGGAGGAGTCGCGGGGGTTTCAAACGCTGTATGACACCGTGCTTCCGGCGGAGCCGGAACCTCCCCGCGAGGAATTTGACTGGAACCGGTGGCTGGGGCCCGCGCCGTGGCGTCCGTACAACGCGCAATATGCCACACGTGGATTCTGGAGCGCCCACACGGACTTCAGCGGCGGCTCGATTACCGAGTGGGGGAGCCACACGGTGGATCTGTGCCAGTGGGCCAACGGTGCCGACCACACCGGTCCCGTCGAGTTTGCCCGCGAAGGCGAGTGGTGGGTCGGCAAATACGCGAACGGCGTCAAGCTGGTTATCCGCACGGGCCTTCGCTTTGGGTCATGCCCGGTCCGCTTCGAATGCGAAGAAGGGTGGGTCGAGACCGGCGACTCGGGCGAGCTCGAGGTGAGCCCGGCGTCGCTGCTGGCCGAGCGGCAGTTCCAGGGGGGATATCCGTCCGACAATCATGTCCGGGCCTTCCTGGATTGCGTGAAGACGCGGCAGGACACGGTGTCGAATGCCGAGGTTGCCCATCGCTCGATCTGTGCGTGCCACGTTGCGAACATCTGCAAACGCATTGGACGCCCCGTCAAGTGGGATCCGATAAAGGAAGAATTCATCGGCGACGAGGAAGCGAACCGGCTGCGTTCGCGCGCGTATCGCGAGCCGTGGTACCTGTAGAGATAGCCGCCGTTAGGTCATGAAGGATTTGAGTTCGCTGATCACAAGAGAGGCTTTGAATCATGAACATGAGTAGAGCATTTTCAAGCGTTTTCGCGGTCATCTTCGCAGCGGGGGCGTTGATGCCGCTGGCGGGTTACGCCGGTGAGGCGGCCGAAGAAACGGCTCCTCCGGCGCCATTGACGGAGGCTGAGCTCATCGCCGTGATCGAGGGCGATGCGGACTGGACCGCGAAACAGGCGGCGTGCCGCCAGTTAAGCCGCATCGGCACGGAAGCGTCGATACCTGCCCTGGCGGCCCTGTTGCCCGACGAAGCCCTTTCGCATATGGCCCGTTTTGCCCTCGAGCCTATGCCGTATCCCGAGGTTGACCAGGCATTGCGGGAGGCGTTGCCCCGGGCTGAAGGGTTGACCAAGGCCGGAATCGTCATCTCGATCGGCGTGCGCCGCGACGAATCGGCCGTACCGCTGCTCATCCCGTTGCTGAAGGATGCCCATCCGGAGGTCGCGCGGACGGTGGCTGGCGCGCTCGGGCGAATCGCCACGCCCGAGGCCGTCAAAGCCTTGCAGGAATATCGCGCCACGGCGCCGGAGGCGAGCCGGGCTGCGGTGAACGAGGGCGTGCTTGCTGCTGCGCAACGCTATACGGACGAAGGCAAGGCGGAACAGGCAGCGGCAATCTACCAGCAGTTGCTTGCATCGGATGGTCCTATCGAGGTCCGCATGGGCGCATTTCGGGGACTTGCCCAGGCGCAGCCCGCAAAGGCTCCTGAGCTCCTCATCGGCGCGCTGAAGGGCGATGCCCCGATGTTCCGCGACCTGGCGGCCCAGCTTGTCGCCGAGACGGAAGGCGGGGAAGTCACGAGTCTCTACGCCAAGGCATTGCCGGCCCTGCCTCAGGGTGGCCAGGTTGCCTTGTTGCGCGGCCTGGCCGGCCGGGGTGATCCCGCGGCGCGGAACGTCGTCATTGAATCCGTGAAAAGCGGCGACGCGGAGGTCCAACTGGCCGCTATCAACGCGCTGGGCGCATTGGGCAGCAGTGCGGAAGACGTAGCCACGCTGGTCGCATTTCTGTCGCCGGAGAACGAGGCCGTTATCGAACCGGCCATGAACGCCCTGATATCCATGAAAGGTGACGCGGTGGATGCGGCGCTTGCGGCCGGTATCTCGGGGGCCGGTCCGGAAGTCCATGCACGATTACTGACTTTGCTCGCCAGCCGCCGGGCGGAGCCGGCGATTCCGTCGGCTTTGGCCGCGCTAAAAAGCGGGGATGCAGGAGTGCGGAGCGCAGCACTCGATGCCCTGGCGTTGCTGGGCGGTCCCGCGGAAGCGCCCGCGGTGATCGGCGTTATTGCGGCGGCGGCCGACGCCTCCGAAAGAGCCGATTCCGAGAGCACCCTGAACGCGATTGCGGCACGAAAAGGCGATCAGATTCTCCCGATGGTCCTTGAGGCCATGAGCACTGTTAACGATGATGTGCGTCTGGTGTTGCTTCAGACCGCGGCGGGGATCGGGAGTGCGCAGGCACTCGATGCCGTCCTTGGCGCCATGGAAGACCCGAACGCGGAGATTGCGGGAGAGGCCGTGCGCATGCTGTCGAACTGGTCCACTCTCGATGCCGCCCCGCACCTGGAAACCCTGGCGCGCAGCGAGGACCTGACGCCCTACGTGCTTGGGCTGCGCGGATACGTGCGGCTTGCGCGCGAGAAGGCGCAGGGCGGACAGAAGGTGGAGATGCTGACGAAATCACTCGAGCTTGCCCGCCGTCCGGACGAGGTCAAACTGGTCCTGGGCGCATGGGGCACGCTTCAGAATGCACGGGCGCTCGAGACACTGAAACCTTATCTGGACAATCCGGAGGTTCGCAACGAGGCTGCTCTTGCCCTGATTGGAGTCGCCGGTCAGCTCAACAAGGAAAATGGGGAACACAAAACCCTCGCGGTCGACACGATGAACGCGGTCATGGAGAAATGCGAGGATGCGGGCATTCGTGACAATGCGCAAAAGGTGTTGGACGGCCTGAAATAGCTACGGGCCGGTATCAAGGAGAACGGCAATGGGCGGTGTAAGCTCGATGTTTCTCATGACATTTGCCTCGCTGACGATGGGCGCGGCGGACGGGGATGTCAATGTGAAGGACCTGCGGTGCGAATATCTCGTTAATCCGCTTGGCGTGGATCGTCCGAACCCGCGGCTGAGCTGGCGGCTCGAGTCTACGGAGCGGGGCGTGGTTCAGGCCGCGTATCAGATTCTCGTGGCGGATTCGCTGGCGGCACTGGATGCGGACAACGGCAACCTGTGGGATTCCGGCAAGGTCGCGAGTGAGCAGTCTGCTCTCGTGGCGTATGCGGGTAAGACACTTGAATCGAGGCAGCGGTGCTACTGGAAAGTGCGCGTGTGGGACGGCGCCGGCAAGGCTTCGGCGTGGAGTCCCGTTGCGGCGTGGACGATGGGTCTGTTGCAGGCTGGAGATTGGACCGGGAAATGGATTGGGCTTGACGCGGAAGAGGGCGGACCGGATGCGCCGTTGGCGGCAGCCCGCTGGATCTGGTTTCCAGAGGGGTCGCCCGCGCAGAGTGCACCTGCCGCTGCCCGGTATTTCCGGAAAGCCGTCGAGCTGCCGGAAGGGAAGAGCATCGCCAAAGCAACGGCGTATTTCGCGGCGGACAACCGCTTTGTGCTGATGCTCAACGAGAAGCGCGTGGCATCGGGGAGCAGTTTTCATGCAGCGCCACCGGTGGACGTGACAAATTCGCTCCAGCCTGGCCGGAACGTCCTGGCGGTCGAGGCCGTGAACGAGGGCGATGCCGCCAACCCCGCCGGGCTCATCGGAGTGCTGATCGTCGAGTTTAAGGAGGGCGGGGAGTTTGCCGTGGCCACGGATGGCACGTGGCGCGTGACGGCGGATTCGGGGGCCGATTGGTATTACCCGGACCTCGATGTCTCGGCGTGGCAGCGCGCGCAGGAGCTTGGCGAATACGGCATGGGGCCGTGGGGCCAGGTTGTCAGCGACGAGTCGCGGCGTCTCAGCGCCCGGCATCTGCGGCGCGAGTTCAGCATTGAGAAGCCGGTTGCGCAGGCCACGGTGCGCATCTGCGGCCTGGGGCTGTTCGAGCTGGAGGTGAACGGCTCGAAAGTGGGCAACGATGTGCTTGTGCCGGCGTTGACCGACTATCCAACCCGCGCTTTCTACTTGACGTATGACGTCACGGACGCCCTGAAACAGGGCGGCAACGCGCTCGGCGTAATCCTCGGGAACGGGCGCTATTACGCGCCGCGCACCAAATCGCCGACGAACACGCTCACCTACGGTTATCCGAAGCTCATGCTGAATCTCCGAGTCGAGTATGCGGACGGGAGCATTCTTGACGTGGACTCCGACGAATCCTGGAAACTCACCACCGAGGGGCCGATTCGCGAAAATAACGAGTATGACGGCGAGGTATATGACGCGCGGATGGAGCTGGCCGGGTGGTCGGCGCCGGGGTACGACGACAGCGGTTGGAGAACCCCAGATGTGGTGTCGGGACCCGAGGGGGTGTTGTCCGCCCAGATGACGCCGCCCATCCGGGTGATCGAGACGCGGCCGGCTGTCAGTGTCAACGAGATTGAGCCTGGCGTGTTCATCTACGACATGGGCCAGAATATGGTGGGCTGGTGCCGGTTGAAGGTGCAGGGGCCGGAAGGCACTTCGGTGCGCCTGCGCCATGCGGAGACGTTGAAAGACGACGGCACGCTCTACATGGCGAATCTGCGCGGCGCGAAGTGCGAGGATACCTACATCCTTAAAGGCGGGGATGTGGAGGTGTACGAGCCGCGCTTCACGTACCACGGGTTCCGGTTCGTGGAAATCACCGGTTTTCCGGGTACACCCGGCCTCGATGCGCTGGAGGGTTGCGTCGTGCACGATGCGGTCGAGCGCGTGGGCTGGTTCGAGACCTCGAACGCGCTGCTGAATCAATTGCACGAAAACATCGTCTGGGGGATCCGGGGGAACTACCGCAGTTTCCCGACGGACTGCCCGCAGCGCGATGAGCGCCAGGCGTGGCTGGGCGACCGCTCGGAGGAGTGCCGCGGCGAAAGCTACGTGTACAATATCGCTCCGCTTTACGCGAAGTGGATGCAGGATATCGACGACAGCCAGAACGAGTCCGGCAGCATTTCCGACGTTTCGCCGCCGTACTGGCCGTTGTACAACGACAACGTCACCTGGCCAAGCACTTTTGTCATCGCTCCGGGCATGTTGTATGACCAATACGGCGATTCGCGTCCGATCGAGCAGCATTACGATGCCATGAAACGCTGGATCGCCCACATGAGCGGCTATCTGGAGAATGATCTGATGCCGCGCGACAACTACGGCGACTGGTGTGTGCCGCCGGAATCCCCGGAACTGATCCACTCGAAGGATCCGTCGCGAAAGACCAGCGAAACCCTTCTGGGGACGAGTTATTTCTACTATGATGTCAAGCTGATGGCGAAGTATGCGGAAATGCTGGGGAAAAAAGACGAAGCCGCCGAGTTCACGGCATTCGCGGAGCGTTTGGAGAAGGCATTCACCGCCGAGTTCTTCAAGCCTGAGCAGAATATCTACGACAATGGCACGCAGACGTCGTCGGTCCTGACACTGGCCTTCGAGCTTGTGCCTGAAGGCCACCGCGAAGGGGTCTTCAACAACCTGGTCGAGAACATCGTGCAGAAGACGAACAGCCACGTCGGTACGGGGCTCATCGGCGGGCAATGGCTGATGCGCACTTTGACCGACAACGGCCGCCCGGACCTCGCGTACACCCTGGCCACGAACACGTCCTACCCGAGCTGGGGGTATATGATCGAGCGGGGCGCCACAACCATCTGGGAATTGTGGAACGGCGATACGGCCGACCCCGCCATGAACTCCGGCAACCATGTGATGCTGGTGGGCGATTTGCTGACGTGGTTCTACGGCTATCTTGGAGGGATCCGGCCGGCGCCGCCCGGGTTCCAGGCGGCCACCATCAAGCCCTATGTCGTAGGCGAGCTCACCCACGTGAGTGCGACTCTCGATACGCAATACGGGCGGTACGTCTCGAATTGGCGGAGGGATGGCGAGGAACTGATACTCGAGGTGACGGTTCCCGCCAATTGCCGCGCCATGCTCGCCGTGCCGACGCTCGGAAAGAGCAGCCCCGTGATCGCCGAGAGCGGCAAAACCGTCTGGCAGAATGGCCAGTACGTGTCCGGCCAGGCAGGCCTTTCCGCGGGACGGCTGGACGGTGACTGGGTCGTATTCCAGGCGGGTTCCGGGGAATACCGGTTCGTCTGCCGTTGAGTAGGTAGAGAGCCGCGTTGGTGTTTTATTGGCCCTCCTCACGAGCGCGGGGGAGGGCCAGGCGCTGAAGCATGCCGTGTCCAGGAGTTCTCCTATGCTTGAGGAGGCTCCTCCGGGCTCGATGGCACGCTGCCCGAGCGCGACAGGAGTATGGCAATCCATCGTGTTGACTTGAAATGCGACAGGACGATGGTCATGACGGCAGTGATCGGCACGCACAGAAACATCCCGGCGACACCCCACAGCATTCCCCAGAACACGAGTGATAGTACGACGGCCAGAGGGCTCATGTTGAGGGTGCGCCCCATCAGCCGGGGATCGATGTAATTGCCCAGCGCTACCTGGATGATCGTAATGCCCACGACGATGATGATAAACGGCCGGAAACTCTCGAACTGGACCAGTGCGAGTGCTGCGGGCAGGGCGGTGGCGATCAGTGAACCGATGTTCGGGATGAAGTTGAAGATGAAGATGAGCAGTGCCCAGAATCCCGCAAAATCGAGGCCGACATACCACATGATTCCGAATGCCAGAATTGCGGTCAACATACTCACGAAGGTTTTGACGCCCAGGTAGGTGCGAACGTCGCGGTTCACCTGCGAGATGACGCGGTCTACGGCTGCGCGCCGCGATTCATCCGGTATGAGGCTCCGGAGTTTCGCATGAAAGAAGGGGCGCTCGAGCATGAGAAAGACCAGATAGAGAAAGACCATGGCGCCATTACCGGCGATCCCCGCGATTCCCGATGCCAGCATGGCGAGGTAGCGTGCGAAGGTGGTTCTGTTGATCAGGTCATGCAGTGCGGTGGGTTCTTCTCCGGGCAGGCGCGCCATGATGTCCTCGTACACTTCGGCCAGGCGCGTGCCGTAACGCGGGGCCGCCGCGATAACATTCGCGGTGTTCTCGGCGACCAGTCGCGAGATGACGAGGGCGCATACGATGAGCACGGCTGCTGAGATGGCGTTCACCAGGAGGGCGGGCGGTGTGAGCCACCGGAAAATCGTCTCGCGCCAGAAATCGTTAAGGATGCCTACCAGGTAGAACGCCAAGATCGCAAGGAACAGCGGGATGAGAAGCGCCTTTCCGAGCCAGAGCACCCAGAAAACGGAGATGGCGACGACAGTCCAGGCGGCGATATTCACTGGACGCGCCAGTATACCCATTGCTGATTTTTCACTGTCGTCTACGGGCATCGACTGATTCTCCATCACGCAAGCTGGCTCTGCCGGGAACCGTTCGAGTATCCCACATGTCCGGCGGCGCCGTCGAATGCGCTCAGGGGGCTAGTCGCAATGGAATACCTCTTCCATGTCCGCCCACCATTTGCCTTCCGCCCGGTTGGGCAGGGGAATCTGGCACGGCATACAGAGGGCCCACCATTTTTGTGTGACGGGGTCGGCGGCCATGCGCGCCATGTCGGCCTCGAAATTATCCCCGACGTATTCGACGTAGCTGAACAAATACCAGGCGCCGTCGGGAAACTCGCGCAAATAGATCGAGTAGTTTCGCAGGTTGCACTCCTTGATCATCTTGAGGACGTCGGGCCAGACAGCCCCATGCAGCTCTTTGTACTCGTCAATTTTCTCCGGACGCAGCCCGATTACCCATCCGTAGCGCTTCATAGTTCCTCCTCACATCTGTTCGTCGTATTGGCCCAATTGGAGGGGATATTGCCCGAATTCCCTGACCAAGTTTACGATCAGATCGTACGTGGGGCCCGATACGCCGCTGCTGACCGAGTGATCAGACTGGAAGATCAGGCCGCCGCCCTTGGCGGCATTGAGCTTGCGCAAAACGTCCCGGCGCACGGCCGCCTCGTCGCCCGTCTCCCAGACTTGCATGTTCCCGTTGCCGCAGAACGCGAGCGAATGGCCGTATTGCCTGCGGAGAGCAACCACATCGAGTCCGGCCTTTGCCTCGAGGGGGTTATAGGCATCGAGCTTCATCTCGATGAAATCGGGAAGGATGGCCTTGACGTTGCCGCATCCGTGGTAAATGACGGGCAGAGAATGCTCGTGGCATAGGGCGATCATTTTTTCAACGCCGGGGCGGAAATAGGCGCGCCAATACTCGGGCGGGAAGAACATGTTGGCGGTATAGGCCACGTCGCCCCAGATCACCATGCCATCAAGAAGGCCGTCGGCCGCTTCAATCGCCGCTTTGCAGCACTCGTAGTAGAACTCGCCGATGCGCAAGATCTGTTTCCCGAGGCGCTCGGGGTACTCGCCCACCCACATCAGCGTATTCATTTGGCCAATCAGGCGGGTCAGGCACTCGGAGGCCTCTATCATGCTGCCGTACAGCGCGTAGTTTTTACGGAGCGACCTGACCGTGTCGAGCCACGGGGGACTGTTGCGGGCAAATCCGTCCCCCACGCCCGCAATCTGGTTGTCGCCGCCCTCGAAGAAGCGTCTCGGATCGCCGGGCGGGTCGAATTCGAGCGCCTCGAGTTTCGCGATGGTGTCGATTTCCCAGGAAATGGCCTCGGGCATGGGCAGGTCGAAACGTTTCCGCACGACGGCCTCGAAGCCGGTGCGAACCACGACTTCCTCACCGGTCTCATGCAGCGTTTCAAACGGCTTGATATGCGGGTCCATGTTGGGTGTGGTGACGATCCAATCGAGATCGTAATATGCGTAGGGATCCGCGTCGTCCGGCAAGTCAAGCTCTTTCCGCCAGCGGTTGAGAAAGCTTCCCCAGAAGAACTCGCCCATGGGCACGCGGTCGGGTTCCTGGTGGCGCAGAGCCTTGTTCACGCGGTCGACTTTAGTCAGGGCGTTGCCCGTGCGTGAATCGCTCATCGGCGTATCCTTTCCTCGCGCACCCCGGAATCGGAGCACTTGCGCTTATGCGGCCCGATGGCCTGGCCCTGTCACTTGGCGCTTATGAGTGTATGCCTTTTTCGGAGCCCCCGAAATCCCTGACTGCCGGGGTCATTTTCGTGAGCCGCTCGCATCGGCGACCTTGGTTGGCGGATTCAGGGTCTTGCGTATGGTGAAGTAGTCTTCGCGCGAAATGGTGTGGCCCACCGCGCCTGCGGCCTCCCGGATCTGGTCCGGGGTCTTGATGCCGCAGATGGCGGCCTGGATGCCCGGGTGCATGAGGGTGGCGGCCAGCACGAGCTGGTAAATGGTCAATCCGTACCCGTCGGCTATCGGGCGCAGGTTCTGAACGCATTGGCAGAGGTGCCGGAAACGGCCGCCCTGAAAGTCCGGATGGTTCGCGCGAAAATCGTCGAAGGTCTCGTTCCCGTTGTATTTTCCGGTCAAAAGCCCTTTATGCATGGGCGAATAAACCATCACGCCGATGTTCTCCGCCTGGCAGAAGGGGAGCAGGTCAGCCTCGATGCCCGGCTCGATGAGGCTATACGCGGGCTGGATGACCGAATACGCGGCATACTTCCGCTGGGCGCGAAGCTGCTCGACGTTGTGATTGCTGACTCCGAATGCGCGAATCTTGCCTTGGTGCCGCAAATCGCCCAGCGTTTCCGCAACCTCCTCGAGCGGGGTCAAGGGGTCGAACATATGGAGGAGGCACAAGTCGATGGTGTCGATGCCGAGGCGCTGCAATGACGCGTCGCACCGCTCGCGCAGGTGTTGCGGCGAAAGATCAGGGTACCGGGAGGCGTCCGGATTGAAGTGATTGAACCACTTGGTGCAAATGACTAAATCCTTGCGCGGCAACTCCTTAAGGGCTTCCCCCAACACGGTCTCGGCGTATCCGTCGCCGTAGGCATCCGCCGTATCGAAGAAGTTGACGCCCAGGTCAAATGCGCATTTCATGGCCGCCATGGCCTGCTCTTTGGACTGGTCGCCCCAAAACCGCGGACTGAGCTGCCAGGTGCCGAACGAGACCGGTGAGACCGAAAGGCCGCTGCTGCCGAGAATTACGTTTTCCATCAGGTTCTCCTTACTGCAGTTTGCGCGTGGTATCCCCCCCAGGGTGAACCGAGTTCTTCTGTTAAGTTCTTTTCTAATCGGCAATTATGACGCATGCAGGCAATGTGGCTCAACCAGGCGTCTTGAAGGGAGGCGTTTATGCCTCGAGTACGAAACTTTTTGAGGGAAAGGGTGTTGTACTGACAGAGGTATTGGACTACGATTAGGCGGGCGGTACGGCAATCTCACGGTAGAGGCCAAAGACTCTGACATGGAGCTGCTGGGGAGTGATATGAAGAACATCATGCTTGCAGTGGCGTTTCTGGGGGTGGTTCTGAGCGCAGGGGCAGGAGTGAACGCCCGGCCAGACCCGTTTCAAACTGACGGCGCGGTCGTTCCCGGGAATCGTATCGACGAGCTGGTGGTGGCCGAACTTGCGAAGCGAGGCATCGAACCCGCCCTGCTCTGCTCGGATGCGGTCTTTGTGAGGCGCGTTTACCTGGATCTGCTCGGCACGCTTCCGCAGCCCCATGAGGTTCGGCAGTTTCTCGAGGACAAAAAGCCGGATAAGCGTGCCGCTTTGATCGATTCACTGTTTGCACGCGGGGAATTTGCCGATTACTGGTCCCTGAAATGGTGCGATCTACTCCGGGTCAAAGCTGAGTTTCCCATAAACCTATGGCCCAACTCTGTCCAGGGCTATCACAAGTGGGTTCAAGATTCCCTTCGGTCTAACATGCCCTATGATGAATTTGCGCGCGCCCTCCTGACGTCGAGCGGGAGCAATTTTCGCGTGCCGCCGGTGAACTTCTACCGGGCAATACAGGGACGTGACCCGGCAACCATTGCGGACGCCGTGGCTTTGACGTTTATGGGCGTTCGCTCGGAGGCGTGGCCCGAGGACAAGCGGTCGGACATGGCGGCGTTCTTCTCGAGGGTGGCCTACAAGGAAACGGCCGAGTGGAAAGAAGAGATCGTCATGCTGGACCCGTCGAAGCTTGACCCGCTCGATGCGGTCCTTCCCGACGGGAAATCCGTGCGGATTCTGCCCGGTGAAGATCCGCGCGAGGTGTTCGCAGATTGGCTGCTTGCTCCGGGAAACCCGTATTTTGCACGCAACATCGTCAATCGCACGTGGGCATGGTTTCTGGGGCGCGGCATTATTCACGAGCCGGATGACATCCGTCCGGACAATCCCCCGGTCAATCCCGCGCTGCTGGCGTATCTGGAAGGGGAGCTTGTCCAGGCCAACTACGACTTGAGGCACATCTACCGGTTGATCCTGAATTCCCGAACCTACCAGCAGTCGTCCATTCCGAGTAGCGGCCATGCCGAAGCGGAAGTCTTGTTCGCCCATTACATTGTCCGGCAGCTTGATGCGGAGGTGCTGATCGATGCGTTGTCGTGGATTTTCGGGCCGAAGGAGAGCTATTCGAGCATGATCCCCGAGCCGTTTACCTATGTTCCCCAACATCAGCGGACAATACTCCTGGCGGACGGCAGCATTACGAGCCCTTTTCTCGAGATGTTCGGGCGTCCCTCGAGAGATACGGGGCTGGAGTCGGAACGCAACAGCCAGCCGACGGACGGTCAGCGGCTGCACATGCTGAACTCGACCCATATCCAGAACAAAATCGAGCGCAGTTGGCGTTTGCGGCAGATACTTCAAACCACCCAGGGCGATGCTCCCAAGGCCATACAATTAATCTATCTTCATATTCTGTCTCGGTATCCCACCGAAGAGGAGATCGCTGCCGTGAAACAGTACCTCGATGGGAGCGGCGTGACGAGAGAACAGGCCGCAAACGACCTGGCCTGGGCGCTGATCAACACCAAGGAATTCCTGTACCGGCACTGAACGGGCGGGACACGAGGGCAAGTCCATGGAATCGAAACGCAAGGGGCGAGGCATAACGCGGCGGGCGGCTCTGCGGCGGGGCATGCTCGGGGTGGCGGGTATGGCGTTGCTCGGGCGGCAAGGTCCGGTGACGGCGGCGGCCCCCAAAGCAGCGCATGCAAAATCGGTGATCCAGATCTGGATGTGGGGGGGGCCGTCGCATCTTGACACCTTCGACCCGAAACCGGATGCGGGGTACGACTACTGCGGGCCGCTGAATGAGGTGATTGCGACCAACGTTGACGGCATTCAAATCAATGCCGCGCTGCCCTTGCTGGCACAACAGGCGGACAAATACGCGATCATCCGCAGCATGACACATGGCGTCAACGCGCACGAGACGGCTTCCTATATCGTGCAGACGGGGCGGCATCCGGGGCGGCTGGTGTATCCCTGTGTGGGCGCGGTGGTGGCGCTCTTCAAAGGCTACGATTACGGCTACGAGGGCATCGTGCCCCCCTACGTGGTGTTGACCGAGCCCCAGGGCCGTTTTTCGGAGGCGGGTCTGCTGGGGCAGCGCTATAAACCCTTCGCTACCGGCGGAGACCCTAACCGGAACCCCTTTGTGGTGGAAGGGATCGTGGCCGCGGGCATTTCGGATGAACGCCAGTTGGCGCGGCGCGACCTGCTCCATGCTCTTGATTCCCTGGGCAAAGCCATGCCGGAAGACCCGCAGTTCGCCAGGCTCGACGCGTGCGAGGAGAGTGCTTACGGGCTCATGTTCGGCGAGGCCCGGCGCCTGTTCGAGCTGGCCACGGAAGGCGATGAGATGCGAGACCGGTACGGGCGCAACACGTTTGGGCAGTCGTGCCTGATGGCCCGGCGCCTCGTCGAGGCCGGCGTTCCCTACGTGACCATCAACTACAAGGGTTGGGACACCCACAAGCAGCATTTCGAAATCATGCAGCGGAAACTCCCGGAAATGGACCAGGGCATGGCGACCCTGTTGCAGGATTTGTCGGACCGGGGCCTGCTCGACAGCACGATTGTGTGGTGGGGCGGTGAATTCGGGCGTGGCCCCAAAGTGGATTGGAATGCGCCCTGGAACGGAGGCCGCTCGCATTACGGAAAATGCTTCTGCTCGGTCGTTGCCGGCGGCGGGTTCAAAGGGGGCAGAGCCGTTGGCGTATCGGACGCCCGGGGAGAAGAGGTGGCGGAGCGGCCCGTGTATCCCCTGGATCTCATTGGCACGATGTACGAATTGCTCGGTATCGACCCTGAGGGTTCGTTGCCGAATCCGCGGGGTATGGACCTCAGGGTCCTGCCCGCCCCGGGCGAGGACGCGCCGAGTGGCGGCCGTCTCCACGAAATCATCTAATGCGAGGAGTCTGACAAATGCGGATGTTTGTATGCGCGCTTCTTTTGGGCGCTATTGCCATCGTATCCGCCGCCTGGGGCCAGCAGGGCGGGCGCGAGCCGCACATAGGCTATCTGTACCCGGCGGGCGGTCAGGCGGGCACGACATTCGAGGTGATTGCCGGAGGGCAGAATCTCAGGGGCGCCAAGGGCGACATCCTGGTTTCCGGTGAAGGAATCCAGGCCACGGCCGTCGAGTATTACCGGCCCGTGAGAAACCTGAATGGCGACCAGCGCAAAGAGATCGCACGCCGGATGAAGGAAGCGCGCGAGAAACGGAGGGCCGAGCAGGCGGGGGAGCCGCGCGCCGCCGTACCCGCGGACAGTCCGGACAACAAGCCCGTTAAGCAAGAGGAGCCGCCACAGGCAGAAGAGGCCGTGAAGCTTCCGGGGCATCCGCTGCTGGACCGGATTGACGATATGAGCCTGAGGGAACTCGAGCACCTGCAGTATACGCTCCTCAACACCGGCAGACGGCAGTTGAACCCGCAGATTGCGGAGATGACGCGGATCCAAGTCACCATAGCGCCAAATGCTGCGCCGGGACCGAGAGAGATCCGGCTGCAGGCGGCCGGGGGCGTCAGCAATCCCATGGTCTTTGAGGTAAACGCCGTTCCGGAAGTGCAGGAATTGGAGCCGAACGATCCGCAGGCAAGCACCAACCTTCCCAAACCCGACCCTCTGGAGCTGCCGGTGCTGCTGAATGGCCAGATTATGCCGGGCGACGTTGATCGCTTCGCTTTTCGAGCCCAAAAGGGGCAGCAGCTTGTGATTCAGGCGCACGCGCGGAGTCTGGTGCCGTATCTGGCGGATGCGGTGCCCGGCTGGTTCCAGGCCGCCCTGGCCCTGTATGACGCGAAGGGCAAGGAACTCGCGTTTGTCGATGATTTCCGCTTCGATCCGGACCCGGTGCTTCTGTGCACGATTCCGAAGGATGGCGTCTACGAACTGGAAGTGCGCGATTCCATTTTCAGAGGACGCGAGGACTTCGTGTACCGGGTCTCGATAGGCGAGCATCCGTTTATCACCGGCATGTTCCCCCTGGGCGGGCGTGTGGGTGACGAAGTTGTCGCTGCGGTCGATGGATGGAACCTTCCAGAAGACCGGCTTGCACTGAACACGGACCATGGAGCCGAAGGCGTTCGGAGAACGGCGCTGGAGCGTCCTGATTCTGTATCCAATACGGTGTGTTACGCCGTGGACAAGCTCGCCGAGTGTGTCGAGCAGGAACCCAACGATACCGTGGACGCGGCGCAGGCACTCGAGCTTCCCCGGCTTGTCAATGGCCGCATCGACAAGCCCGGCGACGTGGACGTGTTCAAGATAGAGGGCCGTGCGGGTGATGCCGTCGTGGTCGAGGTTTATGCGCGGCGCTTGCGCTCGCCCCTGGATTCGCTGGTGCGGATTCTTGATGCTTCCGGGGCTGTGCTGGGCTGGAACGACGATTTCGTAGACAAAGGGGAGAATTACCTGTACCGGCTTGGGGGGGTGCTGACTCATGACGCGGATTCCTATCTCCGCGTCGAATTCCCCGCCGACGGCGTCTATTATGTGCAGCTTGCCGATGCCCAGCGGCAGGGGGGAAGCGTGTATGCGTACCGGGTACGGTTGAGCCCTCCACAACCGGATTTCGCACTGCGCATGACTCCTGCAAGCCTGAATATCACTGCGGGGCTTGCGGCGCCGGTCTGCGTGCATGCGCTGCGCCAGGACGGCTTTGACGGGGAGATTGACGTGGTGTTGAAGGAGAACCCGTCAGGGTTCGTCCTGAACGGCGGAAAAATCCCGCCTGGGAAAAACAGCGTGCGCATGACCCTGAGTGCCCCGGCGAAAGCGCCCGGCAGGCCCGTGGTCCTTCAACTCGAGGGCCGGGCCACCATTGACCAGCGTGTGGTGGCCCACGGCGTCATTCCCGCGGACGACATGATGCAGGCCTTCCTGTACCGGCATCTGGCCCCGGCCGAGGAGTTTGTCGCGGCCGTAATTGGCAACAAACAGGGCGGGCCGCCTGTCGAACTTGTGGACAGCGGGGTGGTGCAAATTCCCAAGGGTGGAGATGCGGAAGTGCGTGTAAAGACGCCCAAGGGGCCCCTCCTCAAAACGGTGAAGCTCGAACTCAGCAATCCGCCCAAGGGGGTGGCGCTCGATAACCTCCAAATTGTTCCGGAGGGCCTGTCGTTCATGCTGCACGCCAATGCGGAGGCCGTGGATGCAGGCTTTGCGGACAATCTGATTGTCGAAGCTTTTACCGAGCGCCAGGTTGGGAAAGGCCCGACCCAGCAGACCCAGCGGGTGTCGATCGGTGTCCTGCCCGCAATCCCCTTCGAGGTTGTGACCCGGTAGCGGAAATCTGGGTTTCCGCGCCGTCATCCGGGGATGGTCGAAGCAGTGCGGACGTCTCTGCTCGCATGCGAAAAGCATTTGGGACAGCGAACCATGAGCCATTCGGCTCACTTGTAGACGATGAAAATGGGCGGTGTGACGAGCAAGAACCTGGCACATGGACCCACACGGACAAACACGGACAAGCACGGACAAGCACGGACAAGCACGGACGAGGATACACCCGGGTTTTGGAGTTTTCGAGGCGGACCGCTCACGCGGGCCCGCGTGATTGGGTCAGTCCACCTTTTCGCAGGTGAATGTGTAATGCACAAAGTCTATGACGGCCTTTTGACGGGGGGGCACGTCGAACATGTCGTTCTGTTGGCCGTTCCTCTCATTTCTCCGCAGATGAATCCCGAGTGATATACTCCATCGAGAAGGCTTCGAGGAAGCGCGCGCGGTGCAGGAGCCGCAGGCCGGACAGGCAGTCGCTGTTG
>CAZFOG010000103.1:0-16771 GCA_964520685.1 uncultured Nitrospiraceae bacterium | reverse complement strand
GACCAGATTACCATCGAGGGCACGCCCGAACTGGCGGAAGCGGTGCGCGAATCCCTCGAATACCGCTTGTCCCACGGTGGAGGCCATACGGGATGGAGCCGTGCCTGGATGATCAGTTTCTGGGCGCGCCTGCGCGAGGGCGGAAAGGCGCACGAGAACGTGCACGCCCTGCTGGCGAAATCCACGCTGCCGAACCTCTTCGACAACCATCCTCCGTTCCAGATCGACGGCAACTTCGGCGGCACGGCCGGTATCGCCGAGATGCTGCTCCAGAGCCACAACGGCGAGGTGCACCTCTTGCCGGCGCTGCCCGAAGCGTGGGAGACCGGTTATGTCTTTGGGCTCCGCGCACGCGGCGGATTTGAAGTGGCTATGGACTGGCGGGACGGCCGGCTCTTTCAAGCCGCCATCGAGGCCGGTGAAGACGGTCCGTGCAGGGTGCGGTACGAAGGCCCGGTCGCCGTGACCCACAACGGGCAGGCCATCGCTGTAGAACACCCGGAACCCGATGTGACCGTTTTCGCCGCCCAGGCCGGCCGCACATACAAACTCACACCGGCCCCATAATGGACCGCTGTCACGAGCGGTGAAATAAGCATGCAGCGTATTGCGCCCTGCGGCTCCGTTGCGGCTTGGTCTCCTGATTGAGCCTACTCGATGGGCACAATTTTCCGAAGCACGATGTCCTTATACCAGGCTTGGCTAGGCGGGCCGCCGTGGATCTGGAGGCCGATGATGCCGCTCAGGGGAATGTTTTCTTCGGTCTCGGTGTAGTCGGTGGTCTGGTAGCCGTTGAGCCAGAGCTGGATGCGCTTGCCCTCGCAGCGGATGACGTACGTGTTCCAGTCGGCCAGGTCGATGACCTGCTTGACCTTGTCCTGGTCGGCGTTGACGAGGATCGTGTTGCGTCGGGACTCGTCGTAGAGGCAGCCCCAGTAGTTTTGGCCCATATCGGCCTGGTATCCGCTGACTTCGTGGTCGCCGGGCACGCGCTGGCTGCGAATCTGGATGCCTGCGTTGGCGTCGGGACTCGACAGTTTAACCCGCAGGCGCAGCTCGAAATCCCCAAAGGCCTCTTTCGTGCATAGGAAATCGTTGTGGGGGACCGGCTTGTCGAGTGAGCCGCCCACGATGGCGCCGTCCTCGATCCGCCATATCTCAAGGCTGCCCTCCCACTGGTCGAGGTTCTGCCCGTCGAACAACACGATGGGCGGCCCGAGTTTGGCATGGTTCAATCCCAGTTTCGCGGCGTTCCGGACGGCTTCAGGATAGGTCTCGTTCGCCAGTTCGGAGTAGATGGCGGCGCCATCAGCGCGCTTGCCGCTCTTGAGCAATGCTTCGGCGCAGATAAGCGAGGCGTCCATCGCCGTCGAACGCACGGTAACTTCGGCGGATTCGAGGGCCTTCGCGAGGCACGCGGCCGCCCCTTCATTGCCGATCTTGCCCAGCGCGCGCACGGCCGCACACGCGGCGGGCAGCTTGTCGCCGCCGGCAATGCCGCACAGGGCCTGCACGGCCTCGGCATCGCGGCGCTCGCCCAGGAGGTTCACGATGGCGATTTCGGCGTTGCCGCCGGCATTGGCGAGTGCTCTGCGCAAGATTTCCCCGGCCTCGGGCGCCGGGTCCAAGGCGATAGCAGCGCACGCCATATCAGCGGTGGCCTCGTCGAGGAGCATCGGTTCGAGTACCGGCAGGGCCTCCTTCGCGCCGAGCAGCCATACCTGGCGGCAGGCGAAAAGTTTCGCGTCCTGCGTGGCCTCCGAGCCGAGGACCTTCACGAGACCGTCGAAGATGGCCTTCCGCATCTCGGCGTTGCCGCGGGTTTCGCGAATGAGCTGTTCGACCTCGAGCAAGGGCGCCCGGCTGTCGCTTCGTTTATAGTTGGCGATGGCCGCCACCTTTTCGGCTGCTTCTTGAGGCGTCTGGGCATACACCGCGCCGGCCAGAAACGCGAGGATCATCATCGTTGCGCCGAGTCGTATCATCATTGCGTTATCCCTCATGGCTACAACCGCCAGGGCGCGCGCATGGCCCGCGCGAGCATCCGGTTGGCTTCTTCGTCGTTCACAAATTGTTCCTGTTCGGGATCCCAGGCGAGCCGGCGTCCCAGGCGCAGGCAGATATTGCCTGCGTGGCAGACCGTGGTCGAGCGGTGCGCCACCTCCGCGTTCGCGATGGGCAGGGCGCGCGACTTGACGCAGTCGAGGAAGTCGCGCAGGTGGCCGTACATGACATCGTATCTTTCCTGCTGGAATGTAACATCCGTGAGCAGCGAAGGCGGGTCAGCCTGGACCACGCCGTCGTCGTTCACCATGATCCAGCCTTTGTCGCCCTCGAACCGGACCGCGCGCGGCTCGACGTCGTGCATGACGAGCCGAATGCCGTTCGCGTAGCGGCACCGGACCGAGTAATACATCGGCGTATCCCAGAGCCCTTCATCGGGAAATGTTGCGCTCCCGTCGAATTCGACGGGGCCGGTCGTCTCCATGTCGATGCCCCATTGGGCAAGGTCGTTGAAATGCGCGCCGATATCGGTCAGCTTGCCGCCCGAGTAATCGAAAATCCACCGGAAGGTGCCGTGGCAGCGCCGGGGCGTGTAGGGTTCCTCGGGCGCCGGGCCCAGCCACATGTCGTAGTCGAAGTGCTCGGGCACAGGCTGGGGCGGTTCGATGCCGCATGACGGGCCCGCCCCGAGGTAGGTGTGCACGGTGTGAATGCGCCCGATCCGGCCGCTGCGCGCCACCTCGACGGGATACGCGAACGCGGGAATGCACCGGCGCTGTGTGCCGCTCTGGTAAACGATGCCGTACCGTTTGACGGCCTCGACAACCGCGCGGCCCTCGGCGATGGTCAGCGAAATGGGTTTCTCGCAGTAGACGTCCTTGCCCGCTTCGGCGGCCGCGATGGCGAGCAGGGCGTGCCAGTGGTCGGGGGTCGCGATAAGCACGGCGTCGATGTCCTCGCGGGCCAGGACCTCGCGGAAATCGCGGTACGTTGCGCAGTTCTCGTTGCCATAGCCGTCGTTGACAATTTTCTTCGCGACCTCGAGGCGCTGAGCGTCCACATCGCACACCGCCACAAACTGGACATCGTCGTGGGCCAGGAAATTGATCATGTCATGCCGGCCCTGGCCGCCGATGCCGATACCCGCCATGACAATGCGTTCGCTCGGGGCAACATTGCCATCGGCCCCGCGCGCGGACGCGGGAATGATGTACGGCGCGGCAACGGCCGCGGCCAGTCCGACCGCGCTGCGCTTCAGCATGGCGCGCCGGGAAATGCTCGAAGAACCTGCCATTTTCGAATCCCCCTGTTTGCCCGCGCGGGTTCCCGGCGGGCGTACTACGAAACCAGAAACCCGAGCCCGAGTTTTTCGAGCAGCTCGTTGATAGCCCCTTGGTTGTCGCGGTAGAAGGCGGCCGTGAAACGCCATAGGACTTCAATCGGCGGCCTTTCCACAAGCGATTACTGTTCCATTTGCGGGAGTACTAGATCTTCTCTCACAAAAACATCACCACGTTGCACGTACTGAGATTGAAAGCTGGGGTGCCCAAGCATCTCGATCTGGCTCGGCAATATGGCAGAATCACCAAGCACGATTAAAGCAGGCCTCTGAGATAAAATCCAGTCTGGATTGCTGCACTGGTGTCCAGGGATCAGAAACCCTATTGTGCCCTTCCTATTCGCAACCTCAGGCGAGACCAAGCCAACCATATCCAAGATTCTCGCATCAGAGTAGTACCCGACTGCTCCTATCCCGACACAGGCCACAGGCCCATCATACTGCTGAGCAAGTCGAGCAAATCTTCTGCCACATAACTCCATAGCATGCCGGTGTTTGATTGCCTTGTCCAGGGCGTGAGTTCTGGAAATGGGAATATACTCCGTAGACAGGCACCAAAGGATCACAATTGCACCCCAGGCAGCACGCCGCGTCCAAGGCTTCAAATGTCGACTCGCACTTACGGCAGCAATCAAGAATAATGGCATGATCGGCAAGAAGAAGCGGCTGTGGAAAAACACGTCGCCGCCAATTAGCAAAACGTAAACAGTATGACATAGTACAAAAAGCCACATGGACCACAGTCTTCGGTTTCTCAGTTCCAAGAAGGCCAGAGGCAGCACGTAGACCGGTCCGGTGAGGAGAAAGCCCTTGACGTAGTGTAAGCCATGAACTAAGGGTATACCGCCCACCTTGGCGTGGAATGTGTTGGGCACAAGTCTTCCGTAATAGATTAAGCGAAACACTGTCAGAGACGCCACAAGAATAACCCAAATGGCTGAAGCAGACATCCATTCTTTCCGGTTCTTGCATTGAAAGAAAGCCACTGCCAATATGACTGCCCCCACTAGCCCACCATCGGGACGAGTCCAGAAACACAAGCCGGACAAGAAGGCTGCAAGTCGCCACTTTTCCTCATACGCCGCCCAAAAAGCCCCAACTACCAGAGCGGCATAAAGCGGCGTTTCAAGACCGGAGATTGACCAGACAGCGAAGGGAGCCGAGCACAACAAGGCGAAAGGAACAAGAAGCGTATACCATACCGGATGAACCCTATACGCAAATCCAAAGCTTGTGCCCAATAGCGCACCGGAAGAAAGTAATGCCAGCAAATGAGAAAGGTGAGCAGCATCCAGACCGAAGAACATGCCTCCAGCAATTAGGAGAGTCCAAAGCATGTTCGAGAAACCTTCAACCCTCTCACCAATGTTGAAGACTAACCCATGGCCATTGATAAGATTCCTGGCGTACCGATAGGAAATGAAGGCATCGTCAGCTTGAGGTGGCTTCTGCAGGTTGCTGAACACAAACCCAACGACTACCACTGCGACCACAAGTGTCAGGAATGAGCCCTTAGGCTTAATTCTCCCCCAGTAAGCACAAATTGCTTGTGCCATGCACAGTCTCCCCTGTTTGCCCGCGCGGGTTCCCGGCGGGCGTACTACGAAACCAGAAATCCAAGCCCCAGTTTTTCGAACAGCTCGTTGATGGCGCCTTGGTTGTCACGGTAGAAGGCCGCCGTGAAGCGCAGGAAGTAGACCACGGTCGTGCCGAGGATCCATAGCGCGGCCGCCAGGTTGCCCCAGAAGGCCCAGCGACTGCTAGTTTGATCGTTTTCGCTCAAGTTCTTTCACCGCATGCGACAGTAATGCGACTTCCTGCGTCAGCCGGCGGTTGCGCTCGACGAGTCGCGAGATTACGATGCTGAACGCCAGCACCAAGCCCAGCCCGCCGATAAACGATAGCACAAAAAAGACCGTGAGGTATTGGAACCGCAGGGCACCGGCCAGAAACACGATTATTTGCGGAAAAATGCCGATGATCAGGCCGAAGGCCGAGGCCGCGAGCCATAGCAAGGCGTAACGTTCCTTGAGCAGGCCGCGCCGTACCAGTTCGAGGACCAGAAGCAGGAGCAGAATGCTCACGGCCGCCAAACCGATGCGGTGGGCGGTCTCGAAACCCGTCTGTGCCTCTCCGGTCATCGCGTCAGGTCCTCGTCGGAACGGGTGAAGCGCCGGAACACGTCGATGAAGATGGCCAGCGCAACTTTGACCATATAATACGCCGCATGAAGCGCCTTGATCGAGGTCGTGCCGCCCTGCCGCGGACTCATGTTCACCGGGATTTCGACGGCTTTGAGACCTGCCTTGTGCAGGATTACCAGCGCCTCGGCTTCCGGGTAGTCGTCGGGGTAGTGATTGGCAAAGAGGCGAATCACGCTGCGGTTCGCGGCGCGAAACCCGCTCGTGGTGTCCGTAATGCCGCCGCCCGCGATGGCATCCACCAGCCGTGACAGCAGGGACTTGCCCACGCGGCGCGCCACCGACGGCCTGTAGCCGGTGTCGGATACGTAGCGCGAACCGATGACCAGATCCGCGGTGCCGTCTTCGATACGCTCGATGAGCTTCGGGATTTCCGCGACGGGATGCTGGCCGTCGGCATCGCACTGGACGGCGATGTCGTAGCCGTTGCGGGCGGCATAGAGGTAGCCGGTCTGCATGGTGGCGCCAATCCCGACGTTGTAGGGCATGCGGACGAGTTCGACGCCGGGCCGCTTCTCGGCGACCCTGCCCGTTTCGTCGGCCGACCCGTCATCGACCACCAGGACGTCGTAATCGGGGCAGGTCTCGCGCAACGTATCGAGCACGCCGCCGATGGACTCGGCCTCGTTGTATGCAGGGATAATGACCAGTACCCGGCCGCTCATGATGTGGACTTCTCGCGGATGCGAAACTGCCACAGCCCCTCGAGCACACCCAGGAAACGGGCCATGTCGCGCACGTAGAGGAGAATCATCCCGAACGGCAACAGGGCGGGCCGCCGCGCACGTTTCGCAACGCGGCACGCGAAGATGAATCGCTGCGCGAGGTAGGGTATCGCCAGAACCGCGCACGATGCGAGAAGGAACAGGGCGGAGGCGGCTTGGCCAATGGCAATGGCCGCCGGAGCGGTGATAAGCTGCAGAACACAGCATGCTGTCAGGAAAAAAGCGTAGTGCGGGGCGAGCAGGTCGAACCGGCGCGCATAGCGGTCGCCCGAAGTGCGGTCCGGATGTTTCGTGTAGAGTTTTACCCGCCAGTAGCCATGGCGGTATTGCGTACGCAGGTAGGGCAGGACGCGCGTGGGGTGGTGGTGGGCAACCCGGGCCTCGGGCGCGAACCGGAGTTTGCCATACTCGGTGAGCCGGTACGACAGGTCGTTGTCTTCGCCCGAGGCGGCTTTGAACGATTCGTCGAATCCGCCGGCGGCCTCGAAAGCGTCTTTCCGGTAGGCCACATTGAAGGAGCCCAGAAAATCGACCTCATCGTTGAACGTTGCGTGGCGCATCACGATCTCTTCATGCACGAAATCGGCCAGCAGATTTCCCGCCTCCGCATTGGTGTAGGTGCCTCCCACCGCTACCGTCCCCTCGTCGAACCGTTCGAGCAAACGCGCCAGCCAGCCGGATTCGGGCGCGCAATCCGAGTCGGTATAGACCAGGTAGGCGCCCCTCGCCGCCTGCGCGCCGCGGTTGCGTGCCGCGGCCGGCCCCGACTGGTCCTGGCGGATGTAGTGTACGGCATATTCCTGTGCGATGCGAGGGGTGGCGTCGGTTGAGCCGTCGTCGACCACGATGACCTCGAAACCGGAGCGCTCCTGGGCCAGGCAGGCCTCGATGCATTCGCCGAGGGTCACTTCCGCGTTGTGGGCCGGGATGATGATGGAGGCCTCCACGGCTTACCTCTTCTCCGCCACCGTTTTTTCGACCACCTCCCGGACCGCAGCCACGAGCCGGTGTTTCGCGGGTTCGTAGGTGGCGGGCGGCGGCAGCGGGTTCAGGCAAGCGTCTTCCAATTCCGCCATGTCGAGGATCATGCGTCCCCATCCCCGCCGGTGGACGGCCTCGGCCAACTCGAGCTGGTGGTCGGTGAGGTGCTCCTTGTATTTTTTCAGGCGCGGACACACCACCAGGGGCCGCCGCGCCTCGAGTGCCTCCATCACGCAGCCGATACCGGCGTGCGTGACGATGACGTCCGCCTGCCGTTGAAGTTCCACGATTTCCTCGCGGGGTTTGAAGTCGAAGTACTCGCAGAACAGGGGCACGGTGGTGCCCATGCCGGTTTGGATGACAATGCGTCTGCCGGTGTTCTGTGCGATGGCGTCGAGGGCGTTCACCAGCCGCCCGAAATCGAGAAACATGGTGCCCACCGTGGCGTAAATCATCCCGTGTTTCTTACTCATTAGCGGCAACCCCCGGTGAACGTTTCCCTTTCCCGCTCCACGTCATGCGCAACAGCAGCCACGCTCCCAAGACGCGGTGTTTGAAGCCGGTCCACGTGAAGGCCTGCGTGAACTGCCGCCCCAGGAAGCGTGGATTGAAGTAGAAGCGGCGAAGGGCCATCCGGTATTTCTCTCCGACGACCTCGGGGTTCAACTCGCCCATCTCGAACATGAGGCGGCCGTACGAGGCGGGTTCCTCCCACGATTCGAACAGAAACCGGCCGCCGGCTTCAATCTGGCGGTACATCTCGGTACCGGGGTAGGGCGTCGCGATGGTGTACTGCACGATGTCCAGGTCGAGGCTCATGGCGAAGTCGATGGTGGCGTCCATGTCCTCGGGGGTCTCGCCGACATTGCCGAGCATGAAGTAGGCGCCGACTTCGAGCCCCGCCGCGCGTGCATTGGCGACGGCCTCGCGCGCGTCGTCGAGGGTGATCTGTTTGTTGAGTGACTCGAGAACGCGCTCGACGCCGGATTCGATGCCGAAATAGACGCGGTAACAGCCGGCCTTTTTCATGGCGTCGAGCACTTGGGGCCGTGCCGTGTTCACGCGGATGCCGTTGGTTGTCGACCACGGGGTCTGGTGAAGGCCGCGCTCGATAAGGAGGCGGCAGATCTCGAGCGCGCGGTCGGGCCACATGGTGAAATTGTCGTCGATGACCGCGATCTCGCGGGCGCCGTAGCGCTCGATCAACATCTGCCATTCATCGACGACGTCTTCGGGTTCGCGCATGCGGAGGCGGCTGCCGTAGACGCCCTTGTAACAGAACGTGCAGTTGTAGGGGCAGCCCCGGCTCGTCATGATGGGCAGCGAGAAATCGTGCTTGCGCGCAAGGCTCGAATATTTTCTCAATGGGAAGAGCGACCAGTCGGGGCGGGGGAGTTCGCGCAGGTCTTCGCACAATTCCCGCGCCGGGTTGTGGATGATATCGTCCCCGGCACGCCGGGACAGGCCCTCGATGTTCTCCGGAGATGTGCCCTCGAGAAGACACTGCACCAGTTCCTTAAGGGTCTGCTCACCTTCATTGCGCACCACGTAATCGAAGCCGTCGGAGCCTAGTAAATCGTCCGGGGCAACCGTTGGATGCGGTCCGCCCGCCACAAATACGGGCGGCTCAGGCAGGTCGTTTCGCAATTGCCGCACCACGGCCAGGGCACCGGGAAGCAAAGGTGTCGTGACCGTCACCGCCACCATGTCGGGCTGCTGGGCTGTGATACGGCGGGCGGTCTGCTCGACGGAGAGCCGTTCGACGCTGGCGTCGAGGAGGCGCACTTCACACCCCAGTTGCTGCAGCACCGACGCGAGACAGGCCAGGCCCATGGGCGGCTGGTCGCTCGAGAAACCGCTTACATGGGCGGGCTGGAGCAGGGTGACGCGCATGCGCTTCGCGGCACTGCGGTCGCCTTCGAACGGATGGTCTTCATCCACGAAACTGCCCCGGAACATGGCGCGGGGGCCGTAGGCGCGCACGAGCTCCGGCCATTGCACGAAGAACTGGTCCGCCAGCCAATACATGAGGCGGCCGGTCAGCGATGGCGTGCGTACCTGGGCGCCGCATTCGATGTACACCGTTGGCAGGCGGAACAGCTTCGCCACCAGAAACACCGGGATGGCGATCTCGGCCCCCGTTGACACCACCAGGTCCGGGCCTTCCTTGCGGAAGGTGCGGAAAGCCCGTACCAGGTTGAAGAGGTACTCCAGCGGATTCGTCGAGCGGTTGGGCACCCGGTACGCCCGCGGCAAGGCCCGGGTTGTCTCGGCGTCGTAACAGAAGAAGAACGTATCGTGCCCTTCGAAGGCTTCCATCAACTGAAGCATTTCCGTGAGATGGCCGCCATGCGAGCAGACACAGCATATCGAAAGACGCTTCTGGGCAAGCGGGACGGATGCAAGGGCAGAAGAGGCACTATCGGAACGTGGTCGGATTTGCTCCACGATAGGGGCTCCAGGGCCTTTCCGGGACGCGCGGCCGGTTAACAGCCGCCGCACATTCGACGCGTTTTCGCGCGCCGCCTTGGGTTCTGGTAAATTATAGACATTGCTGAGCATACTGACAAGGTAAGGCCTGTGGCACAACACGAACCGCCCCATACCCCGTCCCCATTACTGTCGCGCTGGCTGTGGCGGGGCGCTCTCGAGGCTGTCCCCGTGGCGCGGTGGGAACGGGTGCTTGTTCTGGCCGCCATGACCCTTGCATTTGCCCTCGGGACGGCCCATCTCAGCGCACCCAGTCTGTGGCACGACGAGCTGGTGCATGTGTTTGTGGCCAAGAGCATCACCCAGACGTTACAGCCGCGCCTGCCGGGCGGGGCGGTATACGCCAACGCCAACGCCTACAACTACGTGCTGGCAGGGTTCATCGCGCTTCTGGGCGATGGCGAGTTCGCGGTGCGGCTGCCGTCGGCAATATTCGGCGCACTCAACGTGCTTCTGACTTATGTGCTCGTGCGCAAACTGCTGGGCCGCCAGACGGCGCTCGTGGCGGCGTTTATGCTTGCCGTGTCTCCCTGGTCCGTGGGCTGGTCGCGGGAAGCGCGGTTCTACGCCATGCAGCAATCGTGTTACCTGTTTATGCTGCTCCTGGCCTGGCAGGCATTGCAGGCCGAGACGCCGCGGAGGGCGGTCACGAGCGCCCTGGGCGGAAGCGTGGCGTTTGCAGCGGGGGTTCTCACATCCATCCATTCGGTGCTCTTCCTGGCGCCGGTCGCGGTCTATGCGGCGCTCCGCGCGGCGTGGGACCGGCGGCTGTGGTCGCGGTGGGTCCTGGCGTGCGTGTTGATTGCCGTTCTGGGGGCAACGGCTCTGGGTGTCTACTTTGCGTTCGCTCCCCCGGTGGACCGGGCCACGGTTTTCGAGCGCAGCGGCGTCGGCGGCCGCACCGTCTTGCCCGAGGAAGATCATGTCCGGTCGCTGCGGTTCTATTACCTGCACTGGCTCAACAACAACCTGAGTACGGGGTTCCTGCTGCTTGGCCTGGCCGGGTCGATGGCGGTGCTCGTCCGGGAAGGACACCGCGGCCTGTTTGCCTGGCTTGCGTTCTGGGGGCCGTTTCTGGTCTTGACCTATCTCATCGGCTACCGGCGGGAACGGTTTCTATTCTTCGCCTACCCGTTTCTCGTCACCGCACAGGCGTACGCCATTGTCGAGGGCATGCGGTTCCTGAAAACTTGGCGGCGCTCCTGGATGCGCACCGCTGCCGCCCTGCTCATTCTCGCATTTGGTGTCCGGCTGGCGTGGTCCGCGGTGCAGTTGGCGGGCGATTCGTTCGAGGCGGCCCGAGGCCACGACATCACCCTGGCCCGGCACCATCCGCCCTGGCGCGGTCCTTGCCAATACGTGCGCGAACATCTTGATGACGAGACCGTCGTGATCACGACGACCGCCCTGCCGGTGCTTTACTATACCGGGCGGGTTGATCAATGGTTTCCCAGCCGGATCATGTGGTGGGAAGCGGGCGAGATCGGGTTCGAGGGACTCGAGGATACCGCCGCGCTGGCGGCGTATATGGAGCAGCATCCGAAAGGATATTTCATCGAGCATATCCGCCGCCTGAGCATGTGGGAGCGGCAACTCGGCAGCGAGATCGCGTTCGTGAAACAGCGCATGCGTTTGATCGAGGAGGCCTCCGAAGATTACGTTCGCGTCTACTCGTGGGGCCTGTGAGCGGGTTTGTGTGGCAATGCTCCGGAGTAGCGAGGCCTCGCGACGTGGCCGTTTTCGTGTTCCGCGGCGCAAGTTGACTCACCCCCCGGATAAGATCAAGAATGCGGGTGTTTTGTCACGCCCAGCCTATTCTCAACAGTTGCAGGAGGGTTCTCTGTAACGCCAACGATTCCCGCCTCGACGGAACGCGGCTGCATTTCGAACGGCCGGAATAACCGGGGCGAGCCGGCGGCGTCGGGCGAGGGTACGGAGGCAGTAATCACTATAGACTGTAAGGACACGAAGGGCGGGTACATTCGAATTGTGCAGGCCGGTTCTACCGATCACTGGTTCTGGCTGATTCACGAGATGAGCGTAAAGGCAAGATAACGGGCTTTGCCCAGGAACAGGAAGGAATGAGATTCATGCGAATGACTGTGCTGTGTATCATCGCCTTGGCCGTGGCGTTTCCGGCATTGGCAGCCGACAACCCGATTCAAGGCAACTGGAAGGGGCGCTTTGATGGGGGCGAATGGGAAAACAAGACCCTTTCCGCCCAGGTCATCGCCACCAGCGGCGTCAACTACCGGGTTCACCTTTTCGTGGCCGATACGAAACTCGTTATCACGGGCCAACGGCCGAACGACAAGGCCGCCACTGCCGAGTTCAGCGGCGAGGTCCGTGTCGATGAGGTGGCCTATACGGTCACCGCCTCTTCGGAAAATGAGGCTATGAGTGGGCAGTTTTCTGGAGACGGCAAGACCATCCCCTTCAAGATGAGCAAAATCTACATCACTCCGCCGACCCTGGGCCGCCCGGCGCCGGAAGGGGCTGTCGCGCTTTTCGACGGGACCAACGCCGCGGACAATTGGGAGCGCAGCCCCCTTTTGTGGTGCATGACCGGCGACGGCGCCATGGAAATCTGCGCCAGCAACCTCATCACAAAGCAGATGCACGGCTCAGGCCAATTGCACATCGAGTTTCTGTGCCCCCTCATGGCCGACCAGACGGGACAGGGCCGCGCCAACAGCGGGGTTTACGTGCAGGGCCGCTACGAAGTCCAGGTGCTGGACAGTTTCGGCGACGATCCTGCGGACAACCTGTGCGGCGGCATCTACAAGATCGCGACGCCCGTCGTGTGCGCTTCCCTTCCGCCCGAGGAGTGGCAGACCTACGACATCACCTTTACGGCCCCCAAGTTCGACGCGGCCGGGAAGAAAGTGCAGAACGCGCGGATTACCGTCGTGCATAACGGCACCGTCATCCATGACAACGTCGAGTTGCCCAATTGCACGGCCGGTGGCGTTAGCGATCAGGAAGCGCCCGAGGGCGTGCTCATGCTGCAGGACCACGGCAACCGGGTGCGTTACCGCAATATCTGGTTCCAGCCCGCGGAAAGCTGATCGAGCGGATTGGTATGCGGTGGATGTGCGTCGCCGCGCGGCGCGCATCCACCGCTCTTTGTCTTGTGCAACCCCGGCAGTTTGCATGGCCGGATTGCGGGATTGCCGGAGAGGCGCGCCGCAGGCGCGTCATGGTATGCTCATGCCGCGCGCGAGATTCGCGTAGAAGATCATAAGGCTGACGAATCGGCCGCCGGTTCGTCAAACGGATACCGCCCGTGCATCTTTCGTTTATCATACCGGCCTATAACGAAAGCCGCCGAATCGGCGAAACGCTCGTGAAGGCCCACGACTATCTTCACCGCCAGGACTACGGCTGGGAAATCCTCGTCGTGGATGACGGCAGCGCCGACGGCACGGGCGCATTTGTGCGCAGGGCCTTCCCGGATGTGCGCGTCATCGAGTACACGCCCAACCAGGGGAAGGGCCACGCCGTGCGGACGGGCATGCTGGCCGCCCAGGGCGATTACCGTGTTTTCTCCGATGCGGACGGCTCGACGCCCGCTGAGGAACTCGAAAAACTGTGGCCGCATTTTGAGGACGGGGCTGACGTCGTCATCGGGTCGCGGACCGTGCCCGAAGCGAATGTCCAGGTGCGGCAAGCGTGGTACCGGCAAACCATGGGGCGTATCTTCAACGTGTTCGTGCAGCTCCTGGCGATCAAGGGGTTTCCCGACACCCAGTGCGGGTTCAAGGGTTTTACGAAGGCAGCGGCCACCGACATCTTCCCGCGGATGACCATCCAGGGATTTGGTTTCGATGCCGAAGTGCTGTTCATTGCCCGGAAGCACGGATTCCGCATCGACCAGGTCGGAGTAACGTGGGTGAACTCCCCCACATCGCACGTACACGCCGTGAGCGATTCGGCGCGCATGCTCCGTGACCTGGTCCGCATTCGCGTACGCGATATGCGGCACCAGTACGACTAAGGGCGGCCCGGACCCGCCGCCTGGCCCTTCTCCGCGGGGGAAGTCGAGCGAGCGCGTTTGGGGAAGACGCGCATTGGGCAAGGAGGACTACATTGCTTTCAGGCACAGGCTTCCGCGCACACCAGGCAGCCGCACGCGTCTGGGGAAACGTATTGCTGGCGGGACTCATGCTGGCGGCACTGCCGGCGGCGGCAGAATGGGGGGCCCTTGATTGGTCCGAGCTGCCGCCCATACCCCATGCCGAGGGTGTGGCTGGCCCCTTTGTGGGCGTGCACAACGGCGCGCTGCTCGTTGCCGGCGGAGCAAATTTTCCGCGAGAGCCACGATGGGAAACCGAGAAAGTCTGGCACGCCGGCGTGTATGTGCTCGTAAATCGTGAGGACGGCTACGCGTGGCACACTGCCGAGCCGCTTCCCGCGCCTCTGGCCTACGGCGCCGCGGTATCGACACCCCTGGGCGTGTTGTGCATGGGCGGCAACGATGCCACAACTACTTACGACAGCGTGTTTCTCCTTCAGTGGGAGCCGGCCAGCCAGACGGTTGCACGCACGGCGTACCCGTCTCTTCCCAAGCCCTGCGCCTCCGGTTGCGCAACCCTCGTCGGGGATAAGGTGTATCTGGCCGGAGGGCTCGAGGGGGCTGCTCTCGACACCGCCATGACCAATTTCTGGATGCTCGATCTTGCGCGGCGCGAAACGCCCGGGTTTGCGTGGGAGGAGTTGCCGCCGTGGCCGGGCCCGGTGCGTGCGTTCAACATCACCGCCACCCAGCATGACGGTTATCACGACGGCATCTACGTCATCAGCGGGCGCCGGCAAGGCGCTGCCGGTGTCGAGTTTCTCAAGGACACGTGGGAATACATCCCGGCTCTCGGCGAGTGGCGCCAACGGGCCGATGCGCCCCGCTGCGTTATGGCAGGCACGGGCATCGGCTGGGGGCAGAGCCATATCTTTGTGCTCGGCGGCGCCGACGGTTCCCTCTTCGACAAAGCCGACGAACTCAAGGACGGCCACCCCGGCTTCCCCAAAGAAGCGCTCGCGTATCACACCATCACCGATACGTGGGTTTCCGCCGGGCCCATGCCCGCCAACCACGTCACGACCGTGCCCGTCCGCTGGACCGTAGACGGCAAGGACAGCATCGTCATCGCCAGCGGCGAGATACGCCCGCGTGTGCGCTCGCCCCAGGTGTGGACCGTCCGCCCCGTTGCTTCGGCGCCCGAGTTCGGGGCCGTGAACTACACGGTGCTTGCGCTTTACTTGCTTGCCATGGTCGGGGTGGGGGCGTATTTCGCCCGGCGCAACAAGGACACCGACGATTACTTCCGCGGGGGAAAGAAAATGGCCTGGTGGGCCGCCGGATGCTCGATCTTCGCCACCATGCTCAGCTCACTGACGTATACGGGCATTCCGTCGAAGGCCTATGCGCAGGACTGGACCTACATGGTCGGCAATTTCATGATCGTCGCGGTCGCGCCCATTGCCATTTTCGTGGCATTGCCGTTCTTCCGGCAGATCGACGCCACCAGCGCCTACGAATACCTCGAGAAGCGGTTCAACCGCGGGGTGCGCCTGTTCGGGAGCGCCAGCTTCACGCTGTTTCACTTGTTCCGGATGGGCGTCGTGATGTCGCTCACGGGGTACGCGCTGGCCGCTGCCACGCCCCTCACGCCCACGCAATCCGTCCTTCTCATGGGCGTGCTGAGCATTATTTATTGCACCATCGGCGGCGTCGAAGCCGTGATCTGGACCGATACCATCCAGACCTTTGTGCTTCTGGGCGGGGCCATTCTCGCGCTGGCCATGCTGATTGCGGGCGCCGCCGGCGGCGTGAGCGGTTTCTTTGCCACCGGCGCCGATTACGGGAAGTTCCACCTGGTCAACTGGGATTTTGCGACGGACAGTTTCACCCGAATGGCAATTTGGGTCGTGGTCCTGGGCGCATTGGGCCAGAACATCAGTTCGTATACCGCCGATCAGGCGGTGGTGCAGCGCTACATGACCACCGCGACCAAGCGGCAGGCCGCACAGTCCATTTGGACCAATGCCATTCTCTCGCTGATTTCCTCGTTCATCTTCTTTGGCATGGGAGCCGCCCTCTTCGCGTTCTACCGCGCCAACCCCGGGAAGCTCGACCCCACCATCACCACGGACCAGATCTTCCCGGTCTTTATCGCACGGGAAATGCCAGCCGGTCTGGCGGGACTCATCGTTGCGGGCGTATTCGCCGCGGCGCAGTCCACGGTGTCCACCAGCATGAATTCGACCGCCACCGCGGTCGTCACCGATTTTCTGCGTCCTTACCATGCCTGTGCCACGGAGAAGGGCTACCTGCGCTGGGCACAGTCACTAACCCTTCTCTTCGGTATCCTCGGCACCCTGTTTGCCTTGCTGTTCATCAGCCCCGATATCCGGTCCTTGTTCGATTCCTTTATTCGCGTGATCGGGCTGTTCATGGGGGTGCTCGGCGGCTTGTTTGTGCTGGGCGTGATGACCCGGCGCGCCAACGGCGCGGGCGCCCTTACCGGCGCCGTAGTCGGGGCCATCGTCATGTTCGCGCTCTGGCAATGGACCTCCGTCAATGGTTATCTCTACACCTTCTGCGGCATTACCGCGTGTTTTGCCGTCGGATACGCCGCCAGCTTCGTTCTGCCCGGCGACCACCACAACATTGACGACCTGACTATCGGTGCACTGCGCAAACGGGCCTGACAACGAGCAGGAGGGTGGGGCGTGGAAGCGCCAAATTCTGGCTCGAAAACTCCAGAGACCGGGATTTCCCGCTTTGTTGTGGGACCGGTGCCCTCACCGGTCATTTCTATTATCATGGTCGATGGGTGAGCCACCGGCTCATGGTACGCTGCCTCGATAATTCGGTTCCTGGAAGCCAGGAACTCTCCCGCCGAACGCCTTTCCGCCTCCGGCGGACAAGCGGTCCGAGTCGCGGGGCCAGTGCCAATGGCGCGCTGACGCCTGGCGTCTATTCGGTTAGCTCCATCGTCCCGAGGATGTTGAGGTCGAGGCTGAGAAGGGGT
>CAZFOG010000102.1:0-16819 GCA_964520685.1 uncultured Nitrospiraceae bacterium | reverse complement strand
CCAGCGCGAAAAGCGTTCGGGACAGACCCCGGTTTGCTGCGCAAACCGTTGGGTCCCAGCTTTTCGAGGGTGTGGTTGCGGTCGCGTCTCTCTCTGAGTGAGGGTAGCGCCGGAATGGTTTTTCGCCGAGCCTCTACTCTTGCGCGCCTCCGTCCAGCCGGGCGAGGGCCGAACGGGCCTGTTGCTGCAACGCGGGATGCTGCGATGCCTGCAGAAAGGCCTCGCGCGCTTTGTCGAATTCCCGATACTCCGATTCGTAGAGGTGGCCCATTTGATAAGACAACTGCGCGACGACCATGGGGTCGGTGCTCTGCTCCTGCACGAGCCGCAACGCCTGGACCAGCGCATCCGGAGATTCCGCGCTAACGGCACCCGACTCGATGGTCCGCTTGGCCATCTCCATGGCGGCCTGAGACCGCACATAGGCTTGATTGGGATATGTCACGATTACCCGTGCCAGGGCGCCCATGGGGTCAAGCTGGCTGGACCGGGCGGCATCCAGGTCGTGCAACGAACGGAACTCCACCAGTCGCGCTTCGGCGAGCAAGTCGCGCCGGTCGCGGACGTGGGCCGGGCTCCCGAGCCAGGTCTGGTGATACTCGCGAAACAGGCGCTCGTAGTCGTTGTAGGCCTGTTCGTACCAGCGCAAGTGCGCGAACGCGACATCCGCCAGAAGCATCTGGGCCTCGCCCGCCTCGGGCGAATCGGGGAACCGCTCGAGGGCGCCTGACAGCGCTTTATACGCGTCCGAGTACCTGCCTTCCGCTACAAGTCCGTGTGCCCTGGCAATGGCGGCCGCAGCCGGCGACACGGCAGACGGTTCTGCACCGTTGCGCGCAATCAGTTCCTCGCTGGGCGCCGGTGTGTCCCGCACGTTCAGGACGGCCAGTCCCAGGACAAGCGCGAGCACCGCCAGCGAGGCCGCAACAGCCGCGGGACGAAGCCATGGCCGCGGCTCGGGCCCGCCGTGTTCCTCCTCGATGCGCACACGCACCGCGGGAAGCAGATCCGTGTCAAATTCCGGCCGTTCCGCGGGCAATGCCGACACAACGCGCCGCATCGCTTCCATCTCGTCTCTCGCGGAAGGATGGTCGCGCAGATAGGCCTCGAGAAAGGCCGCGTCACGCTCCGGCAGCGTTTCATAGAGCGATTGAGCCATCAGACCTTCAGCTTTGCGTCTTCTCAGCATATTCCCTTCATCCCCGAGCCACGCGCAACCTCAAAGCACTTCCGTCCCCGGTTTCAGAACCGGCCGGCGTCCTTGAGTTCCTGCCGGAGTTTCCTCACGGCCCGAAACAGATGGACCTTGACGCTCCCGATGCTGCATCCCAGGGCTTCCGCAATCTCGGAGAGCTGAAGCCCTTCATAATGCCGCAGCACGAAAACCGCACGCTGCGCATTTGAAAGCGAGCTTAATGCCTCCTGAACGTGGTCTCCAATCTCCTGGGCACGCGCCATGGCTTCCGGCCCTGCCTGCCCGTGCTGCGAGGGGGCTCCCGCCTCCCCCTCGGGAAAGCAGTCCGCCAGGCGCGCTGTTTTGCGCCGTTTGTTGCGGCGCAAATGGTCGATGGCATGATTCACAGTCACGCGCATCAGCCACGGCACGAACCCGCTGTGCGGCTCCCAGGAAGCGATTTTGCGATACGCTTTGAACAGGGCCTCCTGGGCAATGTCGAGTGCGTCCTCCCTGTTGGATGCGAACCGGTAGGCGACGGCATAGACCCGTGCCTGATGCCGCCGGACCAACTCGTCATAGGCCCGCTGTTCCCCGGCTTTTACGGCCAAGGCCAGCGCGTCGTCGTCCTGAGCGGCCCAGTCCCTGTTCACATCGGCTTTCACGATTACTAACGTTTCCCTGACCGGTTGAGTTAACACGTCTTGACGTTACGCCACAAAAAGGAAGTCGCGCAACTCGAGGTATCCCCGCGGACGCAGCCACGCACGGATCTCCTCCCGCGCGCCGGGTGCTCCCACGGCAATAACGATGAATGTCGTATTGGGCCCGGGCAGATCATCCGGCGCGATGACCGGCACGCCGTGAATCTTGCGGCCAATCTTGCGCGGATGAATGTCCACAACCGCTTCTGGCTTAAGGGTTTCCCACTCGCGAAGCCACAGTTTGCCGACCTCGCCGGCGCCCCATTGATGAAAACGCGCTCGGTCTCGAAGATACGACTGGCCGAGATACGCCCGCTTGAGGGCGCGGAACCGCGCGAGGGAATAGCGTTCCGCGTTCATGGACAGCCGCCCCGGCGAGTCCCGCCACTGCAACAGGGTTTCGGGGATCACCCCGAACCGCGCTCCGGCAAGAAACAGCCGCATGCACAGGTCATAGTCCTCAGCCCAGCCGTGCTCCTCATAACCTCGTGCCCGTTCAAACGCTTCACGGCGAAGCATGAATGTGGGGTGGGCCAGGGGGCATTCAATGAACAACTCGCGCATAATGTCTTCATGGTTGCGAAGACCGTTCAGCCATTCCTGGTATCGAAGACGGCCTTCGCCGAGCTCCGTCCCAATCATACGCACGTGGGTGCCGCACAGGGCCGTTTCGGGATGCTCCCGCATGTATTCAGCCTGTTTCCCGAGACGTTCCGGCATGGCCACGTCATCGGCGTCCATACGCGCGAGGAGCGGCGCTTGTGCCAGGGCGCATCCCGCCTGCAACGCCCTCAGAATGCCCCCGTGCGGAAGGGCTATCGCGCGTATCCGCCGGTCATGGGCGGCGTATGATCCCACGAGGGCGCGGGAGGTGTCCGTGGACCCGTCATCGACAATGATGCATTCCCAATCGCGCCGTGTCTGGGCTTGTATGGACTCGATAGCGGCTCCAACGGTTCCAGCGGCGTTGTAGCACGGCATCACCACGGAAATCTCAGGTCCTGTTGGGACGGTCAAGGCTGGTTTCTTTCCACCGCGCCGGTTCTCGACGCCGGCCGCGCGGCCTCGCGTAACCCGTTCTCTTAAAACGCTTTACGGTGTAGCTATGCCCAGTTTTCGCCTGGGGTGTCGTATTGGTTAAGAAAGGGGAAGATATTGCCGGCGACAAATCCCTGAACCGCGCGGAAATTGTCTGCAATGAGGCTCAGTCCGTCACGCATCACGCGCTGCTGGGCGAAAATGCCTTTGACTTCCACATAGACCTCGTGCTGACTGTGCCGGAACGATTCGATGACGACATTGTAGGACCCGGCATGTTCGGGCGTCTCGGGAAAGACAAACCGCATGCCGCCGACCGCTATTGGACGCTCGAAATGCTGCGCCAGCCGGTTTTCCTGGTTGCAGACCCGGTCCAGCAGAAACCGCCGGGCATCGTCGAAATGGGTGAGGGCAAATGTGGTGCGGAACGTGACGGTATGAGCGGGCAGAAAGGGAATGCTGAGGGCATCCATGGCCAGTCCCGCCGCGGCCTCGAGCCGCTCGATGAAATCCGAGAGCGGAATATCAACCCATTCCTCCGCCAGCATGAAACGGTCTGGCAAAAACAGAAACGTTGACAAGTTCTTGGGGCCGCGCTTCGAGTAAAAGCGGAACCGCCCCGGCACGCTGAAGTCGGTGTTGTCGTAGGCCCCGTCACGGGTCTGCGAGAGGTCAAAATAGAGCTTCTGAAGTACCGACACCTCATGTTTGCACGGCAAATGAAGCAATTCGGCCGAAAAATGAATAGGTCTGTCTTCAGCTTGCATCGATAACCCCCACTTTGGGTCCGAGTATAGGGGACTCCGGCATCGGGTGCAACTCTCTGGCACCAAAGCTCTTCAAACACGCTCAACACATGCGGTGGCGGCTTCTTCTGTGCGTCCTTCTACCGTTTAATCAACCATACTTCGTAGAGATAGGACCATTGCCGCCAGTTGAGGTGGTACTCGTCTATGTCCTCGAAAGTCAGGGTGATTTCGCCGTCCCCAACCAATTCCCGGGGGATTGGGAATTCCTTGAACGCACCCGGTTCCTGGGGGTATGCCGAGGGTTCGATCCGTTGACCGTCCACCACCGGGCGAAGTTCGCCTCTGCCGGTTGCGCGCAATACATATGCTGCGTCGGGGTCGAGACCGCGGTAGGCGAGTTTTTCGGGCCACCGCATCATGCACAGCCACGACAACCGCGCCCGGCTGACCCCGTCTTCCGTCCAGGGAAAATGAGGGTTGCGCTCTTCCACAAGGTCCGGGTCGACCCAGGGACCAGGCGGCAGGGCGACATGCGTCATCTGAGCCACATTTCCGATATCGTCGTAGAAACTGCCCGGGCCGGGGGACTCCCAGGCTCGAATCACCTCGAGACGTGCCAGCTTCTCGTCTTCCGTCGCGAATTCCCGAATCCGGGCGAATTCGTCCTCAAGCCACCAGCGGTTGTTGAGGGGGCGGTCCACATAGTCGAGGATAGCGCCCCGTTCCCCGTTTCGTGCCTGGAACCGGGGCACACTGGTCTGATAGCCGATCGAATCGAACATTGCGACGCACAAATCCTCGATTCGCTTCCGCCACTCTGGTTTGACGGGTTTGGTCTCGGCTTCTTTCAGGATGGCTTCCGCATGTTCCATGGCCGCCGCCGCACCTATCACAGGGGCTTTCGCAAGAGCGTCGTTGGCGGCGTTTTCGAGGGCGGTCTCGTAGATTTGCCGGTGACGGGTATACGCATCGTAATACGCGCGCAGGAGACATAATTGCCAGCGCCAATTGGGTCCAAGCTGGGGAGACGCCGCCTCGAGGGCTTGCCACTGCAGCAGCGTGGCATCCACGGACCCGTTGTCGGCAAGGACGCCCTCCCAGTTCTTTTCGAGGGCGAGAATTCCGTCGGCCGCGCGTTCAGCGACGACCGAGCCGAAGAACAGGTTTGCGTACTCGATGCAGGTCTGGCGCGGTTCGGTGGCGGGGTCCCATCCCAGCCGGCTCCACACGGCTTTGTTCACGTCATCGTTGATGCCGTCCGAGTAGGTCAGGAACCCATCGGTCCACGAGGCATACCAGTTGTGGACGTGGGTGTACCACGCGGGTTGGGGATTGGGCCCTTCCCGCCCGAGGGTCAGTGCGTAGGCCTGGTCCCACCAGTAGACCGGATACTGGCAGATCAGGCTGTGGGTGATGTCGGGGTAGTGGCGAATCTGGTATTGTTTCGCGAGCCGGCGCCGCGTATCTGCAATGGGCGGGCTCGACGGGCCGTGCACCACGCCGCCAAACCACTCGGGCTCACGCGCGTCAATCCATGCAAAGAATGCATCGACCTCTTCGGACTCAAAGCCCTGGAGCGAGATCCAGATTTTCGCCGCCGGATGGTACTGCTGCAATCGCTCCGCCATGTCGGCCGCATACGGCAGCAGCAGGTCCGGATGGTTATTGCCCGGATCGCCTCCGGGGATGAATACGGCGCTGAGCACGGGACAGCTCTGGAAGAATGCCTCCAGTTCGGCGAGCGATTCGGCCCTGCGAGGGGCTTCGTTCAGATCAAATGTTGCCGGAATCCATACCCAGTAGTCGATACCATAACGCTGGCAGATGGCCGACATAGCTACGTTCATCTCGCTGCGGGGGACGGGCAGGTGGGGTCCCGCATCGTCCTGGCTCGGGATGTTCTCGATGCAATTGGCCCCGAACAGGACCAGTTCGCGGATATACTGGTCGTAGGTAACCACATCCCACGCATCGTAGGCGTTCGCGGTATTGCGGTATCCAAGCTGATGGCCGCGTATCGGATACGCTGGCGCGGTGCGAATGTCTAGACTGGCCTCGAGCTGTACGCTCCCTGGGGACCATATTATGGAGCGCAAGAACCGGCCCACTCCGAAAAGCGCACCCCGCGCATCTGCCCCGATTATCCATACGACAGGGCGGTTCTGCGCGGCTTGTTGCACGCACAGCCGGAATCCTTCAGGCTCTAGCTCCGGAAGGTCTTCCCCTTGACGTCTCGGCGTTTCATGAGGCCAACCGGGCGCGGCTTCGGCAAGCGTAATGGCAATCACCGGGCCTTCGTTGGGCCACTCCGCAGATTGGTTCCACTGCAGGCTGGTGCGTGCCGCAATTTCCTCCACGAGCACCGTTGCCGCCCTCTGCTCTGCCGCCGCCGGCTCACCCGAACGCACGACGATCGTTGCCCGGGAGAGATCAACACGGCCCGAAGCGTCAGCGGCATGGGCTGATGAAATCGGAAGTACCGCAAGAAACGCGATGACCAGAACCCTTCCAGGTGTGAAGTCAGGATGCTTACGCATGGTTTTCTCCCTGTTATTCCGCCTGTTTCGCAAAAGCAGGGTACCAAAGGCCGCGACAGAATACACTCCGGACTCCAATCGCCGCACAACTCGATGCTCCGGACCATGCCGTTGGCGCCGGGAACGGCGCTTCAACATGTCCCCGTTCGCCCTGGTTTCTATCGTCTATGGATGAGGCATTGAGGTGGCATGAGCGTCCCTGCTCATGATTGTAGCGCAGGCAGAATCTCCGTCAATGCAGACGCGTCGCTCGCTGGATGAATGGGCATAAAACGCCTCTCCGTCAACTATCCGGCGAGTTGGCGTATCAGTAAAGATTTGACATTTCTGAGGCACTTCCATACAACGAGGGGACTTCCATCCGAATTCCGGGGGCAGCAACGGCACGGCATGTGAAGAGAGGGGCGCGGTGTACGAGCCGCTCTGACGCATGCGCGAGATGTCCACGGACGTGAAAGCCTGGCGGTCTGCGGCCCGATTGTGCGGAGGATGGGCATTGTTACCGGGCGTGGGTTTCACGCCTGTTCAACAGGAGGGAACGTATGTTCAACGGATTATTCCACATTCCCGAGCCCAAGAACGAACCCATACTCGCCTACGCGCCCGGGAGCAAAGAACGGGCGGAACTTCAGGCCGTTTTGAAAGACATGCTCGCGAATCCCGCCGAAGTGCCGATCATTATTGGGGGCAAGGAGGTCAAATCGGAAAAACTCGTCGAGATGCGCTGTCCCCACAATCGTTCCCAGCTCCTGGGACACTATCACCAGGCCAATGCGCTCCACGCGAATCTAGCCATCGAGGCCGCCAATGCCGCCAAGCGGGCATGGGCCCTGATGCCGTGGTCGGACCGCGCGACGGTGATGATGAAGGCGGCCGAGCTGCTATCGGGGAAGTACCGCCAGATTCTGAATGCGGCCACCATGCTCTGCATGAGCAAGACATGCTTTCAGGCGGAGATCGATTCGGCGTGCGAACTGATCGATTTCTGGCGTTTCAACCCCTATTTCATGACGCAGATCTATGACGACCAGCCGATGTCCAGCCACCAGGTGCTCAACTATATGGAACACCGCCCGCTCGAGGGCTTCGTCTTTGCGATAACGCCGTTCAATTTCACGTCCATCGCCGGCAACCTGCCCACCGCCCCGGCCCTCATGGGCAACGCGGTGGTCTGGAAGCCCGCATCGAGCGCGGTATTGCCCGCCCATTACATCATGAAGCTGCTCAAAGAAGCTGGATTGCCGGATGGCGTTATCAACATGGTTCCGGGACCCGGCGACACCATCGGCCCGCCCGTTCTCGACCACCTCGACCTGGGCGGAATTCATTTCACCGGCAGTACGAAAGTGTTCTCGACCATCTGGCTCGCGGTCGGTTCCGATATCCGGAAATACTATTCCTATCCGCGTATCGTTGGAGAAACAGGCGGCAAGGATTTCATCTTCGCCCATGCGTCCGCGGATCTTGACGCCCTCACCACGGGGCTTCTGCGCGGCGCCTTCGAGTACCAGGGACAGAAATGCTCGGCAGCGAGCCGCGCTTACGTTCCCGACGCGATCTGGCCCGCCTTGAAGGAGCGTCTCCTCGAACAAATTGCTTCCATCGATATGGGCGACGTTTGCGACTTCAAGAATTTCATGGGGGCTGTTATCGATGCTGCGGCGTTCCGCAATATCTCGGGGTACATCGACTTCGCCAACAGCGACCCCCATCTCGAAATTCTTGCGGGCGGGAAATACGACGATTCCGACGGATACTTCATTGACCCGACGGTCGTACTGAGTGAAGACCCCAAATCGCGGCTGATGGCGGAAGAGATATTCGGGCCGGTGCTGACCATCCATGTCTATCCTGAAAAGGAATTCGAGGCGACGCTGGATTTGTGCGACAAGACGAGTCCCTACGCTCTGACCGGCGCCATTTTCGCCCAG
The DNA here is from genome assembly GCA_964520685.1 of uncultured Nitrospiraceae bacterium. GTDB lineage: Bacteria > Hydrogenedentota > Hydrogenedentia > Hydrogenedentales > SLHB01 > UBA2224. Next base: position 8,686 of record CAZFOG010000102.1, on the reverse strand, counting down.
GACCGTGCGGCCATCGTCAAGGCCTCGAAGACGCTCGTGAACGCCGCCGGGAACTTCTACATCAACGATAAGCCGACCGGAGCCGTGGTCGGCCAACAGCCCTTCGGCGGCAGCCGCGCGTCCGGCACCAACGACAAGGCCGGGTCGTGGCTCAATCTCGAGCGGTGGGTCTCGCCACGCTCGATTAAGGAGAATTTTCTGCCTCCGACCAATTACCGCTACCCCCACATGGCCGAATAGCGGGCTCGAATCGCGTCAGATCTGCAGAAGAGCGGGGCACGTGCCGCGTTTTGCGGTGGCACGAGCATCCCTGCTCATGCTTAAGGCCCGTGTCGATTGGATGCGAAGGCGAAGCGGGAGCGTTGACCACGGATGACCCTGATGTGAGAGCGAAAAGTAAGACTATCGGTGGAATCCGTAGCATCTGTGGTTAAGGACCTTATCTGGACCGATTCTGCGGAGAAGGCCAATGCACGGCCAGTCGGGCGGCAATCGCGGATACTGCACTGACTGCACCGCCGAACCGCGAGGGAATTCTGCCACCAACGCCTGGTCAGTGCAGCGCGTGTTTGGGGCGTCGCTCAGCGGTCGCGTTTTCGGGATGCAGCAAGTGGCACATGTACAGTGCGTGCGGCTGGATTGAGCCCGTAGATGAGATATCCGGTTAGCGGATTTCATCCGCCGGCGTTCAATAAACGGGCTGGAAAACCCGTCCTCCGTTACCAGCATGATTCACGAGCAGGATGCTCATGCTGCCGCATCTGCGATGCCGAGCCCCGCTCTTTTCAGCCGGAAAGATACGCTGGTCGTCTCCCTGTCCACAAAGTCCACCCGGTCCCCTCGATTCGCCGCGCCCGCCGCGCATTGCCTCCAGTTATCCGGCGGTTCGGGGCTCTGCACGAGCTTGCGTTGGTGCGCGCGCGCCGGTAGCATAGTTTCTTGCGCGAGGATTGCCAACTTCCATGATTCAGGGCACCTCGAGCGCCGGCTTCCCGGCAGCACGAGGTCAAAAGGAGAATATTCTATGCGTTCGCTGGTTGCGTGCGTGGTTATCTCGGGTATTCTTTTGCTTCTTGCCGGATGCGCCACAACGGGCCGTCCGCCGGAGCTTACTCTTCGCGAAGCGGCCTCGCCAGTGTGGTCGCTCCAGCAGACCAACGACGAGATGGTGGTCGCCCTCTCGCCGGCGGGCAAGAGTCTTCGCATTGCAGGCTCGGCCGGCCTGGTTATCGGGAGCGGGGTGGATGCCGTGGTCAATGCCCGGTACCGAAACCAGCTCGAGGAGATTCTGGGCGAGGACGATACGGCGGTCCTGTTGCGGGAAGGCCTTGAGCGGCGACTGCAGGAGGCCGCGGGTGAAAAGCTGACCCAGGTCGCCCCCCTCAGTACGACCGCGGGATACTCGAACCGCCGCGACGCCATGGCCGCCCTCTATGAAGGACTTGCACGGCAGAACCATGACACGCTGCTCCAACTCCGGACTACCCACGGTGTTTTCGGGCATGACGGAACGCTTGCCGTCAAAATCGAAGGGCGCCAGGTCGCGCTGCCGTCGGGAAATAGGCTCTGGTCGGATGACATCGTTGTGACAACCGAGCCGGTACTCGCGTATGAACGCCTCGGCGACCCCACGAACCGCGTCGCACCGAAAATCAAGGGCGCCCGCCTGACCGTCGAGAAAGGCGCGCTCGACAAGTGGCGCAAAGGTGACAAATCGCTGCGTGCGGATTTCGAGGAAGCTGTCAATGCCGCCTCCGCCGCCCTCGCCGTCAGTCTTGGATTGAGCGACGACCCTGGAGGCAAACACCATCTCGCCCGGATGGCCATGAACACGAAAGACTTCGACGAGGCCCTGGCGTACCTGAATAGCGCCATTCAACAAGAACCCGGCCTCGTCGATGCCCACAACGTCATGTCTGTCATCTATGGGCATCAGGGAGACGTCGACGCGGCGATCGCAAAGGCAACGGCCATCACTGAAACGTGGCCCGAGTACGGTCCTGCCTGGATGAATCTCGCCTGGTGGTATGCGATGAAGAAAGACGACTCCGCGGCCGCCAAACCGTGCTACCAGCGCGCCCTCGAAATCGGCATGGAGCCTGTCGGGAAACTTGAAGACAAGGTCCAGTGAAGGCCGGATTCCTGCTCACAGCGGTGGCGAGGCTTGCAGCTCCCGCTCGAGTTTGCGGGCGCGGTGCCGCTTCATAAGCCACCGGAACGCGAAATACAGAATGAAGCCCGCCGTGAAGATTGCGGCCCCAAGGCTTACCCATCCGCCAAGAATCAGGCTGTGGGGCTCATAGAGCATTTCAACCTGAATCGAGCCCGCGGGAATGTGCACTCCTCGAAACAGACCGTCCATGGGATAGATCTCCGCCGGTTTCCCATCCACGGTGGCACGCCAACCGGGGTACCAGGAGTCTGACAGACAAAGCACGCCCGCCTTGTCGGATTCAACGGCGATCCGCACGAACCCATTGCTGCTCTCGGGAAGGACTGTGGCCGTAGCGGTTTCCGAGGCCTCGACCGCCGGGGGAACCGGCCCCTCAATCAAGGGCGGCAAGGCGCTGTCGAGCTGGCTTGCATCGAACTTCTCGACCGGCCGCCATTCAAACGCCAACCACGCGCGCGGTTTGGCCTCGAGGTCCTCGAAGACCCCGGCCCCGGACGGTAATACATGCTTGAGTTTCAGCAAGGGTCGTGTTGCCGCAAAAGAGCCTTGAATATCGTCCTTGGTGAGTATGAAATTGCCCGCGCCCGAGCGTCTCAGCAAGAGGGGTTGTTCCAGGGCGGCTGCGAAGAAGGCCTCGTGCCGGCTCAACACCATCCCGCTGGGCGTGTAGGTCTGGGGGATCGCATTGCCGGCAAGGGGCCACTCCTTCAACCGGAGACTGCCGCCCGCCCGGGAATTGTTGCCCTGAAGCGCATCAACGAAGCCCGTTTTGGGGAACACGGTTTCCGGCGCCATAAACGCGGGGTAACCGCTGCCCGGGTGATAAACAGCCATGGCCTGAGCGATGGCCAATATCGACAGGGTATAGCCCGTGAGCCGTTGCGAGGGTTTCAGGAGCGTGACTGCGATCAGCGCTACCACGAGAGCGAAAAAAACCACGGGGAGCAGTGCCTGGGCCAACAGATTCAGCTTCGCTGCCTGCGCGCTTTGCCAGCCCAGCGCGCCTAGAATTGCCGCGGCGACAAGCGTCACAGGAATAAGCACCAGCAGGCGTTTGAGGGTGTGCTTGCAGCCGTCAACATCCAGGGATACCCATTCCTCGACCGCTGCGGCTCCGATGATGGCAACCAGCAGGGAGCCTGCCGCCAACACGTGCTCCGGCCTCAGATACCGAAACGGAAACACGCCTGCCAGCGGCATCCAGACAATCACGGCGAGCAGGATTGCCCCCGTAGAAGCGATGAGAAAGGCCTCGATGCGGTGCCGCTGCGGCGGGGTCGAATAGCGGCGCAGAGCAAACCAGAGCGGCAGGAGAGCGAACTGAATGATGCCCACGTGAATCAGCAGTGCGATGCGCGCCTGGGCGCTGAGGGCGTCCTCTGCGAGTGCGTATGGCGATTCGCCAAACAGATGCGGGAGAAACAGGGCCGCAATATGCGTGAGTTTCACGTCAACAACGGGCTCGAGATTGCCCAGACGCGCGCTCTCCTGCACGAACTCGTAGAACGGAAGAATCTGAATGCCGCACAGAGCGGCCCCGACCACCATGGCGATTACGTAGGTGCTGATGCTCGCGAACAGCTGCACGTAACCGCGCCGTCCCAGCAGGTTCCGGGCCACAATGAAGAGCAGCGTGACGATCAGCATGCCCCCGACTGCCTCCGGTTCGCCTCCGAGAAGCATGAGGGCAAGCACCATCGCCCCAAACGGCCAGTAGTGTATGCGGCCCAAGGCAAGACGATCGGCGAAGATAATCAACAGGGGCAGCCACGGGAGGGTATCCGAGAGCGGAGAATCCAGCCAGTAGAAGAAGGAAGCGCTGAGCTGAAACGAAAGTCCGATAAACAACGACAGGGCCGGAACGAATCCCAGGCGCCGGCCCGCTATGAACCCGCACGCCCCCGCAACGAGCAGCTTCAGAAAGGCCGAGAGCTTGACGCCCGTTTCCGGCGTCAGGAAGTAGAACGGCAGGCTGAAAGGGGAAAGACAGCGGGAACGCCACAGCGCAAAGAAGGGCATTCCGCATCCTTCGAGGGGATTCCACAGGGGCGAATCGCCGCGGGAGGCTGTCTCGCTCAAGAACATGTACCAGGGGTAATACTGCCGTGAGGCCGCATGGCTGGGCTGGCCCGCGGGCTCGAGGCCTGCCGGGCGGGCTTCCTCCCAGGGTGAGGCGAACAGCGTGTCACCCACAGGCGACGGCACGCGGTCCTGAAATACAACCGGATACAGCGACGCCACCGCTCCGGCTGCCACCACCAGGAGACAAACTAGATGTTCAAGCGTGTTCCGGACCCAGGGTCGCACGGGAGACCTCCTGGAGTTATCCTCGTTTGGGCTTTGCCGGCGGCGTGTGTATTCCCACGCCCAGAAAATCTTCCGCGGCTTCCTTGAGCGTCTCCGAAAGTGTCGGGTGCGTGTGTATGGTATCGGCGATTTCTTCCGCCGTAGCCTCGAGTTTCATGGCCATCGCAGCAGAGGCAATGAGTTCGCCCGCTTCCGCACCCATGATATGGACGCCCAGCACTTCGCCCGTTGCCGCGTCGCCCACGATCTTGACCATGCCTTCGGTCTCACCAATCGCATGCGCCCGGCCGCTTGCCCGGTAACTGAATCGTCCCACCCGAATCGCGGCGCCCGTCTCGGCGGCCGCTTTCTCGGTCAGGCCGACGCTTGCGACTTCCGGCGACGTGAAATTGCAGGACGGCACGACGCGGTAATCCATCACGCGGTTGCCCCCCGTGGCATTCTCCGCGGCGACAATCCCCTCTGCCGACGCCCCATGGGCCAGCATGGTCTTGCCGGTCACGTCGCCAATGGCGTAGATTCCCGGGATGTTGGTTTCCATGCGCCGATCCACCACGATAGCGCCTTTTTCCGTAACCTTAACGCCCAGAGAGGGTTCTTCGGTCACCGGCGAGGAATTGTACCGGACGCCAATCCCGACCAGGACATAATCCACCTTAATGGAATCCTCTTTCGCGCCCGAAAGCTCCAGCGTAACGCTATTGCCCTTCCGCGCCATCGACTTCACGGTGGTTCCGGTCAGAACATTCACGCCCCGCTTCTTGAACAGCACGCCTAACCGCTTGGTGAGCTCCTCGTCTTCGAGCGGGAGCACCTGGGGCATCATTTCGATGAGCGTGACCTCGGAGCCCAGGGCGTTCCAGATGCACGCGAATTCCGCCCCGAGCGCGCCCGCGCCGATTACAGCGACCCGCTTCGGGATCTCCGCCAGCTCGAGGGCCTCCGTGCTGCCGATGATCCGTTCCCCGTCCATTTCGAGGCCCGGTATGCGCGCCGGAGAACTTCCGGTCGCCACGATGATGGCTTTGGCGTGAATTTCATCCTTCCCGGCCCGTACGACGCCGGGTTTTACGACCGTGCCTTTTCCCTTGACCACCTCGATGCCATGAGCCTTGAACAAGGCCTTGATACCGTCTTGATTGGTCTTGATCACGGTGTTCTTGTGCTTCAGCAGGCCTTGCATGTCCACGCTGAGACCTTTGACCTTCAGGCCGAAGCGCTCCGCGTCCTGCATTTTCCGGTACAACTCGGCGGTATGGATCAGGGTCTTGGTGGGAATGCAGCCCCAGTTCAGGCATACGCCCCCAAGTTGATTACGCTCGACGACGACTGTCTTGGCGCCCCGTTGAGCGGCACGAATCGCGGCCACATAGCCTCCTGGACCCGCGCCCAGCACCACCACATCACACGTGATCATTCCTGATATTCCCCCTAGAAGTTTGCGTCTTCCAGAACGACCTTGAGCGTCTTCATGAACTGGGCGGCCACGGCGCCGTCGATTACCCGGTGATCGCTCGAAAGGGTCATTTTCATGATTGGCCGCACGTGAATCCCGCCGTCAATCACCACCGGACGGTCCTTAATCTGCCCGACCGCCAGGATCGCGCTGTCGGGCTGATTGATGATGGCCGTGAAATGATCGACGCCGAACGCGCCGAGATTGGATACAGTAAACGTGCTGCCCGTATAGTCATCGGGCAGCAGTTTGCCGGTGCGGGCCTTCTCGGCGAGTTCCGCGCAAATCCGGTTGATGTCCTTGAGGGTCTTTTGCTGGGCCTGACGTACCACGGGCACGATCAGCCCTGTTGGCAGCGCCACCGCGAAGCCAAGATTGATGTCTCCCGCGAGCTCGATGGCGTCGCCCGCCCAGCGCGCATTTACATGCGGATGCTGCTGAATGGCCAGCGCAACGGCCCGCAGGACCAGATCGTTAAACGACGGCTTGAACTCCACACAGGAGCGCCGGAAGGTCATTGCCGCGGACATGTCAACCTCGACCGTGATGTAATAGTGCGGGGCGCTGAACTTGCTCGCCGCCATCCGCTCGGCGATGATGCGGCGCATGGGGGAGAGGGGCACTCGCTGTATTTCGCCCGGAACCATGGCCGGAGCGGCCAGCTTCGCGGCAGCCCCAGGCGACGCCAGGGCGCGCTCGACATCCGTCTTGGTGATTTTGCCGCCCTGACCCGTCCCCTCAATACGCGAGAGGTCCACGCCGTGGTCGACGGCAATCTTGCGAGCCGTCGGCGTAATGGCAACCCGGGCCGCATAAGCCTCGACATCCGCCTCCATCACGCGGCCGCCCACTCCCGAGCCCTGCGCAAATGCCGGATCCACTTTGAGTTGCCCGGCCCGGTTTCGTGCGCGCGGAGACACCGGCACGCGCCCGCCCGGCGCTGCCGTGCGGGGTTCCACCGTTTGCGCGGACGCGCTCCCCGGGGCGGGAGCAGGAGCCTGTGCCGCAGCGGGGGCTTCCGCGGGCTTCGGCGGCGCTGCCGTCCCGGAGGGTTCTGCTTCACCTCGGGCCTGACTGTAATGCGACAGGTCGGGGAGCGCCTCGCCCGTCTCGCCGACCAGGGCGACAACGGTCATGACAGGCACCTCGATATCGGGTTCCACGAGAATCTTGCGTAGAATGCCGTCCGCCGTGGATTCACACTCGATTTCAGCCTTGTCGGTCTGCACGGTAAACAGGATTTCGCCTGTTTTGACTGCATCGCCTTCTTGCTTGCGCCATTCGACAATGGACGCCTCTTCAACGGATTGCCCTAACTGTGGAAGTTTAATCTCTTGCATTACTTATCCTGTTTGACCCAGCCTTCTTGTTCGAGCCGCACGCCGGCTTTAAGGATGAGCTGGGCCAGTTCCGACGCGAGTTCCAGACCGCATATTTCCTGCAGGACGCCCTCGGTGCCACCACGTGCTCGAATGGACTGGAGAAGCCCTGCTGCACCGTCATCCGGATGATCGTACCGAATTGCCGCAGCCGCTGCAAATGCAATGTGTTCTGGCACAATACCTTGCTCAAGACACATCTGTCCGGCCCCAATAAGCCGGTCCTTCGGGCCCAGTTTCCGAACCGGATCGGCAGCGATGCGCCGAACCTGATCCCCCAGAGCCTTGTTACGGTACCGCCTGGCCAGATCCTCCGCATGCGCCTCGAGGTCCGCAAGGGCCAGGCCCCATTTTCGCGCCAACCCCTCGCACGACTCGGAGGTAGCTGCCATCATGGCCGCGACGACCTTCCCGTCTTCCATGCTCTGCCAGACGTACGTGTGTCCGCGCAGGTACCCGAGATAGGCCGCCGTGGCATGGCTCAGGTTGTGCACAAAAAGCTTGCGCTCGACGTAGGCGCCGAAGTCTTTCTTGGGTAACAGGTTAACGAGTTCCGGAACCGGGCCCTTGAAGGCTTCCCGGTCCACCGGCAATTCGCAATAGGCCTCGACGCAGATCAACAGGGGGTCTTCGGCGCGTTCCTTTTCGGTCATGATGGGCACCATACGGCCGATACTGGCTTCCACGAAGCCAACCTGCTCAACCAGGGCGCCATGAAATTGCGGGTCGAGATGTTCCCTGACCTTTTCGCGCAGAAACGGCCCCGCACCGATGAGGTTCTCGCAGACGATGAAGTTCAACGGCGGCGCGGAAGGGTTCGCGAACCGCCGCTCGATGCCCCGCGCAATCGTGGGCGCCACTTTGGGCAAGACATTGACGCCCACCGCGGTAGCCGCAAGGTCCGCGTCCGCAATGGCCTGTGCCACAGCGTTGACGTTGCCGGCGTGTAACGCCGAGACATTCCGTATGCACATGGTCTGGGAGACTTCATCGACAATCCGCAGGGGGTACTCGCTTCGTTCGTTGAGTGCCTGCACCACATCCGACAGCACATCCACAAACGTTGTCGCATACCCCGACTCGTAGTAGAGCTGTCCGAGAAACCCCCGGCCGATGTTGCCGGCGCCAAATTGCAGAGCCCTTTTCAAACCGTTTCCTTTCTTTACTCCCGGGTCGGGCATGAAGGGAGCCAAAGTATACATTCTTGGCAAAGAATTTTCGATCTGGACCATCCCATGCAAACCTGTTGGGCCTGAATGCGCCCCGCGTTGTGAGTCTATGCATCAACGTTCGCGGCGCGGTTCCCTTTCTTGGCTATGACCTGCCCCCAATTTATGTACCACTCAGAGTGAGAGGGTTTACCTCGATTCG
>CAZFOG010000101.1:0-16832 GCA_964520685.1 uncultured Nitrospiraceae bacterium | reverse complement strand
CCGCATTCAGCGAAAATTCCTGAAATCGACCTCAAACTGCGGAAGTTGGGCTAATCGCCACGGCGCCATGGACGTCGCGGCAATTCGCAGCGTGATACAGCGCGAGATGCCCTCCGGCAGAGATGCCCACCAGGAATACCTGGCGCACTCCTTTTCGATTGCGAATCCATGCGACGGCCTCCGCGATATCCTCAATCGTTTGTTCCCAGGGCGGCTGTGCGCCTTCCGCGCCAAGCGTGTAATCGCAGGCGTAACAGTCGAACGCGTCGGAAAACGACTCGCACAAATCCGTGCAGGCGGTCCGATTTCCGAATACCCAGCCTCCTCCGTGGATGAACAGAATTGCGGGGCGCAATCCGTCAGATTCGATGTAATCAATGCGCTTGCCTGCACCGTATGCCGCGGTTTGTAAATGCGGCGTCCTCCAATGGGCCGCAGCCAGACCAATAAAAACGGCAACAGTGCATAAAATGCTTACTATCTTAAACACTTTGTACATGGCTATCGGGAATATTAAATGTTTTACTACTACAATGTCAAGTAATCTCCAACCGGCCCAAACATGCCCGCGCATGCAGCAGGCAACGGCAGCGTCCATTCGCATGAATCCGTGTCGTTTGCCCAAGGTCCCGGGAGCCGCATGAACGCGGTACCCAGCGCTTCTCTTGCGCCCGGGATTCCCTCCGACTTTTCGGTTCAAATGCGGTATAATTCAATGGGTTGCGACAGACCGACCCCAGGAGGAGAGCGATTGGCAAGGGGAGCCTGTGTCAATTCTGCAAAGCAGTGGGTGGACGTTTCCATGCCGTTGTTTGAGGGCATGGTGTGCTGGCCCGGGGATCCTGTATTCGAGATGGCGCCGGTGTCGTCTTTGTCCGAGGGAGACCCGAGCAACGTTTCACGCCTGTTGATGACGACCCATACGGGTACCCATGTGGATGCCCCGTACCATTACTGTGAAGACGGCGCGCGGCTACATGAACTGAGTCCATCGCTATTCTTCGGCGATGCATGGGTTCTGGAGGTCGGGACCAGGGACAACCTCATCCGTCCCCCGGATTTGGGGAATGCGCCATTACCCCCGCGGTTGTTGTTAAAGACGCGAAACGGTATTGTGGTGCGCGATGGGGTATTTCAGGCAGATTTCACTGCATTGTCGCCGGAAGCGGCAGGGCGAATTGTGGATGAACGGATACAATTAATAGGCATTGACTCCCTCTCGATCGCCCCGTTTGGGGAGGACAGCGAAACGACACATCGCATCCTTCTGGAAGCGGGCATTCTCGTCGTGGAGGGCCTGGATTTGAGTGCTGCCAAGGCGGGGAAATGCGAGTTCATCGTGCTGCCATTGGCGATCCAGGACGGTGACGGGGCGCCGTGCAGGGCGTTTATTGGAATGGAGGCTCGCGATGGATGACCGGCACAGCATGAGAGACGTGCTCGCGGTAGTGCTTGCGGGCGGCGCGGGCGAACGGTTGTATCCCCTGACACGTAATGAGGCCAAGCCGGCGGTGCACTTCGGCGGCATGTACCGCATCATCGATTTCACGCTGTCGAATTGCATCAACTCGCAAATCCGCAAGATGCTGGTGTTGGTGCAGTACAAATCGCTCTCTCTGATTCGCCACATTCATGCAGCTTGGAACCTGTCGTATCCGGAATGGGGTGAATTCATCGAGGTCATTCCGGCCCAGAAACGCACGGGCGACAACTGGTATCTCGGGACGGCCGACGCCATCTACCAGAATCTCTATTCGATTGAACCCATTGATTGCCGCGAGGTTATGATCCTTTCGGGCGATCACATTTACAAGATGGACTACCAGAAGATGGTAGCAGACCACCGCGAAAAGGGTGCCGCGGTGACCCTTGCCGCCCTCGAGGTGCCCCTTGAGGAGGCAAACCGATTCGGCATACTCGAAGTGGACGCGGAGGATCGGATCACCGGATTCCTCGAAAAGCCCGAAAGACCCCGGCCCTCGCCGCACAATCCGACCACGGCCCTGGCCTCGATGGGCGTCTATATATTCGATAAAGACACGCTAATCCGAGCGTGTTATGACGATGCCGAACGCATGAGCAGCCACGATTTCGGCAAGGATATTCTCCCCCGCCTGATCGAAACGGACCCGGTGTACGCTTACCCGTTTGTCGACGAGAACCGTAAGGAAGCCAAGTATTGGCGGGACGTGGGCACCCTGGACTCGTTCTGGGAGGCCAATATGGATTTCGTCGCCGTGGATCCTTTGTTCAACCTCTATGACCAGGACTGGCCCGTTCGCACGAAGCCACCCATGGCGCCGCCCGCCAAGTTCGTGTTTGCCGATGAGGGCATCCGGTTCGGGGTGGCAGTCGACTCGATTGTGAGCCCCGGGTGTATTATCAGCGGCGGCATGGTGCGCCGCAGCGTGCTCTCGCCGGAAGTTCGCGTGAACAGCTATTCCTATGTTGAGGAAAGCATCCTCCTGCCAGAGGTATCGATTGGCCGGAGAGCGCGCATTCGCAAGTGCATCATCGACGCAGGCGTGCAAATCCCCGAAGACACGGTGATCGGGTATGATCACGAAGAAGATGCGCGCCGGTTCCGGGTTACGCCGCGCGGGGTGGTAGTGGTCGAACCACAGGACTTCATGGCCCCGTCGGAAGCGGGTATTCCGGGGGTTTCATTTATCTAACCCCTTCGTATACAATACGTTGAATGATACGCCCGGCCGATTGCGGCTTTTCGAGGGCATGGCTCGGAGGCAATTCGGCCCTGAAGGAACTTTTCATTCGCCGTGGGCATTATAAAGCAGCGGTGGTGTGTGTTTTGCGAAGGACGGGAAGGAGCAAACGATGCAAGCCCTACTGATATTCCTGGTTGCGATGGCGCCGGAGGCCGAAATCCGCCAACACGCGGATGCCATTCTCTCGAAGCAACTCTCGGACGGTGCGATCGTACACAAGCAATCCGGGGACCAGATTACGATCTCGCCCTATGCGGGCAACTATGCCGCCCTGGGCCTGTTCGAGGCCTATCAGATAACGGGCGACAAGAAATACCTGGAGGGCGGCATCAAGTGGACCGACTGGTATTTCAAGCATATGGACCTCCGGGGCGTCATTCACGATTACGAGGGAACCGCGAACGATTACAAGTCCACCGGCAAGTACGACGCGACGGATTCCTACGCGGCGACGTTCCTCATGTGCGTGAACATGCGCCGGATGCTGACCAAAGACCACCGGTTTGTGATGCGCGAAACGGGGAAGATTTTCGGGGCCCACAAGGCGATGCTGGCAACCCTCGATGTGGACGGGCTGACCTATGCCAAACCCGATTCGCCGTACAAATACGTCATGGATAACGCCGAGGTGTTCGAGGCGTTGTGGCATTCGCGGCAGATCGCCCATCTGCTGCGCAATTATGCGTGGGTGCACGAAGTGTATTACGCACGCCGCGATATGAAAGAAGCCTTCGAGAAGCTTCGCGGGGAAGACGGCCTGTACGCCTGGGCGAAGGCCGGTGATGCACTGGTAACGGTGGACGACACGGGCGAATTCTACCCGGCTGGGCTGGCCAATCTCTTCGTGGTAGCCCTGGGGCCCTCGGAATGGCATGACCGCAAGGAAACGGTGACCGCGACCTACCAGCGCTTCCCGGTGTTTGCGGACCTGCCTCCGGACCATTTGTACTGGTGGATCATGGCGTCGCAGCGCGTTGGCCGCAAAGACATAGCCTTGCAGGCGTTTGATTTCATGAAAGCGAAGGTGCAGGAGCGGGATCTCGCGGTAGATCATGCCTTTTACGTCCGCGCCCTTGCCAGCATCAAGCACGCCCATTCGGGCCCAACGCGCACGAAGGTGCTCATGGGTTCGACCTTTATTGACATCCCGCGCGCGGCAGTGCGCTGATTGTCTGCCTGGAATTCAAGACCGGCCGGCGGGAACGGTTCCGCCGGCCTTTTTTATGTCCCGGGGGAAAGCCGCCTTGTTGGGAGCGAACAAACAAGAGTCGCACCGGGAGTGCGGCGTATTGTGCTGCTGGGGCATGCCCGGTCCGCCTGTGTTCCGGTGGGTGTTGGGTTGGAGTTGGCTGGTTGACATGCCGGGCTCATACGCTTACGATCCGGGCTTATGTGCGACGAGTATCTAGAACTGTCAATACTCAAGAGGGAGTAACAAGCCTTGAAGAAGCGATGGGTAATAGTGTTGGCGCTCGTGGGCCTGATGGTGGTGATTGGAATCGTTGCCCTGGTGGTTGCAGACCGCAAGTTCGCCGTGCGAAGAAGCCCGGCAATCTCGCACGCGTCCTTTGTCGGCCCGGAGACGCGCGTGCATATCGCTGTCTGGCCCGGACAGGCGGAGGAGACCCTCGTTGCCCTTATCGACGCGGCAGTGCCGGAGAAGCAGCGTCCGAGCAGCTGGGTCCTGCGGCGGCTGTTGCCCAACGAGGTCGCCATACTGATGGAACCCAACGTGCAGGCAGGCGTTATCGGCGTGACGGCATTCGTGAATGAGCAGCGTTTGGGACCGGTCATCCGCGACGCGGTCAACGGAGCGAATATCGCGAAGTCGGTGCCGTCCGTGAGATGGGCGCCGGAGGGCATGGTGGCGGAAAAGCGCGGCGTCCTGACGCTTCGCGGCGAGGTTCCCATAGACGCCACGACCACGCGGTTCACCCGCGAGTTCTGGCCCGAACCGCCTCCAGCCGCTCCCCTGCCCCTCGAAGGAGGCCACACCATCGAGGTGGTGCTGGATAACCGGGACGGAGGAACCTTCACGACGCTATCGGCTCTGGAATTGCTGAAGAGCTCGGATGGAACGAACAATCCTGATTTCTACGTACGGATGTTGAGGAACGTGTCGTGGGTGCGGGTGTCCGCGGATTCGACCGGCCCGGGCGAGATGGCACTCACCTGCCGACTCGAGCCCCGGCCGGACGTGGAAGACGACTTTCCGGGAAGCTTGCAGCTCTTTCTGGATATGGGCATAGCCCAGGGCCGGCAGGCGCTTGAAGCCAAGGGGGCAACCCTTACCGGTTCCAGCCGCATCGAGGGCAAGACTGTCATAGGCGAATACACGATCACGGGGCTGGAGAAGCTTGCGGTGGCGCAGGAGGACGCCGGCGGCGAAGCTGCGACTGGGATAGACTGATCAGAACCGGCAGGGCGGGTCTCGTGCGCCCCGAGTGAGCCGCGGCACGTCTACAGTTGCTTTCGCCCCTCCAATGCGTGCGCCAGGGTCGCGTCATCGGCATATTCCAGGCCACTGCCCATGGGCACGCCATGAGCGATGCGCGTCACGGGTGTACCGAATCGCTGCCCGATAACGCGCGAGAGATACAGGGCCGTGGCCTCGCCCTCGGCAGTCGCGTTAGTAGCGACGATGACCTCGCGCGTATCGCTGGAGATGCGCCGCAGGAGCACCTCGATAGTAAGTTCATCAGGGCCGATGCCTTCGAGCGGGCTGAGTGCTCCATGCAGGACGTGGTACAGGCCCTTGTATGTCCCCGCCTTCTCAATGGCCATGGCGCCCGAGGGGTGTTCCACGACGCAAATGAGCCCCTTATCGCGGCCGGTGTTCGCGCAAATGGCGCACGGAACGCGGTCGGTGAGATCGCAGCATATCGAGCAGCGCGCGATAAGGCGCCGCGCCTGAAGAATGGCTTCGCTCAGAGATGCCGCCTCTTCTTCGGGCGCCGACAGAAGATGAAGCGCCAGACGCTCGGCGGACCGTTTTCCCACTCCAGGGAGCCGCCGCAAAGCATCCACCAATTGCTCGAATGCGGGCGTGTCAGAAAGCATACATCCCCCGAAATGCCGGGCTTGGCCGATAGTATTCAGGCGCAGCAGTCTAGCCGAGCGATGTGGCAGACTCCAGGGCTTGCCGCACTTCTTCCCATTCCTGGAGCTTTGCCTGTCTTGTCAGAATGTCCACCCGGTCCAGGAAGATATGCCCGTCGAGGTGGTCCGTCTCATGCTGAATGATACGAGCCAGAAAGTCCCGCGCCTCGAAATCGAGTTCCTTCCCGGAAGGGTCTTGTGCTCGCACGCGGATGCGGGTTGCGCGTTTGACCGGAGCGTAGATTTGCGGAACGCTGAGGCACCCTTCATCCCCGACTTCGCCACCTTCCTCATCGAGGATTTCGGGGTTCACGAGGCACATCGGGTCGGATTCGAGGTCATGGCACACGAAAAAGCGCTGCGCGATGCCCACTTGGGGAGCCGCAAGCCCAACGCCTTCATGTTCATACATCACATCGAGCATGCGGAGGGCGAGATTCTCGAGCCGCGGCCCAAAGTGTTCCACCGGGGCCGCGACCCCCTGCAAGGGATCATCCGGATATAGAACGATATTCATCCTTTACAAACTCCTCCGTCCCATCATGTTACCACATATAATGCACGAGCTCAAACCGGCCTGCAACCTTGGCCGGGCTATCATGTCTATGAAGAAACACGCCGCATACTCACAAAAATTCTCAGCCTTGCGCTGCGTCACTGCCCCGCCACAGACACCGGCCGGTTCAGGGTGTCGAGGGCACCAAGACGACGGGGTCAGCTTCACCCGCAGCCAATTTGGGGACGTCGCCCTCATTTACGGCAGCGGGTTCTGGCGGGTCAAGGCGGATCACCATGGGATCAAGGGGGTCGAGGTCCATGGGAAAGCGGACATCACGGCCGCGCACCAAGTCGCGGCCTTCGCGGGGACCTCCGAACAGGTGGGCCCGTACGGGCTCATGCCGCAAATTCACTACGTAGAGGTAGCCTTGCCCATCCAGCTCGGTATAACGGCTCTTCACCCCCTCGAGAGGATATCCGTAGTTGTTGATCGTGCGGGGGATAGGGGGAAGCACGCCGAAAACATACGCTGCATCCAGCGAGTGAAGATAGACCGTCGGGGTATCCGATGCCCGCACAAATATGGTCCGAGCCGTTTGGGCAATCACATCATGGCGGGAACTGCCGTCGGGCGTATAGGGCGCCGGGCGCCCGCTGCGGATCACGGTCCCGCCGGCTTTGGCGTAGGCGTCGATGGCCAGAAACGTCTCATCGGCCAGGGCGGGGACCTCGGGCACAGCAAGCACCGCGACACGCTCGAGCCCGCCTGCCGCGCATTCCGACTCGGTTATGAACCGGACCGGGAAGCCGAAGAATGCGCATCCTTCGTAGACGCGCTGGACGGAATTCATGAAGGTCTCCCCGTCGCGATAGATCTTCGAGGGCATACTCCAGAGGATCGCAATGGGGGCATCCGTACGCTGGAATGCCGTCACGATACCGCCCAGGCGGTTGAGGTCGAGGTAAGCCGTGGTGAAGCCATCCAGGCCGCCGGGGTTTTCGCCAAACACCGCCGGGTTTACGGCACATCCGTTCACGCCGGCGATGGCTGCCTCCCACAGGGCCGTGTGCACGCATCGCGAAACTTCGGAACCTACAGGGATGGCGCTCAGGTTCAGGGTCATGCTCGAGACCACCAGGGGATGGGCCGGAGCGAGCGACCGCAGGAGCCGGAACGCGATCTCGGGGTGGGGAAACGGCACCACATAGGGTGTGTCGCCAAAGGCATATGCCGCGCTGCACGCGGTGACATCGGTCATCCCCGACAGGGTTTCGCGATTGATACCCGTCCGGGCCTCGCCGGGCTGGAACGCGGTGCCGGGTAGCGTGATCTGCCTCGGCAGGTCGCCGAAAACGCGTTCCGCGTGCCCCGCCAGCCAGTTGAAATGAGTTGAGACCACATGCTGATGAAAGGCCTGCCATTCGTACTGATAGGATGGGCGGTCATAGTCCCAGAGTATCTCGATTTCGTCCAGGGACCGCATTCGTGTCCGCCAGACGCGGTTTACCGCCCGGCGATCATTCTGGTACTTGCGGGCAATGGCCTGCTCGAACCCCTTGCGTACCTCTTCCGTTTCCCAATGAAACCCCGGTTCGAATGCCAGACTCACTCCGTTGACTGAAGGATGCCGTTTGAGGACAGGCGCGGCTGCCTTGAGCTGGCGCTGGCCGAGCGTGCGGGCTTGCCGGTGGTCCGCTACGCGCGGGCGTTTACCCTCGCGCGGAACCTCGCCGGCTCGGTACGCCGGTGCATCCAGCCATGCTGGCGCGGTATCGGTGGCCAACTCGACGGTCACCCCGATGTTCAGCGCATCTGCATTCGCGAGAAACGTGTCCAGACGAGAGAGGGCGTCCCGGTTGATGCCCTCTTCCAGCAAAAGCTCGGCGGGCGAAATCTCGATGACGGCAAAATTCAGGCCATACCGCTCGAACAGCGCCGTAGACTGGGAATGCATGGCCGGCTCGCGCAGACCGAACATAAAGACCGGCTCGCGCGACGTGGAGGAGTAAAAGGCGCCGTCACGAATCTCGGGGGACACCGCCGATGCCTTCGCGAACGGCGTGCGGAGTTCAGGGATCAGCGCCTCGAATGTGATCAGGGCCCGTGCGGAATCGCACGAGGACCGCGCGAACTGGGCATACGCGGCGGCTTGGGGCCACTTGCCTTCGCTGAGCAACTCCTCGGCCCGGAGGAGGGCATCGGAAGCGACCACGGCGCGCAGCGATGCGTAGGCGGGCACGTCGGATGCGCGCGCACTGCGAATGCTATCCTCGAGAGCGGCAAGGTCGCTACGAAGTTGCACCACAGACCGCCATACGACCTCATAGGTGCGCTTCTCGAGTTGTACCTCGCGCCACGCCAAGGGCTGATTAAACGCATGCAAAACCTCGAGCCGCGCGCGGTAAACCCCGTCAGGGACCCCTTCGACCGGCCATAGAAATGAGCGGCTGAAGGTCCCTGTTCCTCCGTCAAGCTCCGCTCTTCCCTCAAAAGAAACCCCTCCTTCGCCGTCAAAGACACGCAACATCAAACGCGGCTGCTCGAGGGAAGCATCAAGACGGGCCTCACAGGGTATGAGCATCGCCTCGGTGACAGGCACGATTTCCTCGAGCACGAAACTCGCCTGGGTGTGGGACGCATCCTCATATTCCGAGGGGCGGACCCACACGCATACGCTGGCCGGCGCGGTAGACGATTCGCTTTGAGCAGGCGAGGCTGCATTGCTAACGGCAAAGAAGACGCCGAGAATCACAACAACGAAGCCAGAAGGAAATCGGCGAAACGGCGGCATAAGTTTGTCCTCTCGGGCATGGTACATCGCTGCATGTCGGATGCGCTCATTGTAGAGTCAACGCGACGGCGTGTCAAAGTCGATAACGGCCCTCCCGGGTGTTTCGTTGACGCGGCAACCAATTGCCACTAAAACAATTAGCCCGGAAACGCGGGCACAGGGCGACCGCCCAGCCAATCACCGCATATCCCGCAAATAATACCATAAAGTAACCTTTTGTGCGCTTCATGGTATAGTAACTTGTGTACCCCTATGGGGGGAGCCGGGGAATTTTGTGGAACCTTTTGAAACCAAGGGGGATTGTAGTTTGGGAACGGCGCAGGCTGTGTGTGCCTGACAGCATACATTAAGACTGTGCGTGACGCCTGAAAATGGCTGGGGAAGAAGTTGAATCGCCGGTCTCCTGGTTGTGGGGACGGAAAATCGGGGTTCCGGTAATTACTTGACAGAAGTCGCAGTTTGCAGGTACCATCCTGGCTTGCGGACGGGCGTCTGTCAATTGGACAGGATTTTTGGGGAAGATTAAGCGGTTGTCAGGACCATCCAAGCTACGAAATGAGAGAGAAGGTAGGAGAGTTATGAGTAAGTCATTTACGAGAGTGGTGGCCACGGGTATCATACTCGCCTTGAGTGCCGGGTATGTCGCCGCTTATTCGATCGATGAGAAGCAGATCGACACCCAGAAGATTTACTGGGGTCTGCCCAGCGCGTTCGAGAAGCCGGCGGAAGTGCGGTACCAAGAGGTTATCGTGGAAACACCAGAGTACAAGGAACTCAAGGACAAGAAGATCGAACGCGGTACGGGGCGGTATTGGATTCTGATAAGCCAGGCGAGCGACCGGGCCGTCCGGACCATTGCCCAGGTGGGGCAGGAGTCGGAGTATGACCTGATAGCGGCCGAGGGCTATCTTGGAAGCCTTGAGCCCGCAATTGCCGCAGACGATATTACCGAATTGGTCATTAAGACCATGGAGCAGAATCAGAAAAAGGCCAGCAACCGATAGGAGCAAGAAGGAGACACCCCGTCGAGGCAAATGGGTTGCTTCCTGTAGGCGGGTGATTCTTGCGAGAAGTCAACTATGCAACGTGCACGCGTAACCGCCAAAGTCCTTGTTGTCGTGAGTTTTGTAGCGCTAGTCTTCCAGCTTTCGGGGTGCACTACTCCGGCAAGCAACGTGCCGGCCACAGCCACGCCGGTGACGAAGAACCGTCTGCTGGAGCAAGGCGCGGCAGACAAGCAGGTCGAGGAGGCTCGCCGTATGATCGAGGCGGGCGATTACAACATCGTCATCCCGCGACTGCTTCAGGTCATCCAGAAGTACCCGCATTCGGATGCGTCAATGGATGCCCGGTACTGGCTGGCGGTGGCGTACTACAACATCAAGAGCTATCGCGACGCCATCAACCTGTATGAAGAGTATCTGCATGCTTCGCCTCACGGCCGGTACGCGGAAGAGAGCGCCCAGCGTATCGCGGAACTTCGCAAGGAGTACACGGAAGAATACGGCTCGCCAGGTGAACTTGATGCGTCTATCACCGGACTGTGGGACAAGGTCAAGGAAGAGCCGGCAAATTACAAGGCCAAGTGGGAGTTAGCCGACCTGCTGTGGAAGCGCGGCGATTATGATATGGCGGGCGAGCTGTATGCCAATATCATCGAGAAGTATCCCACGTACGCCACGGATGTACGCCTGAAAGAGCGCATCGAATTCAAGCCCGATGGCAGCTACACCCTCTTGACCCCGGAGGAGCGCCAGAAGCGCGCCATCGAGCAAGAGCCGTTGATAATCACGAACCTGAATGATTTCCGCGCGGGCACCGACGTCGGAGGAAGCCAGCGGGACTATTACCGGCAGCAGAATTATTACGTGGTCACAGGCCAGGCGCATAACCGCGGTGACAGCGTGCTGTACGGCGTCCAGGTGAATGTGACCGTCTACGGCTTCGGCAACATGATTTACGACACCAGCACGGTCAACATTGGCCGGTTGAATCCTGGTGAAGCACGGGCGTTCGTGGTGCGATCCAGCATCTTCGACGATATTGAGAATGTGACTCGGTATGAAGCTATCGGAACATTTCAACGGTAGGTCAGCAATGCGAAAATGGTGTTTGTTTGGATTGATCGTGCTGTTAGTAGGCCTGGTCGCCCCGGTAGTGTTTGCCGGAGAAGAAGCGGCCGCGCCGCCACCACCACCACCACCACCACCGCCGCCGGTCGATAAGGAGGCGCCGAAGCAGGTCAATGTTTCGGTGAAGGTCGTGGAATTTCAGACCGTCAAGAGCGTCGAGACGGGTTTCAGCGCTTTTTTTGCGCGCCGGAACAAGGAGCGCCTTTACGGCCGGGTCACGAGTGGTAATGGCGCCATCCGGACCGCGGACCTGACATTCCCGACGGACTCGGGCAATCGCCTGGAAGGCCTGACGGTATTCCTGGACAACATTTCGACGGGCTATGGCGATATCGAGATGGTGTTGCAGGCATTGGTGGACGAAAACCGGGCCTACATCCTGTCGCGGCCGAAAGCGATGGTGATGATTGGCGCGGAACGCCCGGGTACGGTCATCAAGACCGTGCGCGAAATTCCGTACGAAGATACCACGGTGGTGGGCGCTACGGTTGTACAAGCCACGTCGTTCCGTGATACGGGCGTGGCCCTGACGCTCAAGGTGCCCAAGGTAACGGACGACGACGGTAACTGGGCCACGCTGGAAGATACGTATGTCAACTTGCAGGTTCAGGCCGAAGTAAAGGAATTGGGGTCGCGCATCGTCATCGCCCTGGATGATCGTCTTGCGGGCGCGAACCAGATAACCGCCCCCGTGTTCATTACGCGCAGCATCACCACCGACGTGTGGGTGCGCAACGGGCAGGTGCTCGTGCTTGGCGGCCTTTACCGCAATACCAAGCAGAAAAGCATCGAGACCGTTCCCTGGTTGACCCAGGCCGAAGACGTCGCGGTGGGTGTAGCGGAGAACTTCATCCCCGGGAACTTCATTGGCGCTCCCATCTCGGCAACAGTTGGACACCGGGAAGCGGACGAAGGCCGGCGCGAACTTGTGTTTTTCATCAAGTCCGAACTCTGGCGGCCGGCCATTGTCGTAGCGGATGAGCACGGGTTTGTGGACCTGGGTGACGAAATTGCCCCGAGCAAGATTTCACCCAAGGGCCTGTTGACGGACATTCTCGAGGGGGTCGCGGACATTCCCCAGAATCTTGGCGAAGCGATTATCGGCGCGCCTCCGGAAGGCGGGATCGAATCCGAGTTGAAAATGGAGGAAGATAAGTAATGGTTATCCAACGGGTTCTGCCAGCACTCGCGCTGCTTGGGATTATGGCAGGCATCGCCTTCGCGGGTGAAGAGGCCCCCCCGCCGCCGCCTGTTGAACCGCCGCCGCCGGCCCAGCAAGTCGAGCCTATCCGTCAGGTGCAGATCCAGGTGTGGATCAGCGAAACAACGGAAGATGGCCTACGGGATATCGGGACGAATCTTGACTATACGCGATTCGTACGCGGCATCGAGAACAGCGGCACTGTGGAGCGCATTTCCACGCGCGTATTCGATCCGAATTCGTTCCAGGTGACGCTTCCGGCCGCCGATGCGAACCCCTACAGAGACAATGTGCGCCTGACACCGGATTTTCCGGCTAGTGTGGACTCCGGGAGCGTTCTGGAAGGCGGAGGGATCACGACCCAGAGCGGAGCCGGCGTCACGTTCAGCATCATAGACAGCGGAACGGGCACGATCGACGGTATCATCCGGGGAATCGAACAGAAGGCGGATGCCGACCTGATCTCGAAGCCGGAGCTGCTGGTAGTCGAGAATGGGACGGCAGACATCCATGCTGGTGAAGAGATTCCCTACCAGTCGCTGATCTATCAGAAGGGCCGCGCCCAGCTTCAGGTGACGTGGCGGCAAGTGGGTGTGAATCTTGGCATTCAGCCGGTGATTCTGGACGACGACATGATCGAGATCAACCTTTCGAAACTGAATGTTGTCGACCAGTTGCCCACCAGCCCGATTCGCGGCATCGACCTGCCTGTGTTCGCTACGCGCGAACAGACGGGGCAGGTGCTTGTGCCGAACGGCCAGACGCTGGTCATCGGGGGATTGTCGTCGCGCAACGTCTTCAAGACCGAGCGGCGCATTCCCATTGCGGGCAAGGTACCGATCCTGGGAGCAGCGTTCCGGGGCCGCCGCGTCGAGGCGCGCAATTCGCATTTGCTCATCTTCCTGTCGCCTACGATAGTGGACCTCCGCAATCTCCGGCCGGAAGCCATCAGCGCACTGAATTTCTGGCGCGAAGAAAAGTGGAAGAATCTGGACCGTATCGAGCAGGAAATCGAAATCATGGAGGACGAACTGTAGCGCGTCCTTTCGCGACATATCTCGCATACTCCCGGCAGGCCAGGCGACTTGGCCTGCCGGTTTTTTCAGCACGCCGCCACGCGCCCAGAAGCATCATAGTTGATTTGTGCAGTCCAGCATGCGCATGATCCCGCCCAAATGAGACAGTTTGTCCGAAGATATGGTCCGCCTGTGTTGAGCGGGGTTGTTCTCGCCTTGTGCTTTCCCGCGTGGCATCTGTTTTTCTTCGCCTGGCTCGCGCTGGTACCGCTCCTTTACACGTGCCGCGAAGCAACGCCCCGGGAGGCCGCGTGGCGTTTTTTCCTGGCTGGCTGGGTGTTTCACAGCCTTTTGCTCCAATGGTTGCTGACCAATTTCTACTGGGCCGGAGGGTGGGCCTTCTGGGGGCATCAGGCGGTCTGCATGATCATGGCGGCATACTGGGCGCTCGCGGGAGCGCTATGGCTCTGGCTCCGGCGCCGGCTTCCGTGGTGTCCGGCGGCCTTGTCTCTGACGCTCTTGTGGATGGCGATGGAGTACGCCCAAGGCCGGCTGTTCACGGGATTTGGCTGGAGCAGCCTGGGTTACTCTCAGGGCAAGGACCTGGCCTTCTTGCAGCTTGCTGCAATTGGGGGCACAACGTTGTTGTCGGGGATTCTTGTTGCGGTCAATGTGCTTGTCACAGAGGCCTTTTATGCCAGCCGGGCGCGAATCGCACGTCTGGCCGCTGCATTGTCCCTCGTGGCGGCCGTACACGGTCTCGGTTTCGCGCTGCTGGCGCCGCCGACGTACTCAACCCCCGCGTTTAACGTGGGGGTGTTCCAGTCCAATTTTCCACTGGAAATGAAATGGGACCCCGAATACACGGTGGAAATGGTTCGCAGTGCGGCCGCCAAGTCGCGCCTCCTAACAGAGAACGAACCGGTGGCTCTTTTCGTGTGGCCTGAAACTCTTGTCATGGACGAACTCACGGCGCCCGGGATATTCGAGCCGGTGGAGGAACTCACGCGCAGCACGGGGGCGGCGCTCTTTACAGGGTCACAACGCACGGACGCGGAAACGGGACGCTCCCGAAATTCCAGCTTTCTGATCACGCCCGAGGGCACGGTGCAAGGTTATTACGACAAGATCCACCTGGCACCGTTTGGCGAGTATGTGCCTTTCGGGTCTTACTTCCCGTTCATTCAGAAAATCGTTCCTATCATCAGTGATGTGGAACCGGGGCGCGATGCGCGGGTATTTGAAGTCGAGGAACGCACCCTGGGCCCCCTCATTTGCTTTGAGGTGCTTTTTGGCGGCATGAGCGAGACGTTGCGGCAGATGGGAGCGGATTTCCTGGTAGTCATCACCAATCTGGGCTGGTTTGGAGCGAGCAATGCTTTGGAGCAGGAATTGGAGCAGGCCCGCTTTCGGGCCGTGGAGACTCGACTGCCCCTCGTTCACAGCGCCAACACCGGCATCTCGGGAGTGTTTGACCCCTGGGGGCGGTTCAGTGGCATGAATGCGATGGTGACTTCGTACGGCACCTTCCACCGGCTGCGCGGGGACCTGTCGCCGCGCGACACAAAACAATTCAGGTGCCTGGGCGCGTTTCCCCTGGCGGAACCGGGGAAACGTCCGGTGCCATGGTCGCCGCAGCGCGTTCCCCAGGCATCGGTTGCCGCGGGGGGAGTATTGGTGGCGCTTGCGCTTGCGCAGAGGTCACGGAAACAAGCCGCGGCCCGTCAGTAGCCAGGCGCACCGGAAAAGCAGGGGAACATGAGCCAACAGGAAAACAAATCGGCGCGTTTGACCGCGCGTTTGGCATCGGTTTTTGCCGGTGGAACGATGCTCAGCCGCATTCTTGGGCTGGTTCGCGACATGGTGATTGGCGCCCTGGTGGCAGTAGGCTCGCGCGACGCCTTTATCCTGGCGTTCAAATTGCCCAACATGCTGCGGGACATGATCGGAGAAGGCGCGCTCAATGCCGCCTTCGTTCCGGTGCTCTCGAAATCGCTCGAAAAGGACGGAAGAGAAGCGTTCGAAGACCTGGTTTCGGCGGCGATGTCGTCCATGCTCGTGCTGTTGCTCATCCTCACGGTAATCGGTACGGTGTTTGCCCCGATGCTTCTCAGCGGCCTGAATTCCCTGAAACCCATAACAGACGGCGAAACCCTGTCGGCCGGAGAGCTGGACCTGATCACCGGACTTGCGCGGTGGACGTTCCCTTATCTCTTCTTCATAGGCATGGCGGTCTTCGCCATGGGGCCGCTATACACGCTCCGGCATTACGCGACACCTTCCTGGTCCCCCGCGCTGCTGAACGTCGCGTTGATAGCGTGCTGCATTGCGTTGCGTGATGCCTTTCCGGATCCGGCCCACGCATTAGTTCTGGGGGTCTGGTTGGGGGGTGTGGCCCAATTGGGGGTTCTTTACGTGTCCCTGGGCAGGAGAACCGGCGTATGGCTTCCGAATTTCAAACTGGCGCACGCGGGCGTATGGAAGATCTACGCCCTGATGGTGCCGGTGCTCGTGGGCCAGGCCGCGGGCGAGGTGAACAAGCTCGTCGATGTGCTCTTCGCCCGCAGTCTGAGCGAGGGCATCGTCAGCGCCTTCTACTATGCCAATCGTCTGATCCAGCTCCCCTTGTCCATGTTTGGCTTCGCCGTTGCTGTAGCGATACTCCCGACACTCTCGCAGGCGGCGGCGCGAAACCGGGTCAAGGAGATTCGGGAAACGCTCATGACGGGGTTCCGCCAGAGCTACTTTCTTGTGTGCCCTTCGCTGCTGGGCCTGGTTTTCTTTGGGGAGCCCATTGTGCGCTTGCTGTTCGAGCGCGGAGACTGGACCACCGCGCAGACGGAACTGACCGTGAGAGCATTGACCATCTATGCCCTGGGACTTCTCTCGTTCGCCTGGATCAAGGTGGGCGTCACGGGCTTTTTCTGTGTGGACGACACGAAGACGCCTGTGATCGTTGCCAGCGCCAGCATGATCCTCAATATCCTGCTCAATATCGCTTTGGTTCGCCCTCTGGGATACCAGGGGCTTGCCCTGGCAACGGTCATTTCGTACACCGTTAATTTTGCCGCACTGTACGTCATGCTGGTGCGGCGCCACGGCGCACTTTGGAACAGTCCATTTTTCACGGCCCTGCTCCGCATGACGGTCGCTGGAGCGGTCATGACGGCGGTGGGGTACGCCGCACACAGCAACGTTGCGGCGCTCTGGCCTCCCGACACGACTGGCGCCCGCATGGCAGGGGTCGCCGCTCTGGTGGTGGCATCAACAGGAGCGTACTTGGGGACATGCTATCTGTTGCACGTGGAAGAACTCGGTGATTTCACCGCCATGCTGCGGCGCAAATCCCGCCGGGGCCCCAAATAGCG
>CAZFOG010000100.1:0-16872 GCA_964520685.1 uncultured Nitrospiraceae bacterium | reverse complement strand
TTTTGCTCCCCGCGCTGGCCCGTGCGCGCGAAGCGGCCCGGCGCGCAAGCTGCGCCAACAACCTTAAACAGTGCGGGCTCGTCTACAAGATGTACGCAAACGAAGCAAAAGGCGAGAAGTTCCCGCCCATGCAGGGTACAAATGTTTACTATCTTGATGGCATCGCCGGAACAGCCTATTCGGGCTGGGGCGTCTGCAACGCCTCACCAGGCGCAGGTATGTGCCCCAATCCGGACGTCATCTTCCCGGAATACGTGACGGACTGGAACATTTTCGCCTGCCCGTCGGCGCCGGATGCATCAGATGCCCACGAGATGCTTGCGATACTCGAATGCGGCGCGTATGAAGGACTCGCCGACGACCTCGGCGACAGCTACATCTACACCGGCTGGGTGCTCGATGGGTTCGAGGCAGACTACGACGTCTCAGTAGTGCTGCCGGGCGTTTCGGCCCAAGTCGCCGAACTCTTCACCAATCTGAACACGGCTGGCGCATTGGCTGATTCTGAATTGGCTCCCGCGGCGGCCGCTACCGCGCGTTCCGCTCTCGACTCCGACATGTCCGTAACAGCCCCGTACGGCGTTGGCGGCGGGGAAACCGTCTACCGCCTTCGGGAAGGCATCGAACGCTTCCTGATCACCGACATCAACAACCCCGCGGCAAGCGCGAAGGCCCAATCCGAGATCATCGTCATGTTCGACATCGTGAATGCCGACCCGGCATCGTCCGGTGTTGGTCTCGCCATGAATCACGTGCCGGGCGGCGCCAATACGCTGTACATGGACGGCCACGTTGAGTTCATCCGGTACAGCGAAGGCGGCGAGCCCCCCGCGAACGCCATGACCGCCAATACGCTTTACCAGATCAGCATTCTCGGCGGCTGATGTAGCCGAAACAACTGGTCCATTCCACGCCGGGGAAGCAGGTTTTGAAAACGGCCCGCTTCCCCGGATTCTTTTTCCCGCCCAGCGCACTCAGGCATGCACCTTCTTTTCCGGCAGCCAGTCATCGGCGCTGCAGGTACGGCGCAACAACCGTTCCATCAGGGCGTGCTTGATCTCGCGGTATTCGGGCTTGTTCCAGAGGTTGTGGAGTTCGTCCGGGTCGCGTTTCCGATCGAATAGCAGGCCGTATTCATTGGCGGCGTAGCAGGTGAGTGCCCAATCGCGTGTGCGAATCTGGCGCAGGCGATCGTTCAGGTAGCTCTCGTCGTATTCGATATAGACTTCGCCCGCCCCATCATATGCTTCGCCGGTCAGGACGCGGCGGTACGACCGTCCCTGCACACCCGCCGGGATATCGACCCCTGCGAGATCGAGAACGGTCGGCGCGAAATCCACGGCGGACACCAGTTCGCTCGATGCCGCCCCCGTGAGCCCGCCCGGCACCCGCCAGATTGTGGGCACGCGCACTAACTGGCGGAAGAGGAACGGCCCTTTGTTGATGAGCCAATGATCGCCCATCAGGTCGGCATGATCACTGAGAAACACGATGATCGTATTGTCGAGCAGACCCTGCGTTTCGAGACAGGCCATGACGCGCCCGATGTTGTGATCGACCATTGTGATCATGCCATAGGTATGAGCGATGATCTCGCGGAAATGGGTATCGCTGACCTTGCGTACATCGCCCGCCAAACCGCCGGTGCCGAGGCGTCCCTCGCGGCACTCGGTAAAATAGGGAGGCAACGCATCGAACTCACCCTCGCGCCGCGCGGGGTTGAAGGCGAGCGCTTCCGGGTCGTACATATCGCAATAGGGCCGTGGCGGCGAATAGGGATGATGCGGATCGGGAAACGAGCACCAGAGGAAGAACGGCCGCGACTCATCCCGGTCCGTGATGAATGCCATGGTGCGGTCCGCGATGCGCGTGTTGTAGTGATGTTCCTCGGGGATGGCGCTTTTCCAGGATTCCCGCGCTCCCGTGGGCGGCACGAGGGCGTTCGCTTTCTGCATGGCATCCCACGCACCGGTGTGTTCGCGCTCGAGTTCGTTCTTGTATTGTCCAAAGCAGTACGAGCCGTGGCCGCCCACAAAATACACCTGTTCGAACCCGTAGTACGGCGTAGGCATCGTGTCATGCCCGGCCCAGTAGGCATGCCCCTCGTAACACTCGTGGGGGTGGTCGGCAATATCCGGCCGCATGTCGAACGGCGCCAGATGAATCTTCCCCGACGCCATGGTCTGGTACCCGCTTTTCCGGAGGATCTCGGGCAGGATGCGCTCGCTCAGGGCCAGTGTCAGCCCGTTCTCGCGCAGCCCGTGGGCCTTGGGAAACCGGCCCGTGAACAGGCTCGCGCGGTTGGGCATGCACACCGGATTGGCCACATACGATTCGTCAAACCGCACGCCCTCCGCCGCAAGACGGTCGATATGGGGTGTCCGGATGTCGGGATTGCCATAGCATCCCACATGATCCGCGCGGTGCTGGTCCGTCACGAAACACACGATATTGGGCCGGGCCGGGGGCATGAGGAACTCTCCTACGTGCCGAGGTTGTACAGCGCGCCGAAGCGGCTCTCGAGATAGGTGAGATACGGCTCGGGCGAAGGCTCCCTGCCCGTCACATCCCGTATCAGTTCGTGTGCCAGCTTTCGGCGCCCGTGGACGTGCACGTGCTCGCGAAGCCAGGCCAGAATGGGCGTGAAGCCGCCCTCACCGACGGCATCCCACAACCCGGGGATTTGCTCGAGCATGGCTTCAAACAATTGCGCGCCGTAGAGATTGCCGAGGGCGTAGGTCGGGAAGTATCCAAAGGCCCCATGCGCCCAATGGATGTCCTGGAGACACCCCTGGGCATCGTCGGGAACCTCGAGCCCGAGATACTGCTTCACTTTGGCGTTCCAGGCCTCGGGGATGTCGTTTACGGCGAGGTTGCCTTCAATGAGCGCCACCTCGAGCTCGAAGCGGATGATGATGTGGAGGTTGTACGTGCATTCGTCCGCTTCGACGCGAATCAATGACGGTTCGACCAGGTTTACCGCGGCGTAGAGGTCTTCCGGCGTGAGACCGTCCAGACGCCCCGGGAAATACGTGCGCATGACCGGGAGATAGTGCCGCCAGAAGGGGAGACTGCGGCCGATGATGTTTTCCCACATGCGCGACTGGGATTCGTGCATGCCGAGCGAGGGCGCATCGCACAGGGGCGTGCGGCGGTCGCTGTCGGCATGCCCCTGCATGTACAGCGCATGTCCCCCCTCGTGTATTGAACTCATGAGAGACGAAAAGAGGGCTTCCTCGCTGAGCCGCGTTGTCACGCGCACGTCGCGCGTATCGAAATAGATGGAGAACGGGTGGAGCGACTTGTCCTGTCTGCCGGCGTCGAAATCGTATCCCATGTCCTCCAATACGCGCAGGGAGAATGCCCATTGGGCCGATTCCTCCCATTTTCCGGCAAGCCACGGCAGGGCCGGCTTGCCCGCATTGACGATACGTTCGACGAGGTCTCCCTGCCTGGCCGCCAGGCCGCCGAAAATCCGCTTCAACTCGGCGGTGGTCATGCCCCGCTCGAATTCGTCGACCAAGGCATCGTAGGGCGAGTCGTCGTATCCGAAATACTCGGCCTTCTGCCGCGCCAGCTCGAGCAATGTTTCGAGGTTCGGGCGAAACAGCGCGAAATTAGATTTACGGCGCGCCTCCGCCCACACCTCGAGGGCATGGCTCTGCTCGGCGGCGAAGGTATGCACGAAATCCTCGGGCAGCTTCGTGGCCCGCGCGTAGTCGTCCAGGGTAACTTCGACGAGTTTCATATCGGCGGGTTCGAGGGCGTCTGAGCGGGCATGGAGTGCGTGCAGCAGATTCCCGATGCTTTCGGCCGTAAACAGCCGGTGTTTGAGGGCGCTGAGCGTGGCGAGTTGCCAACTGCGGGCCTCTGCGCCCTTTGGCGGCATGTAGGTTTCCTGGTCCCACTGGAGCAAGGCGATGGCATTATGGATGTCGCTGATCTCACCGAGTTTTTGCCGCAGGGTTTGCAGGTCGCCGTTCACGGATGTCATGCGTAACCTCCTGCGCGGCGTGTTGCAGGGGGCAGGGCCGTCCCCGCGCACAGCCGCGCGTATCTTGCGCCATGGACCGGGATGTGTACCTGGCCGCGAACGGCGAAACTCACAGCGCCAGCACCGGGACGCCCAGGCGCCGGGCCGTGTCGGCCACATCGTCGCGGCAGGTAAACAACAGAATCTGGGGCAATTCCTGCAACGATTTGAGCAGGGCAAGGGCCTGTTCGAGGCGTTCGTCGTCGTAATTGGCAAAGGGATCATCAAGCAGCATGGGTACGCGCTCGCTCTCTTCACACAGGCTGGTCACCAGGGCGAGGCGCAGCGCCAGATAAATTTGATCGACCGTGCCCTTACTGAGATTCTTCTGGGGCGTCGAGTTGAGTTTTTCGGTTTGCGGGATGCGCACCGTAACCTGGAGGTCCCGGCTCAACATCAGCTCCGAATACACTCCCTTTGTGATATGACTCAAATACCGGCTTGCGGCTTTGGCCAGGACGGGCGCGATTCGTGAGTGGCGGTCCCGCGCCACTTCCTCGATGATGGCCGCCGCGTGGGCGGTCGCATCCAGCTCGAGCTGGAGGTCCTCGACACGCTGGGCGACGGCGGCGCGTTCTTCCTCGATCTCGTTCACGGAACGCAGGCCGGCGCAACGCTCGGCGATGGCGAGTTCGAGGGAATGGATTTCTTTTCCGCGGGCCTCGATCTCGGCCGTGGCCTGCTCGAATGCCGCCTTGAGGCCGGGCCCGTCTTCGAGGGGCAGTTGATCGTCACCGTTTTCGCGCTCGACGGCGCTGCGCAACGACTCGATGGTGTCGTTCCCGAGGAGCGTATCGAGCTGGTCGCCCAAGGAGGAGCGTTTGATGCGGGCCTCGCGATACTCGCGCGCCTGGGCGGCCAGGGCGCGGTATGCCTCGACGGTGTCTACTCCGACGTTATCGAGCAACTGGGACAATTCTTCCCGGGCTTGTTCGAGATCGCGGCGGTCCTGTTCGAGCTGTTGCGCGAACTCGTCGGCTTGCTGCTTGAGGGCGTCCGCGCTGGCGCGTCTTGGACGTAACTGGGCGATGCGGATCCCGTACGCGCGCAGGGCGCTCAGCGCGCTGGTGTGGTTGGCCTCCTCTTTGTACCCGGCATCGCGCAAGAGCTTGCGCACCTCCAGGGAAAGCCGTTTCTCCTCGGCCCCTCTGGCGGCCAGTTTCTCGGCCGCCCGCCCAGCCTCGAGGGCGAGATGGTCCAGTTGCCGTTCCTGCTCCTCGCGCCGCCGTTTGGCTTCGCAGTACTTCTGATACTTTGCGATGGCCCGCGATGCGGCCGCCTGAACGTCTTCCTCGGTCTCGATGGTCTCGTCAAGGGCCGCAAACTCGCCTTTGAGCCGGGCGAGTTTCTGGTCGACATGGGATTCCTCGACGCGGGCCTGGTGCCCTTGCTGTTCGCGTTCTCCCATCAGGGTTTCCAGCTCGTTGCGCTCTTTGATGTACCGCTCGTAGAGGGCCTCGAGTTCACGGAACGACTCGCATTCCGCCTGGGCAATGATGGCGGTCATGGCCGCCTCGCGCGCCTCGCCCTCGGAGTTCAGGCGGGCGATTTCGGCCTCCGCTTCGTCGATGATCGCGTGTTGCTGGCGCAGGTTGATTCGCGCGTGTATCCAGTGCGCCATGTTGTACACGAACACGCCCAGTGCGAAGACTTCGACAATGTAGAGTCCCTTGTTGCCCGTGACGGCGGCGAATACCACCAGGATAATGGACAGGAGGGCGCCAAAAATGGCCATGGCGCGGAAGTTGGGAAGGTCTTCCTCATAGGTCTCGAGGTCCCGCTGGGCCTCCTCGATGCGTTTGCGCTGGTGTATGCAACGCTCCTCCGCGAGTTTGGACTCGACAGCGTAGTCGCGGGCCGCGGCGGGAAAGTCATCAAACTGGGCGAAGATTTCCCTGGGCAACGCGAGAGCGGCCTCCCGGTGCTCGCGGTCGGCTTCGAGGCGTTTCAGGGCTTCGTCGGCACGATCGCGTTCCTGGCGGGCCAGGCTGAATGAGTTGGCCTGCTGGTTGATCCAGGAGACGGGATCGTTGCCGAGGATTCCGAAATCCGGCAATACCTCGAGTTCATGCTCGGCCCGTTCGATGTCCTCGCGGGCCGTCTGCTGGGCTTTCTCGAAATCCTCCGTGAAATCCCGCAACCGCGCGATCTGCGCGTCCAGCTCCTTCAACCGCTCCTCGAACTGCTCCGGCAGGTCCTGAACCTCGACGGCGTCGTTTTCCAGATTGCGGCAGGCCTCCTCGTAGCGGCGCAGCAGCTCCTTGACCCGCGCCTCCGTCCGCGCGACCTGCTCACGCGCTGTCTCGGTGGCGTTCAGGGCGCGATTAAATACCTCTTCCTGTTCGAGGGGGAAATCCTTGGCCTTCGCAAGGCCGAAAAGCTGTTGCGTCAAGGTTTCGATGTGATGCTGGATGCTCTCGGCTTTGTGAAGCCGGCTGACCCGCTCGCTCTGCTCGAGCTTGCGGATCTGCTGGTCCAGGCCCGCCTGATTCTGGCGCAAGGCCTGCAGCTCGGCGCGTGCGGTGCGGAGGCGCTTCTCGAGTTCGGCCACCTCGTCGCGGGCGCGCGAGGCCTCGGCCAGCTCGGCATCGAGCTGGTCCAGGCGCGCCTTTGCCAGAGGCAGGGGGCGCTTCGAGTTGGGCACGAGGCGGCCGATGCGCGCGGCGTATGCATCGAGGTGTTTCACGGCGGCGGCCGACGAACTGGCCTCGTCGGCGGTATCGGCCAGCGAAGCGATCTTCTCGCCGATCTGAAGGAGGGCATCCTCGTCCCCGAGGGTTTCCAGGCTGGCATGGCCGATCACCGCCACGTTGGCGAAGATGATCTTGCTGAGGCCGAGCTGCCGGTCCGCGAACTCGATTTCGCGGTTGCGGGCCAGTGGGAATTCGCTGGTGACTTCGCGGCCATGGGTATGATTGAACACCTGCACGGACTCGTTCTTGCGGTCGAAGGAGCGGTGGACCTCGAATTCCTGGCCGTTGTCGAGGAGGTAGGTCATCCTCCCGCCATACACGCCATTATCGCCCCAGGGACGCCGCAGGAGGTGGCTTTCGTCGTACCGCCGCTGGGTGGCGCTGGCTTTCTGTCCATACAGCATGTCGGTGATGAAACTGCGCATGGTGGTCTTGCCCTGCTCGTTTGCGCCGAGCACGACCTGCAGACCGTCGCGAAACTCGATTTCACGGCCGGTGAAGCGGCCGTAGCCATCGAGAAACAGTTTCCGGATAATCACCGCTAATCCCTTTCGAGTCCCTGGAACGTAATCGGCCGGTTCCGGTACGCCGCCAGCCCCAATTCGCGCGCGCGGGCGGCCATGGCGCGCTGCCGGCCGTCGGCAACGTCGGCGAGTTCGGCGTTGAGCCGCGCCACAAAACCCCCGAGGCTTGTTTGCTGCAGCGCCAAGGCGCCAAAATCCTCGGCGGGTTCCGTGCGGTCTTCCAGGACAATGTGTTCGAACGCGGGCACCACCGCGTCATGGATGGCATCGATTTCGCCGCGCCATTCCGGCGAACTGGCGCCGGTGAGT
Source organism: uncultured Nitrospiraceae bacterium (assembly GCA_964520685.1). Lineage (GTDB taxonomy): Bacteria > Hydrogenedentota > Hydrogenedentia > Hydrogenedentales > SLHB01 > UBA2224. The sequence goes on along the minus strand of CAZFOG010000100.1, from coordinate 9,313 downwards.
GTGACGCAGGCAATGGTGTCCGCACCCTCCTCGCACGGCAGGGCGCGGATGGCGTCGACGGCTTCCTGGGAACACGTAAACGAGCTGCAGTCGAGCGAGGCCGTCAGATAGACCGACCGCGCGGAAGGCACGGGGGTCACGCGCACGTTATCGGGGTCAATCTCGACCTCGAGGTGATAGTGCATGCCGGTTTCATTGAAGCCGTGGCCTTCGGGCGCTCCGGAATAGGCCATCACGGTCGGGAAATCGCCTGGAATGGGCGTGTATCCGTGAAAGTGCCCGAGCGCCAGGTAGCGCAGGCCGTCGACGGATGCCGTGGCGGGGTCGAAGGGCGCATAGGATGTTTTGCCGGGCGGCTGGTGGCCCAGAGCGGAACCATGGGCGACGGCGACGTGTATGGCCCCAAGCTGGACGGGCGGGAACTGGCCGAAGGGGTTGACCGAGACATCCGGGCCGTCGAAGCCGAACCCGTGCACGGTCGTGCCCTGCTCATCGAGCACCAGAGACCGCCATTCCGGACGATCGAAAATCATGACATTGTCGGGCCAGTCCTCCTCGGCATAGGGGGAACCCTGCATGTAGGGATCGTGGTTGCCCGGTGCAATGCAGACGGGTACGTGCTGAATGGACTTGAACTCCGCGTGGAGAAACCGGACCGTGTCGCGCGTAACGCGTTCCAAATCGAAAAGATCGCCCGCAATCAGCAGGACATCCGCCGGCCATTCGCCGGCGCGCTGGATGATTCCATGAAACACATCGCGCAGACTCTGGCGTCTGCGGTTACCGAACCCCGGCGGCATGTGCGCTGAGGCAAAACACATGTCGAGATGAATGTCCGCCGTGTGAATCAACCGCATAATTCAGTAATCCGCCGTATTTCGCCACAAGGTCACGACGCCGCCGAACGGGGAAAGCCCTGCAACACATCCGGCGGGCTGACCGCCGCGCGTGTGGCCGGGTGCCCGGTCCGTCACGCACGTTCATGCCTGCGCGCCGGCATCCGAACCCCGCGGGAGACCTCGTTCCGTTTGTACGTCCGGAAGACGTCCAAACCGGCACCTATCATAATATGTTTGGACGGTGTGTTGAAAGTTCCCCGGCATCATCGCCCAAACCGCGGGATATGCACTGCTGGACCAGACGCCATCACCGCAAGAGAGCCAATCATGAGCAGGATGCTCATGCCACCTCGAGGACCGCGCCGCAGCCGGCGAATGCTTCTGGCTCAGTCCATAGCGTCCATTCCGTCCGTATCGTCCATTTCCGAACCAGGCACCTCGATGCGCGGGCAGCTTGGGCCGCGGGTCTTGAATCGGAATCCGTGGCCGGGTATGTTTGAGTGCGCCTTGGCGTATCATGGTCTTGAACAGCCCGCGGGGCGTCTGCTCTGAAGGAGGATCGGGATGTTGCGATGCGCGTGTCTGGTTTCGATGTTGTTGAATGCGGCCGGCGGCGTGCCTCCGGAGCGGGTCAATCTGAAACCGGCCGAGCCGATCAAGTTTATCTTCGACACGGATATCGGCAACGACGTGGACGACGCCCTGGCTCTCGGGGTGATTCACGCCCTCGAAAGCCGCGGTGAATGCGAGCTTGTGGCCGTCACGATCACGAAGGATCACGAGTTGTGCGCCCCGTTTGTCGATGCGGTCAACACGTTCTACGGGCGGGGCGGTATTCCCATCGGTGTGACGGACAGCGGCGTGACAACCCAGGACAGCAAGTTCCTCGGGCTGGCGCGCGCCGCGGATGACGGCAAGCTGCGGTACCCCCACGATTTGATGAGCGGCAAGGATGCTCCCAGTGCGGTGGCCGTGCTGCGCCAGGCCCTCGCAGCCCAGCCCGACCAATCGGTGGCGATCGCACAGGCAGGGTTTTCGACCAACCTCGCGCGGCTCCTCGATTCGCCGCCCGACGATGTGTCGCCGTTGAACGGCCGCGAGCTGGCGGCGCAGAAGGTGCGCGTGCTGTCGATCATGGCGGGAGCGTTCGCGCCGATTGACGGCAAGGTTCACCGCGAATACAACGTGATTATGGACATCCCGTCTGCCCAGAAGCTGGTGCGCGAGTGGCCCACGCCCATCATCTACAGCGGCTACGAAATCGGGATCGCCATTACGTATCCCGCGGATAGCATCGAGCGGGATTTCAGTTACGTCGAGCATCATCCCCTGGCCGAGGCGTACCAGGTGTACATGCCCACGCCCCACGAGCGGCCGACTTGGGATCTGACCAGCGTGTTGTGGGCCGTGCGCCCGGAACGCGAATACTTCAGTCTTTCGAATCCCGGCCGGGCACGTGTTGACGAGAACGGCGTGACCACGTTTGAAGAAGACCCCGAGGGAAAGCATCGCTATCTTATCGCCGACGAACTGCAAGTCGCGCGGGTGCGCGAAGCGCTGGCCATACTCGCGAGCCAACCGCCCGACAAGGGCTAGGCGAAGGGAAACGCCGCGGCCGCATGAAGACCCGTGCGGACACTCTTGTTCTCACCGGCAATGGTTGAACCGCGCGGTTCGGCCTTCTCTTATGGGTTGGCCCCTCTTTCCGGAAGGGTTCGCGCGGAGGCGCCGTCCCCGGCGGCGAAGGCGTAAAGGTCGGCGTTTTCGAGGATGAAGCGCAGACTAATGGGCGCGGTTGACGCGGGCAGTGCGGCGGTGTCGCCCCACTGGACCGTTTGGCGGGTCTGGTCGCCGGCGAGGGGCGTGCAGGCACCGCGGCTGTACCCAGGGAGGACGTTACCGGAACCATCGAGGACCTCGACGCGCACGCTGCCACCGTCCCGCGCGGCGTAGTTCAGACGCAAGGGGCCGGAGGCGTTTTCAAGCGGCGGTGTCGTGAGGGTTCCCGGTGCGCCCGACGCGCGCATCGAGACAAAGCCGTCCTTGCGGAGCGTAGCGATGCCGATGGCGCCGTTGGCGTCCCCGCCGTGGGTGTTGTCGAAACCGCCGTAAAACAGCTTGATTGTGCCGTCCTCGACGAGGGGATGGTTCGGGGTGAAGAGCATGCCGTCGTCCCATGCGCCGTTGGGGCCCAGGGCCAGAATCGGGGTTCGCGGTTCGTCTTGCCGCCGCCAGTGGATGCCGTCGCGACTGGTGACCAGTTCGACGAAGATGGGACCGTCGTTTTTGCCGTCGGTGATCGGGAACATCCACAGGAATCCCAGGTACATGGTCTCGTAGGCGAACCCGCAGAGGCCGTAAAAGTCGGTATGGACGCCGGGGGCATTCGCGTCCGCAACCAGCCGGTCGTCGTATTCGTCGGGGACCAGGATGAGCGTGCTTTCGGGCCAGGACTCGAAGTCCGTGGTTGCCGAAAACGCCACACAACGCCGGCGGAATCCGCGCACGTCGTCAAATTTCTTGGGATAGCCGAGATAGCGCTTCTCGAGGGGATCCCACACGAAGTTGCCGACGTCGCCAGGGCTGTCGACGAGCACGGGATTCTTCAAACACTCGGTCCAACGAATGCCGTCTGGGGAGTAGGCGCCGCGATAGCCGGTGACCGTGCTGACAGGCGGTGTGCGGCCGTATTCGAAGTAGACCATCTTGTAGCGCCGCTCGGGGTCGGCGTCCCACGGTGTATGGATGACCTGGGGGTTATGGTTCTCGTGGGTGAGGTGAAAGAGGATGTTGTTCTCCGTCGAGCCCTGGAAGCTGGTCAATCCGAGATTGGGCTTGGTCCAGCGGATACCGTCATTGCTGGTGGCGTAGAGCATGCGGTAATCGCCGTCATACGAGTGATACCACATGCGGTAGCCTTGGCCGTCCTCGTTGGGCAGCACGGTACCGTAAATATAGACCGCGTTCCCTTCCCACGGCTTGTCGGCGGTCATGACGGGATTGCCCGTGTGTTTCTCGAAGGCGTGATAGACGCGGACCAGGTTGTCGCTTTCAGCAATAAGATGGTCATCTACGAAGAGCTGCCAGGGGCCTGTCAGGTCGCCGAGCTGTTCGGCGGCGCGGCCCGGGTTTGCGACGGTAGCGACCAGCGCCGCAAGAACGAGCAGGGGCAATCGAGGACGTTTCGAGAGGGCGTTTGTGGCAGGCATGTGCATCTCCATAATGTTTTATCCGGTTACCGGGGCCGCTTATGGTACCGGGAGGAGCGGGACTGTGCAAACACCGGGGACTTGCCGAATGTTGCGCCGCATTTGGAATCCTGTCAGGCTGGAAATCGTGTGGACGTGATGGGATTGGCGGAAGCAGGGGAGGACACATAATGTGGCAGGTACTCATTCTCGTAATCCTGTGTCTCGGCGTGGGTTTGGGGGCGGTAGCGCAGGAAACTCCCGCGATCGAGCCGACCGACCAGAAGTCGCTGGAGCATTTCCAGGAACTGCGCTTCGGCATGTTCATCCATTGGGGGCCTGTGGCGCTGAAAGGCACTGAAATCGGCTGGTCGCGGGGCAAGCAGGTGCCCGCCGAGGAGTACGACCAGCTTTACAAGCAGTTCAATCCAACCGGGTTCGACGCAGCCGAATGGGTGCAGATTGCCAAAGACGCGGGCATGAAATACATGGTGCTGACGTCGAAACATCACGATGGGTTCTGCCTGTGGGACTCGAAACTCACCGATTACGACATCATGAACACCCCGTTTGGGCGGGACGTGGTTGCGGAGTTGTCGAAAGCGTGCAGAGAGGGCGGCATCGAGTTTGGCACGTACTACTCCATTCTCGATTGGTATCAGCCCGACTACAACACGACGGATTACCAGGGCGGCGCGGGGTATGCCCTGCCCGAGGGCCAGGAACCCAGCATGGACCGGTACGTCGAGTACATGCACGGGCACATGGCGGAATTGCTGGGCAAGTACGGCCCCTTCAACGTCATGTGGTTCGATGGCGAATGGGAAGAGCCGTGGTCGCCGGAACGCGGCATCCGGCTTTACAACTACGTCCGCAGCCTCCAGCCCGGCATCCTTGTGAACAACCGGGTCGGGAAAGGCCGCCAGGGGATGCAGGGCACCACCAAAGAAGGCACGTACGCGGGCGATTTTGACACGCCCGAGCAGGAGGTGGGCGCGTTTAACCGCGAACAGGCGTGGGAAACGTGCATGACCATTGGCACGCAATGGGCCTGGAAACCCGGCGACTCGATCAAATCGCTCGAGGAATGCCTTCGTACGCTCATCCGGACCGCGGGAGGCGACGGCAACCTGCTGTTCAACGTGGGACCCATGCCGGACGGGCGCATCGCCCCCGAGCAGGCCGCGCGTCTGCGCGAGATGGGGGCCTGGCTCGCCCAGTACGGCGAAAGCATCTACGGCACTCGCGGCGGCCCCTTCATGCCGGGGGATTGGGGCGTGTCCACTTGCAAAGGCGATACCATCTACGTGCACGTGTTCGAGTGGGGCCAAGGGCCGCTGACCCTGCCGCCTACAGGCTGGATGGTGCTCAGCGCGACCGCGCTAACCGGCGGTCCCGTGACCCTGAAACAGGGCGCTGAAGGCATTACTTTGCAGATGCCCGAAGCCAATCGCCAGGACATTGATACGATCATCGCGCTGAAAATCGACGGCAACGCGGAGGCGCTCGCGCCGATTAAGCCCTGAAGCCGGAAGGCCGGGGGATGGCGATGGACGACATGGACATTATGGACGAAATGGACGCCATGGACATCCGGAAGGTGTCCGCGCTGTCCATCGCGTCGCTCGGATACATTCTTTACACACCCGAGGCTTGAATCACCTCGAGGGTCTTGCGCAAAGCGGTTTCGGCGACGACCTGCGGGTCCTGGGCGTAGTGTTCCTCGTTAAACATCTCGACCGAGAGCGGGCCCGTGTATCCGATTTGCTTGAGCTGCTGCAATACGCTGGCGAGGGGGAGTACGCCGTCGCCGGGGTAGATGCGGTGCTTGTCGGACATTTCTTCGCGGGGCGGTTCGGCGGGCACGTCGTTGATGTGGAAATCGGCGATGAAATTGCCCTGGATATGGCGGATGCCCTCGAACCCCGACCCGCCGCGGTGGAGATGGAAGGTATCCATGATCAAGCACGCATCGGGGATGTTCGCGTCGATGGCGATGCCCGCCGCATCGCCAAAACGGTGGATACTCTCGATGAACCCGACGAATTCGAGGGCCACCGAAATGCCATATTCGTCGCGGCCGATCTGGACCAGTTCCCGGTAGCACTGGGCACACCATTCGCGGTCGACGTCGGCGGGTTTTCCCGGAGGAATGCATGCGGCATGCTTCGAGCCGACAGCGGCCATCATACGCATGCGGTTACGCGTGGGACCCAGCGACTCCTCCCATTTGGCCGGGTCGGCCGGGATGCCTCCCCAAAGGCCGATGACGTTTGGCACGAAAAGGCCCAGGTCCGTCAGGCGCTTGGCCAGATCGTCAAGTTTCCCGCCTTCTTTCTCGTAGTTTTCGAGTTCATCAATCCACAGCTCGATGCCGTCGTATCCCGCCGCCACGGTAACCGCGATCTTTTTCTCGAGCGGCGTCGGGCGGATCGTGCTCGTGTTGATACAGATTGGCCACGGGCTTGCACCCTTCTGAAACGTCTTCTCCAAGGCGGCGACGGGCGACAGCGCGGCCAGACCTGCGCCTGCCATTGAACTGCTCTGCAAAAAACTCCTGCGGGTGACTTCGTTCGCCATGTTCTCTCTCCGGGTTGCGCCACGGCATTTCCACGAACGCGTTCATTATGCAGAATCCCGCCCCGAAATCTAGTTGGTAAACGGTACGGGCCCGCGTACTCCTGAACGAGAGGACCCGGAATGCTTGAGAGGGAGGTGGACCAGGTGGACGGAGGGAGAACGGGGACATGTTCAAAGCGCCGTCCGCGGCGCGACTACGTTTCCCCGTTCGGAAGCTGAGGAAGAAGAGTGCCGAGCTGGCGCTCGGCGATCCCAGGAGGGATGCAAAGATCCGGGGGCAGCGAACCATGAGCCGTGCGGCTCACCCGTAGACGATGAAAACGGGCTGGAGCAAAACCCTCGGGACAGACCCCGGTTTGCTGTGCAAACCGCTGGGTCTGTCCCGGGTTTTGCGTGCTGGTGTGTTCAGGGCAATACGGGGTCGAGTCCCGCAGCCCAGGCGGTGGCGCTGCGGTATAGCGCGCGCATGCCTTCGGATTGCAGGGAGGCCGTCCCATGGCCGAGAAGGCAGTGAAACACCTTCGGGAATGCGGGCACGATGAACGCCATCGGGTAGTCCTTGTGGTCCACGACGGACGTGGCTGCGCAGAGGACCTGGATGTCCGGGTTCCCATCAAGGCAGGTGTACAGTTCGTCGGTGACGTCAAATGGCGCCATTCCCTGGGTCACGGGGTGGTTGTTGTTTTCGATGCGGACCGTGAACGTGCCGTAGGGGTCGTGGCCGCGCAGTTCGGGGTTCCACACCCGTCCCGCGACGTTCACGAAGCCGTCCCATTCCTGAAAAGCGCCGCATCCGAAATGGGCGATGACCACGCCGCGCCCCGAAGCGGCATAACGCTCGAGCCCTTCGCCGATCCCGGCTCCCAAGGGCAAGCGTTCGGCGTAATTCTTGAAGTGGAACAGGGTCGCGTCGTAGTGGGTTATCAACGGCGAACCGTATATGGCGGGGCATTCCGTGACCGAGACTTCGAGCCGGGGATCCTCGCGGAGGATGCGGGCGAATTCGGGGGCGGTCTCGCGCCAGACGTGGCCGGGGTAGTCGTCGCCAGTCACGATAAGGACGCGCTTCCGCGGGGCAGGCGCCGTCTTTTTGAGGAGCCAGACCTGGTTCACGACCGCATTGGGGCCGGCCTCTTTCACGAAGGCCACGACAAGGCGGCCGTGGGTGCGAAACTCGGCCGTCACCGGGAGCAACACATGGGCCCACGCGGGTTGGTCTTTGTCAAACGCCACCGCAGGCACCGGAGGCAGCACGCAGGTCCATTCGAGGGGCTCGCCTGTTCCGTATTTCACCGACTGGACGCGCCCGCCGTTGTCCGCGTCCCACCATGTAAAGCCGAAAACGTATTCCGTCCCGGCGTCGAGTCCGGTGATTTCGTATTGGACCGCAGTGGCGTCAAAGGCGGCGTCGGCGAGAGGCCCCTCGATACCGGGGAAGGTGTGGGACGCGCCCGCGATGAGGGCAATACGCCCTTCGGTTTGGGCGCCGCTGTCTTCCTGACTGCCGCAGTTCACGTACGCGGCCATTTCGTAACCCGTGGGAAGATTGGGGTGGCCGATGGTCATGGCGTTTGTGTGAACCGGTTCCCGGGTCTGGGTGGCCTCTTCGGCCGGCGCTTGCCACGGCAGCAAGACCCACGCGAGCGACGCCAGGACCGGTACCCATATCACCTGTACCCCTGCTGGCCGTGTCATGGTTTCGATTCCTTTTGCAGTGCGTCAAGGTAGACGCGGTATTCGTTCACGATGGCTTCATCGGTGGCACCGGACAACACCGCCAGACGCGACCGGGCTATCGCTGTCTCGCCTGTCGTGAGGGTTCGGCCGAAGAGGCCCAGATACATGGAATAATGCGCCTCACCCTCGCAGGGGGTGAACACTGCGAACGCATCCGCCGGCGGCGCCATGATGGTCACCGTCACCTTGGCGTCGGGTGTCTGGCGGTAGAGAAGCGGCGCGGCGACGCGCGGCATGATCGCCCAGTCGACGGGGCTGGGGGGCTTGGTCCAGCGGCCGTCTTTGATGATGGCGGCGGCGGCATCGTCACGGGGGTAGGCTTGCCAAATCCCAAACGAATCCCCGGCCGCCATGAAAGCGTTTTCACGGCCGTCGGGTGTTTTTTGCACATAGATATGGCTGGCGGGAAGGCGTTCCGTGAAATACGCTGCCAGGAACACCTCGAAATCGGGCAATTCCGCGGTGGCTCTGGCAGTAGTCTCGAGATCGAGGAAGTTCGGCGCGGTCCAGCGGTACACGGCCGTCAGTTCGAAGGGCCGCCCTTCACCCGAAGGCCAGTGCACCTGCAAGGCGCCGTCCGGCAGCAGGCGCGTCTTGCTGGGAATAGCGCGCATGCTCTCGACGAAGCGGTGGTCGGTCTTGAAGACCCGGTAATAGTTGAACAAACCCATGCTGGCGGCGAGGGGCGTGTCCGTCGGCACGTGGACCGCGGGCAGCAGCCCGAGGGACTGCGTGTCGAAGGGGATGGTGCCGCGCAGCACGCCTGTGTCGAAACGGTAGGTGTTTGGCGCGTCGCCCGGCAGGAAGGCAAGTTGTGCCGGCGATGGCGCGACAGCCTCATCCGCCGCGGCGAGTCCAGGAAAAGACGCAACCACGCCGAGCATCATGGCCAGGATAAACCTTGCGCGCATATCAATCCGTCCTTTCTTCGATGCCGAGTTCGTCGAGGGTGTTCCGCAGCCATTGGAG
>CAZFOG010000099.1:0-17115 GCA_964520685.1 uncultured Nitrospiraceae bacterium | reverse complement strand
GAATTCACGCTCGTGCCCCTTCCATGTTGCTTTGAGAGTCAGGGGCAGAGTGGGCGACTCAAGGGACCAGGTATTGCCATGGGTGTTGAGAGCGGAGGGAGCATCTTCGACCGAGAGGGTGGTACCGGGGCGCATTTCGCCTTTGAGGGAATCGGTTTGGCCGTTTGAAAAGGTTTGCCCGTTGATGAGCACGAGGTAGGGCTGTTTCTGGCGCACGGCCAGCATGTAATCAGTCATGGCGTCCACTTCCGCCTCGGTGGGATCGAGCTGTCCAGGCCCGACCATCATCTCGAGATTGATTTCGTGGAGTTCCTCGCGGGTCTGCCGCTGAAACACCTCCGAGAAAAAAGCCCCCTCGGGTCCATGGCATCGCTCGCAAGCGTGCACATAGGTGGATACCGGGCCGAGAGCCAGATCAGCGAGGAGCAGTGTTGAAGAATCGCCGCCTGTCTGGCGCGGCGGAGGCTCGAATGCGCTTTGGCAGGCGTCTAAACCACACAACACCGCGACCAGAAGCATCGCTGCTTTGAGCCGCGCGCGCCAGAATCCGTTACTTCCCCACATAGCGCAACCTGTACACCTTGTTGCCGTAGTCATCGCTGATGAGCAGCGAACCGTCCGCCTCCATAACCGTGTCGACGGGTCGGCCGAACACGTTCTGGTCATCGTCAATGAAATGGACATAGATGAGCTCGCCGTAGGGCCGGCCGCGGTCGAACAAGACTCGGGTGACGCAATAGCCGTCCTTCACGCTGCGGTTCCAGGAACCGTGATAAGCAACAAAGGCATCGCCCTTGGTTTCGGGAAACTGGTCGCCGGTGTAGAACTCCATGGAATTGGCGGCCCAATGGGCTCCCCCGCGCCATTGGGGCACGATGGTCTTCTCGGCGAGATCAACCATGTCTTCCCGGTCCATGTACTCGAACCGCGGGATACGGTTGCCGACGAGGAAGGGATGTCCGTAGAAGCCGCCTTCGATATAGAGATTCATCTCTTCGGGAGGAACCATGTCGGTGATAGGCTGGCGCTCGATCTTGCGGCCGGTGGCCGCGCGCTGTTCGATGAACCGGCCGTACCAGTCGCTTCCGTGGTCCATGCCCCAGATTTCGCCGGTCCCCGGGCGCACCACCAGTTTCTCGGTGTTGCGTATACCCGAGCAGTAGAGCTTTTCGTCTCCTCCGCTCAGGGCGTATGACCAGATCTTCTGCCGCTTGGTATCGGTCTGGTCGGTAATGTTGCCCGCGTCGCCAATGCTGGTATAGATACGCCCGTCGTGGATGAGAATCGAGCGCCACCAGTGACCGCCTCCCTGGGGCAGGACATCATCGCCGAGCACCTTGACGGTTTCATCGGCTTTGCCATCGTTGTCGGCGTCCACGGCGCGAAAAACCGCCCCGGATACGGTAAACCACAGCGCCCCGTCGTACCACTGCATACCGTGGACCGATTGGTGGCCTTCAACAAACGTAGCCACGGTTTCGTAAATGCCGTCCCCATCGGAATCGCGGCATGCCTTGATATCGCCCTGCCGGGGACGGCTTACGTATAGGGTCTGGTCGGGGCCGAGTTCCATGAAACGGGGCGTTTCGACGGTGGACAGAGCGATGGAAAGCGAATATCCTTCGCGCACATAGATGCCCGGGTTGGGCGATTCGGCGGCACGCGCGGCCGCGGATAGGCATACCACTGCGACAAAGCACAGAGGAGCGCAAAGATGTGTATACTGACGCATGGTATCTCCTTCAGCTGTTGCTCGAGGACGGCTCAGTTGCCATTATATCAGCGGTATTCGGTTCATCCAGCGTAAACGGCGGCATTGAACGCCCCGGAATGCAGCGGATACATGGGGGAACACACGCACTACAGGGCGAATTTCCTGCCCGCGAATGCGTGGCACTTGGGAAGTGGTTGAGACGCAGTCACTTGGCAAGGGGTAACAGGTGCCGTTTATTGGACTGCTCATAGCTGCACACAGCATCGGGACTCTTCTCGTCAGGAATCCGCCGGGGCAAGGACCCCTGGAGCGCGCGGCATTCCGCCTGCTGACAGGCCTGTGCGCGTGCGCGATCATCGTGATTGTCGCCGGGTCGGTCTGGAGCGTACGAAGCGCGGTCATTCTCGTATGCGCCATCGCGGGCGCGGGCCTGGTCTCGATATTCGTTTCGCGCCAATTCCAGGGTCACGCGGCAGCACCCGAATCCCGCCGCAATCCGTATTCCCGGTTGGAACGGCTGTGCCTCTGGACCGTCGGTATCGCGCTGAGCATTGCGGCCATTTCAATCTTCGCCCCACCGACCTCGTGGGACGCGGTGGTGGCGCATCTTGCCTTACCTGCTCAGTATTTGGGTTTGGGACGTATTGCGGCGCTCGAGGGCAACACCTATTCGGGCTATCCTCACCTCATGCATGCCTTGTACACCTACGCCTATGCGGCAGGAGGAGAAACCGGCGCGCAGTTTCTGAGCTGGCTGTTCGCGTTTCTGGGCTGCGTGTTCTGCTATGGCCTCGGGGGACGCCTGGGTGGCCGCACCTGCGGCCTCCTCACAGCGGCCATGTTCGCCACGACACCGGTCTTTTTCGAGCAGGCGGGCATAGTCTCGATCGATATCGCGGTGACGTCTGTCGTGGTGGCAACTTTCACGGCCCTGTTTTCCTGGCACGACGAGCAACGCCGGAATTGGCTCCTGCTTGCGGGCTTCTTGGCCGGCAGCGCCTGCGGTATCCGGCACACCGGGTACATTGTGTGCTGTTTCTGCTTCCTGGGCATTCTGGTCTCCTCGCGTCCATTCAGACCCAGCAGCGCGGTGGCTTTCGGAGCAATGGCGCTGCTGGGTGCGGCTCCCTGGCTGTTGAGAAGCTGGCTGGCGGTTGGAAATCCGGTGTATCCCTTTTTCCAGGAGGTCTTCCCTTCGGACATACTGCGTAACGAGGAATTCACGCGTCTGGGAAGCCATGCCTCGCGCCACGGAGCCCGTTTTTACGAGGTGCTGTGGTTTCCGTGGCGCATAGTCGTCGAGCCGGGGCGTTTTGATGGTTGGAACGCGTCCCCGGGCGGGCTGGTTCTGGCGTTGGGAATTCCGGGACTGTTCGCCGGCGGCCGCCGCGCCCGGATATTGGGGCTCTATTGTCTTGCGGGCGTTGTGTTCTTCTTCTTTTTCCAGCACTTTGCGCGCTATATGCTGCCTTTTTTTGTGGTCATGATGCCGGTGGCGGCGCTGGCGGTCTGCCGGTTCACGCGGCTCCGGTGGCTGACATACAGCGTGACCATTGCCACCTTCGCGAGCGGCCTGGTGCTTGGTTTCGGCATGAATCACTTCAAGATCCCCGTTGCGGTGGGGTTGGAATCCCGCGAGACCTATCTGGACAAGCGTGTCGAGCGGTACGCCGCATTCCAATGGGTAAACCGGGAGCTGCCAGAGATGGCCAGGTCCACGATTGAGACGCCCCTCCGTAGCCAGGACCCCCAATTGAGAGGTTTACGAATGGTTCCGGTGGAAATCTCTCCGCAAATGCGGCGAGAGGCCCTGAAACAGACTCTTGGACAGGTCTTTACCCTGGATCCGCGGGCGTACTATCTCGAGGTCCCTTCGTTCCAGAGTTACGAGGCCCTGGAACCTCTAATGGGATGCCCTCTCGAGGCGCAGCTTCGCTGGTTTGCGGACCGCAACATACACTACCTGCTGTATCCGGTTCAGTATGTTGAAGGGACTCCCCACTTCAGGACATCCGGGCTGCTCGCACTGTTCAACGAGTGGCGCAGCAACCCCGACGTGCTCAAGCCGGTGAAACGGCTTCGTGTCACCTCACGAAACGGCGAGGAAGAGGTTATCGTTTACGAGTTGCGCCTTCCCTGATCTTCGGACCCTAGGACGGGCTGCCGGGGCCATGTGGAAGGTACGGTTCCGGCCACTTTTCCGGAGAACGTCCTTCTCGTGTTCTTTCCGTGCATCGGCGTGCCGATGCTGGCCGATGGCTGGGTTAACGGTTTTTTGGACGGCTTGCTTCTTGAACATTGGCGGGGATCTTGGTATCCTTTAATCGTTAAAATGTCCGGGTGCCACGGACATCTCTCCATACGTAGAAGAACCAGGTAAGCTGGGGGGATTTATGCCAAGCGGCTATCGCTGGGCGCATGTCAGCGCGCTGACGATTCTCATCGTAAGCTCTTTTTTTATAATCGGTTGCGACACACACACTCTGCGCAAGGCCGACAGAATTTCGCTTGAACCTCACGCCTCCGGAACTGACCAGACGGGGCTGCCCGGTCAGACCCTCGCCAATCCGCTCCGGGTGCTGGTGGAAAGCGCGATTGAACCCGGCCTTCTGGGAGGCAAGGGCTCGCGCCATCCGGTCGCGGATGCGCAAGTCCATTTCGAAATCCAGGAGCCGACCCGAGGGGCCGTCTTCAAACGGAGCGGGGAACCACGCGTGACCGCGGTCACGGGGACGGACGGAATTGCGGCGGCGACCGTGATTTTGGGGGCCGTGCCCGGGGATATTGCGGTCATCGCCTCCGTCGATACGGGAAAAGGCCCAAAAACCGCGGAATTTCGGGTTGTTAGCGGGGTGAAGCGAATTGGACGAGACCTGGAAGCGCCCACGGGGGGGACGCTTCCTGAATTTGGGGTATTGCTCGCGGATAACGCAGGCAGACCTGTGCCCGGCGTGGACGTGCACTTCCGGGTCGAGGGTGGAGACGGCAGCTCGAACATCACCGACGACCATCTGGTTACAAATGAAGACGGCTTGGCGGTCACTTCCTGGAAGCTCGGGAAAGACGTCAAGCAGTACTTTGCCAGCGTTGAGATCCAGGACCGCCGGACGGGCATATCCGAGGAGGAGCGTTATCACGTCCGCAGCATCGAATTCGAGGCCATGGCGCTGGACAAGTCGAAGATGGCGCTGGAACTTTTCGGGGGACTGGCCATTTTCATCTTCGGCATGAAGATGATGTCGGGCGGGTTACGGCGTATGGCGGACCGGCGGCTGAAGCAGATCCTGCAGGCCATGACGCGAAACCGGGTGTTGGCGCTCCTCGTGGGCGCCGGACTGACGGCCATGGTGCAATCTTCGAGCGCCACGACCGTGATGACGGTTGGATTCGTCAACGCAGGGTTGATGACCCTTCAGCAGGCGATCGGGGTTGTGTTCGGCGCGAACATCGGCACCACGGTTACCGCACAGATCATCGCGTTTAACTTGGATGCCCTGGCGTACCCGGCTATTGCCATCGGCTTGGTCATGACTTCTGCGTTCCGGAAGCCGACCGTCCGGTTCCTGGGCGAGGCTATACTTGGATTCGGCCTGCTGTTCCTGGGCATGACGACGATGTCGGGCATCCTGAAACCGCTTCGGCACAGCCCGGAGTTCCAGTCGTGGTTCCTGCTGGTGGACTGCACACCCGAGCCGGGCGATGTCATTCCCATGGGGAAAGCCCTGCTTTGTATCCTGATTGGCACGATAACGACGATGGTTATCCAGTCCAGTTCCGCCACGGTGGGCCTCGTACTCGCCCTTTCCGGCCAGGGCTTGCTATCGTTCTACACAGCGGTCCCCCTTGTACTGGGAGACAACATAGGCACAACCATCACCGGTGTCCTGGCTTCTCTGGGAGCCAATCGAAATGCCAAGCGGACCGCGTTGGCCCACACGCTTTTCAACGTTTTCGGCGCAGCCTACATGTATATTCTGCTCTTTGTTCCCCTCTGGGAGGGGCAACCCCTGTTTCTGGGCCTGGTGAATTATGTCACCCCGGGTAACGTATTCGACGGTGAGAACATTGTGCGCCACGTGGCCAATGCGCACACTTCGTTCAACGTGTTAAACTGTATTCTCTTCTTGCCGTTCGTGGGTACGATGGCGAAAATCTGCCAACGCATCATTCCGGTAACGGCTGCCGACCAGGAGCGTGTGCTGGCATACCTTGAACCCCGTTTGCTTGATTCCCCCTCTCTTGCGATCCAGCAGGCGATCAAGGAAGTGGTGTATATGTTGCGCCGCGCCCAGAAATCCATCAATGACGGGTGCGAGTTTTTTCATGGGGGGCCGGCGGAACTCGAGACGAATATCTTGCGGCGCGAAGATCTCATCGATCGGCTGCAACACGAAATAACCCAGTATCTGGTGGAATTGTCGGGGAAGGAGCTGACACCTGCAGAATCCTCCCTGATTCCTGCCCTTATCCACGCGGTCAATGACGCCGAACGCATAGGCGATCATTCAGAGAATCTCGTTGAACTGACCCACCTCCGGCGAAAAGGGGGGCATCCGATCACCGAGCGCGCCGTGAGCGATTTGCGCCAGTTGCAGGAAATGCTTAACGCCCAGTTCGAAGCCACGTATCGTACTCTGTCAGGGGTTAATGGCCATGCCCTGAAAGCCGCCGAAGAAAACGAGGCCCGCATCAACGCATTCGTCCAGGACGCCTCGGATGCGCACGTGCAACGGCTCGAGGCCGGCCAGTGCCAGGTGCAGAGCGGCGTCATCTTTCTGGACCTTGTGGCACACTTGGAACGTGTAGGCGATCACTTGTCTAATATTGCGGAGCGGGCGGGGCGGATCACTCAGGTCGTAGGCATCGTGGATGATGAGCATCCGAAGACACGGAACCATCAAGATGAGCAGGCCGGTGTCTAGGGAGCGTTAACGGCCCCCGCGGAGTTCTCGGTCTTGTCTGCTTCGCCGGTGTCGCTTCCGGGCGGCGTTTTGACGTCGTGACCGCCATATCCCAAGGCATCCAATTGGTCTGCCAAGTCCGGCGAAATGGCGTCCATGATGGCTGGTTCGGCGGCGCCTTCCTGAATGAAAGCGACCATCCCCTCAATCAGAAGTCCCAGGTCGCGGACGCGATCCGGTGCCTCCGCCTGGATGTTCGCGGTTTCCTCCGGGTCGGTCCGCAGGTCGTAGTACTCCACGGGGTCAAGTTTCCGCCAGTTGCCCTCATTGGCGAGGATGAGTTTCTCGCTTGTGCTGCGCACCGCCTGCAACACAATGCCTTCAAAATCGTTCTCCGCGTAGACGTGGCCGGTGAGGCCGTTTTTGAACGCGCCGTTCTCCACGAGGGCCATCCCCGGCATGTCCGCAGGCTTGGACAATCCCGCAAGAGCCATCATGGTGGGGCCCAGATCAATGTGACGCGCGAAATTGGCGTTGACGTGGCCGGCCATGGCGCCGCCGGGAAGCTTCAGCATAAGGGGCACCTGGATCACTTCGTCATAGAGCGTCTGGCCATGCCACCATCCCTCATGGTCAAAAAACTCCTCCCCGTGGTCGGCGGTGAAAATGATAACCGAGTCGTCATAGAGGCCGCGATCGCGAAGACCGTCCAGAAACCCGCCGATATGGGTATCCATGTGCTCGATCTCGGTGTAGTAGGCGTGGCGCATCTTCTCGAGGAATTCATCGGGGTCAGGGTCGGCCATCTGAGCGCGCGCATATCCCTCGCCGGGGTTGTCATGATTCATGAAGGGGTCATGGGGGTCCATGTAGTGCAGGAACAGGATAAAGGGGGCATCCTCGGGACGCTCGGGTCCATCGAGCCAGGCGAGCGCCTCGTCGGTGACGATTTCGGCGGGTTGGTAGAAGCGCTTGACATTCATTTTGCCACCGAGGCGTTTCGCGATGAGGTTCCAGACCTTGCGCAGGCCGTCATAGCCGGTAAGCCTGGAAGCGGAGGGCTTTGCGAAAAAATAGAGGTCGGGCTTGAGGTCGACGTAGTCGGTGAAACCCTGTCCAAAATTGAGGGCCGCGGTAATGTTGGGGTTGTTGGCAAATCCCTTGGCGTAGTAGCCGTTCTCCGAGAATACCTCCGCGAAGGTGGTGACTTCTTCGGGAAGCCCGGCATTCTTGCTGGTGGCCGTATGGGATTCCGGGTAACGCCCGGAGAATATGGTCGCGAAAGACGGCTTGGTCCACGATGCCTGGGAAAAGCAGGCCGTGAAGAGAACAGCGTCCTTCCTGAGTTTCGCCAGGGCAGGGGTCTGTATGGGCACGGTCGGGGTATAGGCGGGCAGGTAGTCGGCGCGCAGGGCGTCGGCGACCATGATGATGACATTCGGGCCGGCAGCCTTCTGGGCGGGGGCGAATTCGGAACCCGTACGCGGGGGCACTGCCATGGACAGCACTACCCCCACGATAAACAGCGCGACAAAGACGCCGCCGCCAGCGCCAACAACCACCCCGCGTTTCAGCCGGAACGGCCATGTTATGAGCAGTGTCAGTAGCGCGGCTGCGACGAACAGTCCGAGAGCGATCAGCAGCACGTTGATGTTTTCCATCCTTGTCAGGGCGCGTTCGTCGAGAATATCGCGGCGGTAGATGAAGCGGCCGATGCCGAGAAACGCCAGCGCGAGTATGGAACCGAGGGTCAAGGCGAAATTCACCTTCTCGGGCAGGAAACGCCCCGCGAGCAGGTAGAGAAACGTCAATCCCGCGGCAATGGCGAAACCTAGGCACAAAAAGAGCGCGCCGTAGACAAGCGGCCCCCACCAGAAGGCAGACCATTCCGTATAGCCCGCATGGTGGCCGATGACCCATCCGGCTTCCGAAAGGCCGATGGCTGCGCCGCCGATGAGCCCTGCCAGAGCGCCGGCGAGGAGACAATTGAGAATATTGCGCCGGTAGCCGGCGATCTCCTCAGGGGTGAGATGCACCAGCACTTGGGCGTCAGCGGCCTTGCTGCGCACGCGGGCGAGTTCTGCGCCCATATCGTCTTTGGGCTTACGCGAGCGCAGAATCAGAATGGGCATGCCGATAAGGAACGGCACCACGTCCCCGACCCACCAGCCCAAATGTGCGAAGAGGGCAGCAGCGGCAGCGCCTGTAGTGCCGCTCAGGAGACTGACAAACACGATTTCCCGAATTCCCTCGCCGCCAATCGAGGGCCCAAGCACGGTGCCGTAGATCATAACCGGGCTGGCGAAGAGAATATCCCAGAGACTGGTGTTTTCGGCGCGAATGGCCATCATCGTGCCAAAAAACATGAAGCACGTGCCGAGGTGAACCAGCAGCCCGAGGAAGGTTGCTTTCAGAAGCAGGATACGGTTCCCGCTGTAAGCGGTTGCGGCCAGCCCGAGCTTGTTCAGCGTGTTGGCGATCTTGGCAGGAGTCGGAATCACTGCCACGAGAATCTGTATCACCCGCGGATTGAGCAACAGCAGAAATGCAACGGCAACGAATGCCGCAAGTATTGCCAGTATGCCCGCAAATATGACGATATTGATGTTGAGAAGACGGAAACCAAGGGGAAACGTCAGAAACACGAGAAATGTGAGCGCGACGAATCCAATCAATTTCTCGACGGCTATGACGGTTGCACACTTCACGGGTTCGCCCGTGTAAAGCGAGGAATCGTACAAACGGTAGCCATCGAGGCCGATGGTGCTTGGCAGAAAGATACCGAAGAACCGCCCGACAAACCAGCTCTGCACGAGATAGCCGAAAGGAATGGTAAGTCCTTGACCCTTCAACAAAAGACGCCAACGAAGCATGCCGGCCGTCATTCCGGCGAGCCTGACCGCCACGGCAAACAGCAGCCACGGCACAAGAACGCGGAAATCGGCGCCGCGCAATTCCTCCCACATCTTCATGGGCGTCACGCCGCCGAATGTGTCCTCCGACAGGCCGAACGTCTGCGGCCGGAACAGCAGCACAAACAACAGGACTGTGAAACCAAGCTTAACCAGAATACCGAGGGCTCTCTTCTTCATCTGCTTTGCACCTGATAGGTATGGATTACTCATGCACTCATAAATGGCACTATAAAGCGCAGCAACTGTATCATGCCCGCGAATATACGGGCAACAATCGGAGTAGGGCTATCGCACCAAGACCTCGCGTAAATCGGCGGTTCTGGGGTATCGAGCATTCTTCCACCCCGCATCTTCGCGTGCAACAAGACCGGTTTCTCAATGCGGCATTGCCTGTCAGCGCATCTCCCCAAGTAAACTGGAAGCCTACACCAGCAAACCGCCGCACAAACAAAAACCGTTCGTGCGGGGAGACTAAATGCGATTGCCCTGACAATCAGGGGCACGGCGTATCAATAGATCGAGAACC
This sequence comes from uncultured Nitrospiraceae bacterium, assembly GCA_964520685.1. Lineage (GTDB taxonomy): Bacteria > Hydrogenedentota > Hydrogenedentia > Hydrogenedentales > SLHB01 > UBA2224. Next base: position 7,059 of record CAZFOG010000099.1, on the reverse strand, counting down.
AGGTCTAGGAACGCACACGGGCGGCGGTTGCGCGGAAACATGCGATCGATCTGTCGAGAGCTGCGTCGTCGATGTCGAGATGGAAAACTACCCGGATACGTCGAGGCCCGGTCGCCCCGGCAAGCACTCCCCCCTCTTTCAGCGCCGCCACAAAGGACGGGGCATCAGCAACATCCAGAAACACGATATTGGTCGGCGACGGCAATGGGAACTCGAGCCCCTCTGCGCCTTCAAGCGCTTCCCGGAATCGCCGGGCACGGTCGTGGTCCTCTCCGAGACGCTCGATGTGATGTTCAAGTGCGTAAATGGCTGCGGCGGCGAGGACGCCCGCCTGGCGCATGCCGCCGCCGAGCATCTTGCGGTACCGGTGCGCCCGGCCGATGGTCTCGGCATCGCCAGTAAGGATAGACCCCACGGGAGCGCCCAGGCCCTTCGAGAAGCAAAACGACAGCGTGTCGCAGTACCGGGCATAGTCTTTCACATCGGCACCAGCAGCCACGCAAGCATTGAAAATGCGCGCTCCGTCGCAATGAAGGCGCAGGCCGTGGTGGTGAACGATTTCTCCGATGGCGGCGACCTTTTCGATGGAATACACCGTTCCTCCGCCGCGGTTGGTGGTGTTTTCGATGGATACTAACGATGTCGTGGAGAAGTGATGGTCTTTTTTGAGGACGAGGGCCTCTTCGACCTGCTGTGGCCGCATGACGCCGCAATCGCCGGGAACGGTCTTGGTCATCAGTCCCGCGACCATGCCAATGCCGCCGGATTCGTAGTTGAAGGGGTGAGCGGTTTCGTCGAGCACGATGGTGTCGCCGGGCCGGGTTTGGGAGAGAATCGCCACCAGGTTCGCCATGGTACCCGTAGGCACGAACAGAGCGGCCTCTTTGCCCACCATGGCCGCAACGCGCTCCTGCAAGGTGTTGACGGTCGGGTCTTCGCCCAGCACATCATCGCCGACGTGGGCTTCGGCAATGGCTTGGCGCATGCCCGGTGTGGGCCGGGTAACCGTATCGCTGCGAAGATCGACAAAGGCGTCGTTCACGGGTGAATCCTTTTCGCAATGTGTCGGATGTGGAATTCAAAACACCAGTATACGGACGGAAAGAAGAGGGGCCAAGTAGCGGGAGAACGAAACCCGGGTCTGCCTCGAAAATTCCAAAAACCGGGACTGTCCCAAGCGAGCGACGCAGGAGCGAGACGGGACTGTCCCGAGGTTTTTGATCTAGCCCATTTTCATCGTCTATGGGTGAGCCGGACGGCTCATGGTTCGCTGCCTCGAGAATTCGTGATTCGGAGCGCCGGTCCCACACCGGAGGGCCTGTTTCGCGGGTTTTCGTTACTTTAGAAGCCATTCGAGAACGCGTTGCTGCATCTCGGGGCCGAAATGGTTGTAGCCTTCGGGGGCCAGAAGGGTCAGAGCCTTCGGGTCACCGCCGGCTTGCTCGCAGGCTGTTCGCGCGGCTTCGACGGCATCCTCGACGTCCTGCGTCCGGACACGCCAATCGAGTTCGGGTGCAATAACAAGCATGGGCTTCGGCGTGTGGCAGGCCCACAGGCTGTGCAGGTCATAGGGGACCTCCGCCTCGCGTCCGATATACGCCTCGAGTTTCGGTAGAAGCCTGAATCGTTGCGACCAGCGTTCCAGCCCGCCGGTGATGGCGGGGTCATCGCGGCGGAAAGGTTGCGGGCCGCACACGGCTACGAAACGCGCGGGCCGGTCATCGATAGCGCACAAGTGCGCCCCGACCAGCGCTCCGAGGTCATACCCGACAACGTAGATCGCCGAAGGGTCGACGTAAGGCAACGTGGTCATGACATCCAGGGCGGCCTGGGCATCGTGGACCATTTTCCCGAGCAGGGACCAATCCGGATGGCGGTCGTAAAAGTATTGCACTTCTTCGATGCGGCGGCCGAATCCGATCTGGTCATAAGCAAAAACGGCAAACCCGGCTTCTGCCATGGTATGCACAGGTTGGGGACCGCGGCGGTACGCGGCCATGAAGCCATTGGTAGGGCTCATGGGATGGAGCCACAGTATGGCCGGGACGGGCTTTTCGGCTTTGGCGGCTTCCGCGGGGAGATAGATATCGGCGTTGAGGTACTCCCCGAAGACAATGTCGCGCTTCGCGAGGCCCCCCGGTACGGAATAACGCGACAAGAGCCGCGCGATATGGTCCGGTTCGGTCCCGTACGTCCCCCCGGGATTGTGCGCGTGGGGCGGCGTTGTACCCAGAAAATCCGAGACCAGGCGCCGGACCTCATCCCTGGCAGGAGGCACGTCGAAACTGGCGGCGGTGGCCGCGTGGCCCGAACCCGTCCAATTCGCGCGGTCCAACCCGTGGGGATAAATGAACTGCTGGGGAAACGCATAGCTGCCGCGTCCAAAATGGGTGTCACACCAGTCGAGATAGCGCTCGATGATGGAAGTCCAGGTCTCGTGGCCCATGGGGCGCCAGAGAATCCGGAAATTCGCTTCCGCGCCGTAGAGCGCATAGACCGGCTGAACCAGATGGTACGTCTGTTCCTCGGCCCAGGCGCTTCCGCAATTGTCATTCAACGCCGCGCTGATGAGGCATGGGCGGGGCGCACTGAGGGCCACAAGCTCGTGCAGGTCGACCGGGAGTTTGTCTTCGTGTCCAACAAAGAATCGCCAGCGGGGATGAAACCACTCCGGGAAATTGCGGGTGATATGCTCGATGCCTTCACCGAGATGGGGATCGGAATAGCACCGTGTTGCGTGGCAGCCGCCCGCGCCGGCGCTGCTCGAGATCACCACCGCGACGCGCTCGTCAAACGCGGATGCCATGAGCGACTGCTTCCCGTTTCTCGAATGCCCCGTGAGCGCAATTTTGGATACCTCGGCGAAAGGCTCGGTTTCGAGATAGTCGATACAGCGGCCAGCCGCCCATGCCCTGCGCATGAGCCGCGACCAGTCGTATTCGGGATAAGCGTCGAGAAAGGTGTCGGTGTCATCCTGGGAATCGGAGCCGGCATAGACGCAGGCGAGATACCCCCGCCGCAGGGCAATCAGGGCCCAGGCCCGGTGATTGTGCTGGGTCATGAAAACCGGGAAGGGCCCCTTGCCGGGTGGGATCATGAGTTCGGCGCGCAACCGGGCTTTCCCGCCGGGTCCGAACCGCAGTTCCACCTCGCGAATATGCGCGCCATCTTCATCGGATTCCTGAAGGATCACCGCCTCGAGGTGTTCAGGCCGGGGTGGAATGGTGCCAAGGACCCAGTGCTGAAACAGGGTCTTGAGTTCGTCGCGCCGATGTTCCCATTCATCGACTGAGCCGATTTGACGCACCTCGCCATCGACCATAGGGGCAAGGGGGCTGCGGGGATTGGGAATCGTGTCGAGAGCGGAGAAATCGGGTGGCAATTCGCCCGACGTATCGAGCCACTGTTCCCATTCGGCACTTTCGGGCAATACGCGCTCGAGTTGTTCGAGATACTGTTTCGGTGACATCTCTTGACCCGTCACATGAACAGCCAGGATAGCTGCCAGCAAGCTGCTTGAAAGCATCGTCAATTCTCCCTCCTGTGCTGCCTGAGGCCGTTCGATATGCCTTCAGGATGAACCCTAACCTCCGTCAAGCAAAACAGATGCCGGCGTCTTTTTCAAGCAGGCACGTGGAGAAACAACCTTCCCGAGGCAAGGAACGGGCCGCACCCGAAGGCGCGGCCCTTGAAAATCATATTCATTTGTCGACCGGGCTACCTGTCGGCATGTTCGAGCGTGATCGAATCTCCGTCCTGAATTGAGGCTAAGACGCGGGAATCGCCCTCGATTTTCCCGAGAATGTTGCAGGCGGTCACCAGGCGGCATTCCCTGCCAATTGAAATCGGCGTGGGCCCATAGGGAATTGCAATGCTAGCGCCCTGCACCCAGAAACAGATCTGTCCCGCCTCGACGACCTGCCGCGGATTGGTCTCGAGTTCCGCATCGACCGGCACGCTGAAATACACCTCTTCGCCCCAGGTGTTCGCGGAAGACGACAGCGGCAACACCTCAGCCAGGTACCGCGCAGTGGGCGTGTCGTTCAGGAATCCGGTAATGGCCCCGTTCGGCCATCTAATCCGTATACGCATAATCCATCGCCATCCCCTTCAGCCATGTGGCGTCGGAGGTGCCGACGTTGCGAATGGTGTGCGGAACACAGGCAGGAACCAGGAGTTCTTGCCCGGGTTTGAGGCGATAGGTCTTGCCCTTTATATCAACTTCCACGTCGCCTTCGACGACCAGAACGAGCTCATCGACGTCATGGACATAGTCCGCCCACGCCTGGCCGGGCGGATCACACCGTCTGTCGCACGTAAACCCGCGTGCGTACCAATTTGAGTCGACCTGCGTCTCGTTTACGACCGCTTCCCGGGGTTTTTCGGCTGCTTCTCCCATGAATAATCCTTCCTCGTGCGCAAAAGCGGGTTTTTCGAGTTTCGGTTGGCCCACGGTGCGGGTTTTAACCATACAACCAAACCTATTGTACGTTACATGACGCGAATTATCAAGGGAAATTCATGATTTCTTCATTTTGGCCCACGAAGAGGCGGGTAATACGCAAAATACAATTGATATGCGCTATTTTGGAACATATCGCCCTCTAAGTATGCCTTTCCAGCAAGAAAAACCTGGTTTTTTCCAGACACGTCGAAAATGCTGCTTATGTGAATACTTCGCCGTTGCCAATCAGAAGCCTTGAATTGCATTGTGAATATCAATAATTACAGGAAACCGAGGATAATACCGCAGTCGCTCTGTCACGAGAATCACGGGATTTCAGCATTTAGAGGGGATTCGACGGCCGAAAATCTTACTGTGCCGTGGTTTGGGAGGCCAACGCGGCGGTGAATTTGTCAAGAGTTTCCTGCATGCGGTTTTGCAGGATTTGGTCAGGGCAGACTGCGATAGCACTTTTCTGGGTCTCAAGCGCCTCGGCTTTGCTCCCCGATTCGAACTGTGCGAGCGCGAGCGTCTCAAGTGCCCGGAAGTCATCGGGAGCAGCGCCGGCCGCAACGGCAGCGGCATCCAGGGCGGTTTTGGGGTCTCGCCTCTCGAGTCCGGGTTCAGTGAGGATGCGCCAGGCGAATTCGCGCAACATGTCCGGACGGGCACTCCCCCACGCCACGATCCGGTGTCCGAGCGTGGCTGCTTCGTCCATGTCCCCGCGCTTCAACGTGGCGAAATAGCGGGCGATAAGACGTTCGGCACGCTGGGCGAGTTGCTCGGATTGCAGGGTGTAATCTCTGCCTGCCAAGCGTTCAATGAGCGGGTCAAGCTCCTTTTCCACCGGAACGCCATGCCAGACAAGCTTGCCGTCGCGGTCGATGAGAAAAGCATGGGGAATCCCCGGTGCGCCCACGGGCCGCATGTAGGCTTCGTACACGGCGCGGTCGTCCGTGTCGGCGACGACCGCGTAGTTCATGGCCGCTCCCATGGATTCGACGAAGCGGCGGATGGTGTCGGGGCGCTCGGTGCTCACGGCAATGACGACGAAACCGGCGGCGGCGTAACGCCGCTGGAGATCATTGATATGGGGCATCATCATGCGGCAGGGCTGGCACCACGTTGCCCAGAAATCGATGAGAAAGTAAGGCTTTGGGGCCTTGGAGCCGGGATTGAGGAGGTCCACGGGACTCGGCTTCACCCAGTCTCCCACCCGCAATGGCGGGGCAGGGTCGCCTATGGCAAGCGCCGCGGCAGGCAACACAGCGGTGATAGACAAGATGAAGACGAACAACAAGCACGATTTGTACACAGCGACCTCCTCACTTTCGGGAAATGTAAACCGGAGAGCAAGGCGGGCGCAAGTCTGTTCGCCCGGATGTTATCTGGAGAGCTGAAATCGCGCGCCGGTCACGAAGGGGTGCGCGAGGATGGCTTTGTGCAAAGCGGGCGCCGTGAGGCGGTTTGACGGGAACAAGGCAATCGGCGGTGGACGGAATGGGCTGAGAGAACTGGCGGGATCTGTAAACGCATTCCGCTTCCGGCCCGTTGTGGCGATTCCGTGGTCTCGATTCCTGCAACCGCAGTACGCAAGCCCGGCAAGGTGCCTCCTGCTTTTTTCTTCAATTTCCTGTAATTGTTGAATTTACCGTTTCGAGCTATACTAGTGCATATAGTAGGCCAAGAGGGTGTGGAACATCGGGATAGGGCCTTGGTGGTGCCCGGGTGCGGGTAAGAATCCAGGGAGGATCTCATCATGGGGCATCCACATTCAGATAGGCTCTTCCGCAGCGGCGCCATCGCGCTTGCGGTCGTATGGTGGGTGGTCTTTGGGGCGCATGCCCAGACTCTGTCGGTAGTCGCGCACGATTACCGGGGGGCAAAGGTCACCGACCGGAACGCATGGGCGGTGCTCGATTTGCGGAACGTCTCGGGGCAGCCCATCACGGGGTTGGACCTGTCTCAGGTGACGTTGCGTGAATCGCTGGTGGATGCCGTTACGGGGGCGCAGATCACCACGCCTGCGGAGGTCGGCCTGGTGAGCGACTCCTACTACAATGTGGGGATGTGGGAAAAGACCGTAGGCGAGACACAACTGGACATCGTCTTCATGGTCGATGGCACGGCCAGCATGGACCCGGCCATGCCCGCGATCCGGTCGGAAGTGCACGCGTTTATCGATAGTTTGATTGCCCACCATGTGGATTTTCGCGTGTCCGTCATGTCGTTTGAGGAAACGCCGGTCCATCTGGATCCCTGCCCGTTCTACGGTCCACTGGAAATTGAGAAGTTGCGTGAGGAAATTGACGACACGTTCGACACGGTGGGGGACTGGTGGTCGCCGACGGTAGCCTACGACGCGGTTCTGAATGCTTTGTGGCCAGGGTTTCGCGAGGACGCACACAGAATTGTGGTTGTGATCACCGACATCGCGCCCCAGACCGTTTACGGGACGTTCTGGTATGCGGGCGGCTGCACAGCAGCGACGTTGTCGGGCATGGAGCTCTTTCTGAAGGCGCACGACTTCCATCTCTTCTTCAGCCACGACGCCAACACCAGCGGCGACCCCGACTACCAATTCTACTGCGACCCGGACATCAATCCGCGGGCAG
>CAZFOG010000098.1:9277-17198 GCA_964520685.1 uncultured Nitrospiraceae bacterium | reverse complement strand
TACGTGTCCCCGTTCGGAAGCTGAGGAAGAAGAGTGCCGAGCTGGCGCTCGGCGACCCCGCCGCCCGGCGTCTTGGAGACCTGACGGCCGCAGAACCCGCTTACGCCCGTGCGCTGCCACAGCGAAGCCGGCGGCGCGGTTATGGAGTACCCATGGCGCCCCAGATGATCCCCTGAATCACCGACCAGCACCGGCTTACAGGGTATTCGCTGGGATAGCGGAGGAAGTCCACGTGCCCATCCATATACAAGACATTGGCTCCGCCGGGGATATGGTTAAAGAGGCTGTAGGTGTCGCCCCACGTCGAGGGCTGAACCGTTGTCTGCGCCGTGGCATCGTACATGACGGCGATCTCGCTCTGCGCCTTCGCGGACGAGGCCGGATTGTTGATGTCCGTGATGAGGAACCGTTCAATTCCTTCGCGGAGCCGGTACAGCGTCACGGGCCCGCGGTCCTCGTGGTCAAACTCGATATCGTCGTCGAAATTGTTATGGCCGAGGGCCAATTCGGCCGGATGCTCCGTGAGGATCACATCGTAGGCCCTCGTAAGGAGGGCCATGGAGACGTCGACGCCCATCTGCGGATTCTCGGCATTGTCGCCCCCGCCGCCGGCCAGCAGATAGTCTTCGGGTGTGAGCATCCAACCCCAGTAAATGTAGCTGGTGTTTTCGATGCCGCACGGGTCGACCGAGCCATTGGGCCCGTGGTGCCACTTTGCCGATTCCCGTTCCATATCGGGGTCGCTGGGGCAGATCAGCACGTCGAAATCCGAGAGGTATTCGGGATACATGGCAGGGCCGTCAAAGCTGAATTGGCCGTTGCTGGGAATGTCGCACTGCAGTGGCGGATCGGCCCACCACGAGCTCCGATACACCAGCATCGAGGGAAATTTCTCGCCTTTGGATTCGTTCGCATACATTTTCAGGGCGAGACCGGACTGCTTGAGATTGTTGGCGCAGCTTGCGCGCCGGGCCGCTTCGCGCGCGCGGGCCAGCGCCGGCAGCAGAATCGCTGCGAGAATTCCGATGATCGCAATGACAACGAGCAGCTCGATTAGCGTGAATCCTCGATTTCGCATGTCCATCTCCTCCATTCGCGGTGCGGTCGCGAGACGCGCCGCACACACCATCACACAGGATCAGAAGATGATAAAAGCACGTACTTCACGCCCGTGGTAGGTTTTTTCGCCAGGCATGCCCTCCCGTTGCTCGGGACCATCGTCAATGAAAGGCAACTGCCCTCTAGATTAGTGTAGACTTGCCCGGTGTTTTCGTCAATGGGTCGGCGCCCTGTCTTGGTGACTTGTCGCAAGCAAGATTGCAGGCGAGACGCCTGCGCTAAGAAGGTGAAAAACCCTCGGGACAGACCCGGGTTTGCTGGCGCAAACCTCTTGGGTCAGTCCCGGGTTTTTCGCGCTCTAACTCAGTTCCGCCCTTTGCCCGCCCGGAAACCGGTTGGTGGGCCGGGTGGACCCAGTGGACCGGGTGGACCCAGAGGGTATCGGAAATTCGACTGGCAGGAAAACCCGTCCAGGGATCATCAAAACATCTCCCGATCCAAACTCCGGTACTGGATGGCTTCGGCGAGGTGGTGATCTTGGATGTCGGGTTTGTCCTCGAGGTCGGCGAGGGTGCGGGCGACGCGGAGGATTTTGTCGTAGGCGCGGGCACTGAGGCCCATGCGCTCGAGGGCGGATTCGAGCAGGGCCTTGCCGCTGGCCCCGACGGCGCAATGCTTCCGCGTGGCGGTGGCATCGAGGTGGGCGTTGCCGCGGTAGCGTCCGTCGTGACGGGCATGCTGGCGCTCCCGCGCGGCCTGTACCTGGGCGCGGATCTCCGCCGTGGGTGCGCCGCTGGGCCGGTCGTCGGACATCTCCTCAAACGATAGCGCGGGCACGTCGATGTGGATGTCGATGCGGTCGAGCAATGGGCCGGACAGGCGGCTCATGTAGCGCTGGACCTCGCCAACGGTGCAACGGCAATCGCGGCGGGGATCGGTCCGGCATCCGCACGGACACGGGTTCATCGCGACAACGAGCATAAACCGGCTCGGGAATGTGACCGAATACGATGCGCGGCGGATGTGAACCAGCCCTTCTTCGAGGGGCTGCCGCAACACCTCGAGGGCGGCGCGGTTGAACTCGGGCAATTCGTCGAGAAACAGCACCCCGTTGTGGGCCAGGCTGACCTCGCCCGGCATGGGCTGCTGGCCGTGCCCGCCGCCGCTGATCGAAACCGTCGTCGCGGTATGGTGGGGCGCACGAAACGGGCGCCGGCAAATCAGGTGGCCTTTTTCATTGAGGACGCCCGCCACGCTATAAACACGCGTCGTTTCGAGGGCCTCCTCGAACGTCATCTCGGGCAGGATCCCGGGCAATCGCGATGCCAGCATGGTTTTCCCCGTACCGGGTGGACCTACCATCAGGAGGTTGTGCGACCCCGCCGCGGCAACGGTCAATGCCCGCTTGACGTGGGCCTGGCCTTTTACATCGGTCAGGTCCGGTGTGTGGGACTGCGCCCGCGAAAAGGCCCCGCGCAAATCGGTTCGAAAGGGCGTAATTTCGCAGCGTTCCGTGACGAACTCGGCTGCCTCGACGAGGGTCGACACGGGAATGATGTCGATCTCGGGCACGACGCCCGCTTCTTCGGCGTTGGCACGCGGAAGAATGATGCCGCGCATGCCCTGTTCGCGTGCGGCCATGGCCATGCACAGCGCCCCGGCTACCGGCCGGACCGAGCCGTCCAAAGCGAGTTCGCCTACGATGGCATAATCAAGAAACCGCGTCGCGGCGAGTTGTTCGCTGGCGGCGGCCATCCCGAGGGCAATGGGGAGATCGAGGGCGCTGCCTTCCTTGCGCACGTCGGCCGGGGCAAGATTGACGACCACCACCCCGCGCAGATAGCGGAACCCGGCGCTGCGCAAGGCCGACTGGACCCGCTCATAGCTTTCCTTGACCGCCGCGTCGGGGAGTCCCACCATGGTGAAGCGCCGCTGGCCGGGATGGTTGTCAACTTCGACATCCAACGGATAGCCGTCGATGCCTACCACCCCGCATGAACGCACCCGCGCCAACATTGTACGAGATAACCCCCGCTGCGCTTGTTACATAGACACTAAACGCCTTCATAATACGAGCGAGACACCTGCGGGTCAAATAAGAGGGAGTGCTCCGAATCGCTGGGCAATTCGAGCAGAAACAGAGCTTTCGCGTTCGCATAGGAAGCGGTGTGGATGCGTTGTGCAGAGCGAGCGCGTGCCGGGCGAATCGGGTGGACCCAGCGGACCGGGTGAAGACCAGTGCCGCATAGCGCAGCGATAGTCCCGGAGAAGGAAGCCACCCCCTCCAGCGCGGCCTGCCCGCCTCAGGCACGAGGAACACAGGAGAACGGGGACATGTTTAAAGCGGCGTCCGCGGCGCAAATATGACGACGGCGCGCGTTTCAGGGTCCTGTGGCGAGGCCGTTGAGCATGAGAGTGATCATCACGACAAGCATATAGGCGTTGATGCGGAGGAAGGCACGGCGGTAGTGGCGGGGACGTTCGTGCTCGGGGGGCGTTCGGAGCAGCTCGAGGGCCTGGAACAAGAGCCACACCGATGCCGCGACGAGCGCCAGCGACCACGGTACCGCTACGGCGCCGCGCGATAGCGCGGGGAGCATCAGCCCGGCCGCGGCGGTGGCGAGAATCCACATGAACGACACGCGCACGAGCTGGCGGCGCGACAAGAGACGTGTGAGCGACGGCAGGCCGGCCGCGGCGTATTGGTCGCCCAGCACGAGCAGTAAAAGCCAGAAGTGAGGGATCTGGCAGATGAAGAACAGCGCGGCCACGAGCACGATCACGGGGTCATCCACCGCCCCTCCCCCGGCGGTATACCCGATAACGGGCGGCAACGCGCCGATGAGCGAGCCGGGAACCACGGCGAACGCGGTGACGCGTTTGAGATACGTGTACACGCCGTTGTACCAGAAAACGGCAAGCGCTCCAAGCCCGACGACGAGCAACGTCTGCCCGGGAACGCAGGCCAGCACGTACAAACCGAGCAGAATCAGCAGACCGGCAAAAAACAGCGCGGTCGCGGGCTTGATGCGTCCGGATGGCAGGGGGCGGTTTTGTGTGCGGGGCATTCGGGCATCGATACGGGCTTCCTGCCACTGGTTGAGGGCCGACGCGCCCGCCGCGAGGAGAAACGTGCCGCCGACGGGAAGCCAGAAGCGCGCGTCGAACCGGTGAGCAGCCAGCAGGTAGCCTGTCGCGGAACTTAAGCTGACGGCCCAGGTCACGCGGATTTTCATTAACTCGAGGAGGGTCCGGGGAAGCGACCGTGTTCGCACGTCAGGTTTCGCCGGGGTGTCTGCTGTCTCGCGGGTTTGGGCGGCATGGGTCGCGTTGGAAGACACGCCTCACCCCGCTCCGCCCGGATTGGGCCGCACGCGGGCTTCCTGGGCCTCCTCGACCAGGATATCGATGGCCTTCTCGACGGGGATGCTCTCCTTGGGCGGCTGCACCTTGTCCAGGCCATACTGGGCCACGAGGGCATCGTAATCTTCCCGGGTAGCCTCGGTGGGCTCGGTCATGAAGGAGCGCACGTAATGGGCCATGGCGACGCGCTCCCACGGTGTGAGGTTGGGGAAGGGCCGCATGCGCGTGCCCTCGATGCCCTCGGTGAGCGCGCGGTAGATGTCGGTGGTCTTGCGTCCGATTTTCCAGCCGTCGGGCTCCCTGAAATCGCGGGCCTCGCCGGGAAGCCCCGAACCGTCCCCCTGCGGGCCGTGACACGACGCGCAGTAGGCGCTGTAGATGCCTTCGGCGTCGATGTTGAGGTCCTCCTCGCCAAACGCGGGATGGTCCGGATCGGTAATGCCCTCGAATTCGAGGGGTTTGTAGCGTCTCAGCACCTGCTCACGCAGCCACTTCCGGTAGTCATCGTCTGAAACCACCCGCAGCACCGAGATCATTTTCGAGTGGTCCTTCCCGCAGAATTCGGCGCAAAAGATGTTGAAGTAGCCTTCACGCTCGGACTCGAACCAGAGACTCGTGTCCTGACCCGGCACCACGTCTTCTTTCACGCGGAAATCGGGGATGTAAAAACTGTGGGTGACGTCCTCGGGCGGGGCCGTGAGATTCACACGCACCGGCGTGTTGACGGGCACCACCATCTCGGACGCGGACACGCCCTCCCCGGGGTAGAAAAACGCCCAGGACCACTGCCGCCCCGTGACCTCGACCACCATGGCGTCCGAGGGCGGCCGCCGCATGATACCGAAGCCTTTGTACCCGACGAAGAACATCCACAACACGATCGCCGTTGGCAAGACGATCCAGACAAGTTCGAGCGTCTTATGTCCTTCGATCTGCGAGGTGGTTTTGGCCCGTGTGCGGTTGAATTTGACGACGAACACCAGCATCGCGGCGGTGACGCCCGTCAGAAGCACGAGGGACACCCCCCCGATAAGCCAGAAGGCCTTGTCGACTTCGCGTGTGATTTCCGATACCGAATCCGACATTGTCGTCTACCTGAACCAGTAATCCGAAAACGTGAGCCCCACGAAAATGACGTAGGTCACGATTACGGCAAGAACCATATACAGATACAGCGGCTTTTCGAAGCGCAGGTGCATGAAATACAGGAGTACGAGCGTGGCCTTCACGGTGGCGATGATCAAGGCGGTAAAGATCGTCACGTGTTTCATGTCGACATACGACACGCCGACGGTCAGGGCGGTCAGGGCGATGAGCGCCGCCCAGACCGTGATGTAGAGTCTGTGCGGGACCAGCACGTGCTCATGTTCATGTTGCGCAGTCATGTTCGCGACCTCAGCCAATTAGATAGAACAAGGGAAACAGGAATATCCAGACCACGTCGACAAGGTGCCAGTAAAGGCCCGTATTCTCGATGAACGAGGCCCGGTCCCGGTTGACCTTGCCCTTCCATACGAGGAACATGGCCATGAGGATGGCGCCCGCGCCGATGATGACATGCACGGCGTGGAGGCCCGTCATGGTGAAGTACAAACCGTAAAACACTTGCTCGCCGAGCGGTTTGAGCAGCATGGTCTCGGATTTGGGAAACAGGTCGTGGGCGAACTTGCTGCCCCATTCCACCGACTTGAACCCAAGAAACACGCCCGACAGGACCAGCGTCACGGCCATGAGTCCCAGGGACTGCTGTTTCCGGCCGCGTTCGAGGGCGGCGATCGACAGCGCCATTGTGAGGCTGCTCGTCAGGAGCACGAGGGTATTTGTCGCGCCGGTGATCGTGTCGAGGTGCTGCGAGACCAGCCGGAAATCGTAGCGGTACATGGTCAGATACACCGCATACACCAGAAACAGGGATCCGAAGAGGAGCACTTCGGTAAACAGAAACAGCCACATCCCGACCTTTGCGCCGGCGGGGTCGTAGTGCTCGGCTTCCCCGCCGTGGCCGGCATCCGTGGCGCGCAGCACTTCCTGGGTCATTCTTCCACCTCGGTGGGGTATTCGTAGGCGCCGCGGCTCATGTCGGGTTCACCGTCGAAATTCAGCGTTGGCGGAGGGGTGTGGGTGCGCCACTCGAGAGTCGCGCCGCCCCAGGGGTTGTCCGGGGCCGGTTTACCTTTGAAGAGGGAATACACCAGGTTCGCCGTGATCGCCACGAGCGTCGCCACCATGAGCCACGCGCCCAGGGTCGAGAGCCTGTGGAACAGGGTGTAGTCCGGCAGGTAATCGGCGTAGCGGCGCGGCATGCCGCCCAGTCCGGCCAGGAAGAGGGGGAAATAGGTCAGGTTAAAGCCCAGGAAGAAGAGCAGGGCGAGGATCTGCGCCAGTTTCAGGTTGTACATCTTGCCGAACATCTTGGGCCACCAGTAGTGCATTGCCGCAAAGAAGATCACGCCCGTACCCCCGAACATCGTGTAATGGAAATGGGCCACGACAAACGAGGTGTCGTGAATGTGAACATCCAGCGCGAGGGCGGCATTCATGAGCCCGGTCAGGCCGCCGATGGTAAACAGGAAGATGAACATGAGAGCCCACACCATGGGCGGGCCAAGATAGATCGAGCCTTTGTACATGGTTGCCAGCCAGTTGAACACCTTCACCGCGCTCGGAACCGCCACCAGGAATGTCAGAAATGAAAACAGGATACGCGCGAAATCGCCCATGCCCGAAGTGAACATGTGATGGCCCCAGACGAGCGAGCCGATGGCCGCGATGGCAATCGACGAAAACGCGATGAACTTGTAGCCGAAAATGGTCTTGCGCGAAAACGTCGGGATGATCTCGGACACCACTCCCATCGCGGGCAGCACCATGATATATACCGCGGGATGCGAGTAGATCCAGAACATGTGCTCGTAGAGCACCGGATCGCCGCCCCGGGTGGGATCGAAGATGGCCACGCCGAAGAACCGCTCGAGAAGGACCAGAATAAGCGTGATGCCCACCACCGGCGTTGCGATCAACTGGACCCAACCCGTCGCGTACAGGCTCCATACAAACAGGGGTATCTTGAACCACCCCATTTCCTTCCGGCGCAGACGGTGGACGGTCGTGACGAAGTTGACGCCGGTCAGGATGGATGACCATCCGAGAATGACCGCGGCCGTCATGGGCAGCAGGATATTGGAATCGGTCTTGAGGCTGTAGGGCACATAGAAGGTCCACCCGGTATCGACTCCGCCCGCAAGTACCGAGAAAATGCCGAGAATGGCGCCCGCCATGTAGCAGTACCACGAGGCCAGGTTGAGTTTGGGAAACGCCACGTCTTTTGCGCCGATGAGAATGGGCAGGAAGAAGTTGCCGAACACGGCCGGAATGCCGGGAATGATAAAGAGGAACGTCATCACGACGCCGTGCAGGGTCAGCATGCGATTGTAGATATCGTTGCTCATGAATTGTTCGCCCGAAGCGAACAGTTCGAGGCGCATCAGAAGCTGCAATG
>CAZFOG010000098.1:0-9267 GCA_964520685.1 uncultured Nitrospiraceae bacterium | reverse complement strand
AATGCCGCCCCGAAAAAGAAAAACACCACCATGCCCGCGAAATACATGATCCCGATTCGTTTGTGATCGGTGCTGAGCAGCCAGCTCAGGATGCCCTTGCGGGCGTTCAGGTAGTTCACCTCGTCAAACGTCACCGTGGCGGTAGTCATGTCGCCGCTCCTTCGGTCTCGCCGCGCTGCGGGGCAGGTGTGCCCTCAGCGGCGCCACGTACCCTTCCTGCCATGCTTCTTCCAAGCAGGAACACGCCGAACGCGCCTACAAACAGCACGGTCACCCCGAGGATAATGCGGTTGACCTGAAGCACATAGGCCTGTCCCTCCGGATCATAGCTATAGCAGAATTTGGAGATTTTCTGTACCACGGACCGCTCACGGCCCTGGGCGGCATCGAGTATCGCCATCTTGAAATCGACGGGGTTGAAGGCCGTACCGTGCAAATACCGGACGACTTTCCCCTCTTTCGACAAGAAGACCACCGTGGCGGCGTGGATGTAATCCACCTCGTTTTTGTCCGGGATATAGTAAAAGCCGGTCATCCCGGTGATCGCGTTGATGTTGCTGGAATCGCCCGTGAGAAAGCGCCAGGCGTCCTCGGGCACGTCCTTGCTCCTGATTTCGGCAATCATATTGGCGCGCTTGGGGTTGGCCAGTTCGAACGTCTCCTCGGAATCGAAACTGACGGTCACCATCCGGTAATCCTGGCCGGGGACCAGGTCGCAGTTGTCCGCAACCCAGGCCACTTCCTGCAACAAGGGGGTGCAGATACCCGGGCAGCGGTAATAGACGAGCGTGAGCACGACGGGGCGGTCGAAAAGGGCGCTCAAGGCTATCAGTTGGCCGTCCTCATCGTAGAATTTCAGTTCATCGAGCGGGAGCACGGTGCCGAGCTTTTCTTCCACGCCCACCTTGCCCGCATCATCGCCGGGCACCTGGGCGATGGCCGCCAGGCCCGTGGCCAGAACACAACAGACGGTAAATAAACGTTTTGTCTCTCGCATGGCTGCTTCCTCTAGAGGCGAAACCGCTTCGATTCTTCGAGCAACGGGTCACCTATTGGCAACGCCGGATGCCGCTCCAGGAATTCCATCACCACCCAGGCGGCCAGGCCCGCCATGAGCAGGGTTGGCCCCGCCTCGTGCCATCCGAACACGGGGCCGGCGGTGTGGGCCTGGGGCATGATCAGCCAGTACAAGTCGAGTACCTGCCCGCTCAGAATCAACAGCGATACCGGGAACAGTACTCCCGCGTGCATTTTGGCCCGCCGGGAAAGCAGGGCGAAGAACGGAATGACGAACCGGACCAGCGCCAACACCACGGTGACGCCAAACCAGCCGCCCTCGAGGCGCTGAACGATGTAGAACGATTCCTCGGGCATGTTGGCGTACCAGATGAGCATGTATTGGCTGAACGCGATGTAGGCCCAGAAACATACGAACGCAAACAGGAGCGCGCCGAGGTTGTACAGGTGGTCTCCGGTCACCACGTCCCTGCTGAGATACCCGCACCGGCGCAGGGCCAGGGTGACGACGATAATGGATGCCAGGGCCGTCACCATCATGCCGGAGAAGATATACACGCCGAAAATGGTACTGAACCACCGGGGTTCGAGGCTCATCAGCCAGTCGATGCCCGCGAAGGTGACGCATACGGCGAAGAGGAGCATGAATACCGGCGAAGCCTTGCGCATGCGAACGGTCAGCAGGGCGTTCGACGCGAGATCCTGCCGGGTCGAGTTCTTGATGAAATATGTGGCGAAGCCGGCCCAGATGGCGAGAAAGGCCGCGCCGCGTACCAGGAAAAACGGCACATTGAGGTACGCCTGCTTTTGCGCGAGCACCTGCTCGTGTGCAACAACCTCGGGGTCGGTCCAGGGGTATAGCTCGAAATAGCCGGGCAGGATGACAAACACGGCCAGCGGCACGAACAGTATCACGAGCAGCCATGCGGGCGCGGCAAGGGCTTCGGCCACACGCCGCACCACGACCGACCACACGGCCCCGGTCAGGTGGTGCAGGGCGACGAAGAACAGGCTGCCGGCGACGACACACCAGACAAAGCAGAATCCCATAAGATAGGCGTGGCTGAAACGGCTGCTGTCGGCCACAAGCGCCGCGATACTGAGGACAAGCCCGACGGCCGCAACGGCCAGAGCCGCCACCCTGGCTTTCGGAGTCCGCGTGGGGACCGCTTCACTATGGACCGCCGCTTCCATCATTCGAAATCCTCTGGCCTGGGGTTCATGGCCCGTTGCAGTGCCCGCAAGTACAGAATGACCTGCCACCGCTCTTCGGGTTCGATCTGAAGCGCGTGACTGGGCATCTTGCCCTGGCCCTTGGTGATGAAGTGATAGATCGTGCCGTCATTGTAGCCCCGCGCCTGATCGGTGTGGAGCGAAGGCGGCGCTGGAAACCGGTTGGGGCCGATTACAGGTCCATCGCCCTCACCCTTCGCACCATGGCAGGTAATGCAATAGATGTTGTAAACCTCGCGGCCCTTCTCGAGATGCTCGCGGGTGACGGGAAGCGGGTTCTCGAGCATCGAGCCGACGGCGATGGCCTCGTCAAGGGTGTTTCCGAAATGCTCGAACCGGTAGGGCTCGTATCCGCGGGGCAAGGTGCCCGGCACGGGGTCGCGGGCTACCTCGAGGGCTTCGCCGAATACGCGCCCGTAGGTCATCTGCGTCTTGGCCTTGGGCTGCGCTGCCATGCCATTGAAAAACTCAATAAACGGCAGAGCCACGAGACCGAGGGGTATCACAACAGCCGACGCGACCATGGCCAACAGGGCAGCCTTGTACGCCGTAGCCGACCAGCGCGGCTCGAGCTTCTGCAATCGATCGATGACGAATTGCGGAATCATAGAATGCCCGTATCCTCTTCCTCGAACTCGATGAGCGGCCGGATATCGCTGCATCCGGTCTGCTCGAGGAGCGCGCGCGCGTCATCCTCGGAGAACCGGTCGTCTCGCGCATCCAGCACCACGGCGAACCGCGCGCCGGTAACCTCGCCCATGATGCCCGAATCATGCAACGGCGAGTGCCACCGGCCCAGTTTCCCCAGAACCACCAGCGACCCCATGGTGGCCAGCGCCGCGGACATCACAAAGACCTCGAAGAGCACCGGCGTAAAGGCCTGCCAACTGAAGAGGGCCTTGCCACTGACGACGATGGGGTAGTAGATCGCGGAAATGTAGCCGATAGCCGCGAGACTCGCTGCCAGGCCGCCGAAACCCGCCAGCAGTGCAATCACCGGCACGAGAGATTCACGCAGGCCCATGGCCTGATCGAGACCGTGCACGGGGTACGGTGTGTGGCAATCCCATTTTGTGAAACCCGCGTCGCGCACGGTTTCGGCGGCATGGAGCAGGGTCTCGGGGTCATCGTAGAGACCCGCCATGCCCGCGATATGGTGTTTACGATCAATCATGGGCGCCTCCATGCGGCGGTTGCGCTCCGGGCATCACCACTTTGTATTCCGAGGTGGCGATGGCCGGCAGGAACCGCACAAAGAGCAGGAGCAACGAGAAAAACAGCCCGAAACTGCCCACGAACAGGCCGATGTCCACCCAGGTTGGCGTGAAATAGCCCCAGCTCGACGGCAGGTAGTCGCGGTGCAGCGAAGTCACGATGATGACGTAGCGCTCGAACCACATGCCCACATTGACCAGCATGACGATGGGGTACATGAGGAGGGCCGAGCGGCGGATCTTTTTGAACCACAGCAACTGGGGCACCACCACGTTGCACGTGACCATGGTCCAATACGCCCAGGCGTAAGGGCCGAAGGCGCGGTTGAAGAACACGTAGCGCTCGTACGTGACGCCGCTGTACCACGCGGTGAACAGCTCGATGGCATAGGCATAGCCGACCATCAGCGACGTTGTGATAATGATCTTGTTCATCAGCTCGAGATGGTTGTCGGTGATGATCGCCTCGAGACGGAAGAACTTCCGCAGCAGAATCAACAGCATGGCCACCATGGCGAAACCGCTGAACACCGCCCCCGCCACGAAATATGGCGGAAACACGGTCGTGTGCCAGCCGGGCACCTGCGACACGGCAAAATCGAACGCCACGATACTGTGTACCGAGAGCACCAGCGGCGTGGCCAGTCCCGCGAAGATCAAATAGGCCTTTTCATAATGGCGCCAGGCGCGGTTGCTGCCGGTCCAGCCCAGGCTCATCAAGCCATAGATGAGTTTGCGCATGCCGTTCCGGGCCCGGTCGCGCACCGACGCCAGGTCGGGGATGAGGCCCGTGTACCAGAACATGGCCGACACCAGCCCGTAGGTCGACACGGCGACAACGTCCCAGATCAGGGGCGAGCGGAAATTGGGAAAAATGGCCTGGTCGTTGGGGTAGGGCAAAAACCAGAACATGGCCAGCCACGGCCGCCCGGTGTGTATCAGGGGAAACTGCATGGCGCAGATGACCGCAAACAGGGTCATGGCTTCGGCGAATCGCGCGATGGCCGTGCGCCATTTCTGCCGGAACAGGAACAGGATCGCCGAGATCAGCGTACCGGCGTGGCCAATGCCGATCCAGAACACGAAGTTGGTGATCGCCCAGCCCCAGGCAACGGGCATGTTGTTGCCCCATGCGCCAATGCCCTCGTAGAGCGTTATCGCGACACAGACCGGAAACAACGTCGCCACGGCCCCGGCGACCGAAAGGGCCAGAAGCCAGCGCGTCGTCGGAAACGTCTCGAGCGGCCGGAACACCTGGTCGTCCAGCCCTCTCCTATCCAGGTTTTCGGCCACCACGGGCGCGGGGGCCAGTATGGACTCTTCGGCACTCATCCGTGATGGTCTCCGCCGTTTGTGTCGATTCCCGGAACGGCCGGATTGCGCACGCGCGCGAGATAGGACACGTTCGGCTTCACATTCAGTTCTTCCAGGACATGAAACACCCGCCCGGATTTCCGCAGATTGGCCACCCGGCTCTCGGGATCGTTCGCGTCGCCGAACACGATAGCCTGGGCCGGGCAGGCCTGTTGGCATGCGGTCCGTATTGCTCCGTCTTTCAGGGGTTCATCGGCGTTCTGGGCTTTGAATTTCTCCTCGTTGATACGTTGCACGCAGAACGTGCACTTCTCCATGACGCCCACGCCGCGGACCGTCACCTGCGGGTTGTGGGCCAATTCCTGCACGGGGTCGCGCAGTGCCTTTTCCTGATAGTGCCCGTAATTGAACCGGCGGACTTTGTAAGGGCAGTTGTTGGCGCAGAACCGCGTGCCCACGCAACGGTTGTAGACCATCTCGTTCAGCCCCTCCGGGCTGTGCACCGTCGCGTTCATGGGGCACACGCTCTCGCAGGGCGCGTTATCGCAGTGCTGACACAGCATGGGCATGTTGTGAACCGTCGGGTTGGCGGCATCGCCTTCTTCGTAGCGGTCGAGGCGCATCCAGTGCATGTCGCGGCCATTGGCGCACTCGTCACGTCCGACAACGGGGATATTGTTCTCGGCCTGGCACGCGGTAATGCACGCGCCGCAGCCCGTACACGCGCCCAGGTCGATCGCCATCACCCATTTGTGGCCCTTCGAGAAATCCTGGGGCTCGTACAGGTCGACCATCTCGGGCAAGTGCCGTTTGTGCTTGATAAACGCCGGGTCGTGCTGGAACTCATCGAGGGTGCCGTCGAGCACAATGGGACGGCCGTGCATCGAGAACTCGAGCTGTGTGCGCACAGGTTTCTCGCGTCCCTCGCCCCGTTCCACCAGGCCCGTGACGGCGAGATGGGGATAAGCTGGGGATTCCGCGCCCAGCAGCGCCGCAACATTCGCCCCCGCCGCCTCCTGGGCAATCAGGCCGCCGCTGGTCCGCCCGTGCCCGAGGGTAACCACGATCACGCCCGGCGCAGTGCCTGTTTGCACCAGCGCGGGCAGCTCGACCGTCTTTCCACCAATCGAGACGCGCACCCGGTCACCTTCGTTGATTCCCAGGTTCGCCGCGGTATCGGGCGCCAGGGCAGCCACGCTTCCCCATACCAGTTTGCTGACGGGTTCGGGCAATTCCTGCAGCCAGGCATTGTTCGCGAAACGGCCGTCGTAAACCCCATGATGCGGGCGGATAACAATCTCGTATGCGTCTGCTGCTTCGTGCGGTTCCATCTCGAACTCCGCGAGCACCGCATCATCCAAGGGGGGCATTTCCGCGGGGTCCTCCTGAAACTCCACGATGCCCTTCTGAAGCACGTCCTCCCATTTTGTAGCAGGAGACCGCTCGGCCAACGCGGCGGCCACGCGCGATTGCACGAAATCATGCCAGTCCTCGTGCGTTCGAATCGCATGGTCCGCGGGCGACAGTTGCTGGGTCCACAAGAGGAGAGACTCGGCTTCCTGGCGTGCGTCGAACAGGGGCGCGAGCAGGGGCTGGCAGAGCGAGAGCACGTTCCAGCGCGGCCGGGCATCGTTCCAGGATTCGAGATTGTGCGCGCTGGGCAGGGCGAAGGTGCATCGCACGAGCGTTTCGTCCTGGTGAAGACCGTGCCCGATCCGGACCGGGGCCTTTTCCATCGGGCGCTCGAATCCGCCGCCCGGCCAATCGTAAACGGGGTTCACGCCCAGGCACACCAGCACGTCGGCGCCGTTGTCGAGTGCCTCTGCAATGCGGCCGGGCGGCGTCACCGGCAGCGTCGCGGGCGCGGGTGACCAGGTCAGGGTGGTGCCGAAGGCGCCAACGGCGCGGTTGATCGCCGCGACCGCCAGATGGACCGCCTCGGGCAGATGCGGCCCCGCCACCGCAACGGCTTCGCCGCGGTGACGGCGCAGGTCCTCGACAAGTGCGGACAGCAGGGCCGGTTCGATGTGTGCGTTGGCGGCGCTCTCCCCAGTCGCCGCCGCGCCGCCTTCCAATGCCCGCCGTACCGCGTTTGCGAGTGCCGCCAACTGACTGGGCCGTACCGGGCGCCGCTCGTCAGCATTCGACCCGGTGACCGTCATGGCGGATTCGAAAACGTAGAGCCGGTTGAGCGTGGCGCTCGAATGGCGGGCCTCGTCGGGCGTACGCCCGCGCACAAATCCGCCGGTATTGGCCAGCATGGGCCCGTCGCTGTCGAGAAAGTCGGAATCAAAGCTCACAATGACCCTGGCCTTCGCGAAATCGGGTACCAGTTCGCCGTCGCTCCCGAACAGCCGTTTCCACGCATTGCGCCGTGGCGCGTCGTGCACCGTTTCGTGGACGAAATGCTGTGCGCCGGGCTTTACGGACAGAAACGTCTCGACAAGGGCGCGCTCGGAGGGTCCGAGACTTGAGCGGGTGATCAAGACAACGCGTTTGGCGTCCTCGATCGCTTTGACAATGGCCGCGTCGGTATCGGCCCACGAGGCTGGTTCTCCGTTGTGCCGGGGGGACCGCAACCGGTCGGGGTCGTAGAGCGACAACGTCGATGCCTGCATCTGCGCGGTGCTTGTACCCGCGTTCAGCACGTGGTCCGGGTTGCCTTCGATCTTGATGGGGCGTCCATCCACGGCCTTGACCAGCATGCCGTAGGGATGGGGGCCGCCGGTATACGTCGATGCGTAATAAAGCGCCTTGCCCGGTTTCTGATACTCCGGCGCGACGGGACGGCTGACGATTGTCCGCCGCGGTTTACGCTCGCAACCGGCCGCGCCCAGGGCCAACGCCGCCGACGCGCGACCCAGCAGCCCCAGCATATCGCGGCGGCTCATGCCGTCCGGCGGCTCCAAATTCTCCCCGTGTGTGGGCAGGGCAGCCGCCTTGAGGCGGTTCATGGCCTCGAAACTGTGATAGGTCCAGCGTTTCCTGGGGCTCATCACAACTCCCCTGTCATCGGTGGCACGTTGTGCAGTTGAACGGTGCACGGGTCGACCAGCCGCGCTCGAGTGCCTTGCTGCCTTCGGGTGGTTCCTGCATGTGGCAATCGAGACACCAGCTCATCTTGAGCCCGAATTCCCGCTTCATGTGGTCCATACTCTCGACAATGCCGTGGCACTCCCGGCAATCTATCCCCGCCGTCACGTGGCGGCTGTGATCGAAGTAAACGAAATCGGCGACATCGTTCACCTTGTTCCATCGGATGGGTTCCTGGCGCTCCCAGTGCTCGAGAAGCGTCTGCATGGCGGGTTTGACAGCCCCGGTCGTGTCCGTGGGTTGCACCTCGGTATGGCAGTTCATGCAGACCGACAGGGTGGGCACCGTCGCATGGGGGCCTTTGCGGGCCTCGGTGTGGCAGTACTGGCAATCGATCTTGAGCGTACCGGCATGCAGGGCGTGATTGAATGGAAGCGGCTGCTCGGGCATGTAGCCCGCCTCGCGGCGCGACGGCCACAAGATGGTGGCCCCAAACGACACGCCCAGAAGGATCGAGAACAACAGCACGGCAATGAAAATATGCACGCGGCGGTCGAACTTCTTACTGAACATGCTCACCCTCCGCGGTGGCGGAGAGTGATTGCCGAGACCTGCATGAGCGTCCCTTCCCTCTACCACTGAAGCGCCTGCGTCACTTCAGGCACGACGCGCGTCCGCACTCACCGCTGCGCCGCACTCGCATATCCGCAACTAGCCCAAAGAGACTGCTCCGCGCGAAACACGCGTGCCCATCCACGCGCGACAAGGACCATCAGCTAGAATTCCCCGCCTCCGTGCGCGGAAAAATGAGCCCTTCTTTGTGTATACGCGGCTTCAACCCTATCCCGGTTGTGTAACGCAGAATTCCCGCCTGTGATTCCCGGCAATCTCATGGTACACTACGCGCTTTCCGC
Source organism: uncultured Nitrospiraceae bacterium (assembly GCA_964520685.1). Classification (GTDB taxonomy): domain Bacteria; phylum Hydrogenedentota; class Hydrogenedentia; order Hydrogenedentales; family SLHB01; genus UBA2224. The sequence continues at coordinate 542 of CAZFOG010000098.1, read as the reverse complement.
GAGCAGGCGGGCCCGGCGGCGTGTTTCCCGGCATTGCGGAGTCTCCCGCACCGCCCGCCTTCTAGTAAACACAGCATTGGATGGAGCAGGTCAATGACGGACATCAAGAGCACCAATATCACATGGCACGAATCAAACATTACACGGGCGGACCGCGAGAAACTGAACGGCCACAAAGCCGTGGTCATTTGGTTTACGGGTCTCTCGGGGTCCGGAAAATCGACCCTGGCCCATGCGGTCGAGCAGGCCCTCCACGACCGCGGCTGCCGCACCATCGTGCTGGACGGCGACAACATTCGCCACGGCCTGAACAAGAATCTGGGGTTCTCACCGGAAGACCGCGAGGAGAATATCCGGCGCATCGGCGAGGTGGCGAAGCTGTTCACCGAGGCGGGCGTGATCGCCCTCACCGCGTTCATTTCGCCGTACCGCGAGGATCGCGACAGGGCCCGGGCTCTCATGAACGACGGCGAGTTCGTCGAGGTGTATCTGAAATGCTCCCTGGATGTCTGTGAATCTCGTGACGTCAAAGGGTTGTACAA
>CAZFOG010000097.1:0-17228 GCA_964520685.1 uncultured Nitrospiraceae bacterium | reverse complement strand
GCCCGTGACTGCAGAACCGGGAAGCAATTGGTACCCCTGCAGGGACAGGCTCAGGCTGTAGGCCGCGTTCAGGGGCAACGGCTCGATGCGGAAACGCCCATCGCCATCGGACCACGCGAACACGTACTGATATCCGTCCGCGTTCCGCGAGGAATTCACGCTGGCAGCCGGCAGGGGTTGCCCGTTCGGGTCGACAATGCGCCCCGCGATAGCCCCCGCTGGCTGCTCAAGCACTACCGTGATTTCCGTCTGGTCCTCCGCCACGGCGAATATTCCCAACGTCTTGTTGTCGGCATCGTAGGCGATACCGTTGTAGAGCTTATCGCAGAACGCCTGGATCCGACCGACCGCCGTCGTCACCCTCCATCTCGCATTACCCGGATGGCGGTAGGGCAACGCCGGCCAGGCACTTAACCACACCTCTTCGACGGGCGTACCGTCCGAGCGCACGAAGGTGAGGTCTTTGCTCGGCCACGTAAGGGTGAAGCTCTGTGTGCAAACCGTGCCCGCGGCATTTACCTCGAACTGACCCATGCGGGGTTCCGACTTGACTTGCCCTGACCCCAGGAGATCGGGCGCGACCAGAACCATGCTCGTGCCCATGGGCAGCCCGGCACTGTAGAACCCGTTTTCGTCCGTCCGAACGCACTGTGCGATTTCATTGTTCGTTCCGACAATCACCGGGATGCCTTGCAGCGGGTTTCCTTCCGCATCTGTAACGGTTCCCGAAACTTCGCCGGCGTATTCCTCCGGCAGGGTGATGGTACACTCGGCGGTGGCGCCAACCTGCAGCTCAGGGAGTTCCATCAGTCGGCCCTTCACCCCGTTGGGAGCGGTCGCGAACACGGCAATGTCCCCCAATTCCGCCACCTCAACCGGCACCTGGTTAAACACGACGCAGCCGGTTTCATCCGTCTCACGCGCCATGGCGTAGCCGAGAGCTTTGGGGATTTCCGAGGCCACGTAGATGTTCGCTCCGGCCACCGGATTGCCCCCTTGTACGACACGCAACCTCAGCGAGGCGCCGGGGGACAGGTTCACCTGAATGGGCTCGTTCCGCGATGCCCGGCTTATCCAGTGGAGGGCATAGCCGGGGTGCCAGAAAGACAAACCTGGACTGCCCAGCGCCGAAGCAACCGTAAACAACCCATCCGCATCGGTTACCGCCGCCTGCGCTGGGTCATCCGCATATTCAGCAGCCACCCGCACATCGGGAATAGGATTCCCGGCGATATCCACCACCTGCCCGGTGTAGATGGCTTCAGGCAGCAGTTTCACGTGCAGTTCTATCTTGCGGGCAACGACCGCTCCGTTGTAGCTCACATCGGCACTTTCGAATCCCCGCGCACTGATAAGCAACTCTTGCGCGCCGGCCGGCCAATCCATCGAAAACCGGCCGCTGGCATCGGTGCGGGTGGCCCCGAGCAACGGGTCTTCGTCCAGCCCGTAGGGCGACGCTCCCAGCCACGCCAGGGCCCGGACGCTTGCCCCCGAGATGGGCTCGCCCATCACGCTGGTGACCACGCCGGTGAGGGGCGGCGCGGAGAGTTCGTCAAGGGATACCGGAGACTCCGTCGCGGCCGGTTCCGACGGCGCGTCTTCCGACGCCAGCAGAACACTTTCCGCAGTCGGCTCCCCGGACGAATCATCGACAATGACGCTGGGAGCTACGGCCTCTTCGGGCGCGGGCGGCGGGGCGTCGGGCGGCGGGTTGACGGTCGTGGCTGTCTCCGCGACAAAGGCTTCGTAGACCTGCACGGCGCCAAACACGACACCACCGAACAACACCACAATGGCCGCCGCGGCAGCCAGCCGCAAGAAGGGACGCCTCCGTCGCACGGCAACGCTCGGGCGACTGAAACGGGTCTGGGGCAATATATCGAGAGTCGTCTCGTGAATCTGTTTCATGGTGGCATACTCCTCGCGGGCTTCGGGAGACGTTTCGAGCCACGCCTCGACCTCCCGCGTCTCGTTCGGGGTCAGTTCACCGTCGAGATATCGTGATAATCGTTCCGAATCCTTCGGGTTCATGGCCGGAACTCCAGTAGTTCTTTCTGCAGCTTCTGGCGCACGCGCCACAGTTTCTGGCTCACTGCCTCGGGCGTCATGCCCAGGGCTTCGGCGATGGCCCCGTACGACATGCCCGCCACGTATTTCATGGCGATGATGTCGCGCTGGTCCTCGGGCAAGGCCGCGAGCGCCTCGCCCAGGATTGCCGCCGCCTCGTTCCGCATGGCTGCGTGACCGGGATTGCCGTTAGCCGCGATGTCCCGGTCACCCATGGAGGTTTCGCGCGAACGCCGCCGTGTCATATCGACGGCCACGTGACGCACGATGCCCACCAGCCAGGGACCCAGCCGTGCGGTGTCCTTCAACTGTCCGACCGCTCGCGTGGCGCGGGCAAAGGTCTCTTGCACCGCTTCCTCCGCAAGGCTTCGGTTGCGCGTGATGCCGTACGCGACGGCGCCAAGGGCATCGGTGTAACGCTCGACAACGGCCGCGGCCGCATGGCCGTCGCCCGCGCGCCAGCGCCGGGCTAATGACGCATCGCTGTCGTATTCGAGGTTGGCCTTCCTCATGACTTCCTGCTGAATAGTCGTTTGAGGCGTTTATGTCTTACGGTAAGTTTTCGATAGGCTTAATGGTCTTTATTCACGGGCCTGATCAGGAGATTCTGCGCCCCAACTCACGGTGCCGCTTTGACGGTGTATGCTTCGGTACGTGGAACGACCTCAAACCGCAACAGGTTGTGGTTCTCGAACTGGATGGTCTGAAAGTCACAAACTTCGCCCTGAGCGTTCCGGATCTGCGTTCGTTCAGGGGGCCATGAAGAGGGCAATGTTACCTCCAGCATCAACGGGTGATCGTAGAGCTCCGGGTCGGTCAGGCACGACAGTTCAAAGGAGAAGTGCTGGGAGTCCGACTCTAGAGGCGATATTGCCGCAGCGTTACGCTCCATCTGGTACTTGTAAATGTCCGCCATGCCGGCGATCCAAATGGCGTCTTCGTGTTCTTCCGCGATATCGAGCACTGCCCGAAAGTTCGCCTCGCTACTGCTGAGACCCTCGCCGATGGAATGATAGTGAATGCGGCACCACAATCCGCGCTCGACATGCTTTTCGAGGCTGTTTCGAAAAGCCGTTACGCGATTGCCGTAGATATCATCCATTCCCATGGAGTTTTGGGAGGCGTCAAAGAGGTGATATTTATCCAGGTAGTACCGGAGGGGACGCGTTGTAATCCAGGTTGTACCGCCGCCCAGATTCAGGGCAGCTAGTCTGCTTCGACCTGGGAATAGGCGCCATATCTCTTCGGCCGCCTCGCCGATCTCCGCCTCCATGGCCGCGTCGTCACTTGCGCCGCGGTGGCGCGCCGTATGGTTGGCGAATTCCTGGTCGCCCCGTTTCGCGCAGGCTTCCCACTCGGCGCGGTGTTCCTCAAAATCGGAACCCCGCTGACTGCCAGGCCCCGGCTTCCCTGGGTTGATCATGAAGGTACCCCGAAAGCCATATTCGCTCAGAATCGGGATTGCAGTGGATAGATGGCTCGGGTGAGAATCGTCGAAGCGGATGCTCAGGGCAGCGCACCGGCCATTGAACCATCGGGCAATAGCCACTTTCAGCCCTGTTCCCGGGTCGTGGAGATATCGTTCAGCTTCGGAGGGAACCGTGACGGGCTTACTGGAAGCCTCAACAGCCTGCACAAAGTAGGAATCGCGTTTCGCCGGGACTGGAATCACCAGCCGGTGCCATTCAATTCCGCTACGCCGCACAGCCATGGGCTGTCCGCGCGAATCCCGTACTTCAACATCTGCCACAGGCCAGGCACCGGGTCCGGTGATGGGCAGGTCGACACAGAGGGAAAGGGGAGCCTGGGCCGTCTTGGGCTCCACCGTGAGCTGGATTTTGTGCCGTTCAACCGTCTCCACCGCAATCGTTGCGGAACTGTCAGAGTGTTCAAGCCTCACGGCCACGCCGGCCGATTCCCCGGCGACGCTTGGGCAATAAACGAGCCACATGCATGCCGCAAGCCAAGAACACACCTGGAGAATGTTGCGGACCATGTGGCTTCACCTTCCCGTAAGTCCTTACCGCGTCCTCACAAACAGCAAATCGCCCGTTCTCGGGCAGGGCGACGCATCGTTCTATTCTATATAGCCCTGCTCGCCCCAGACCTCGCGGGAAAAGCGCACGGCGTCTTCCGACGGCTCGATGCGGCCGAGGATACTGGGGAAGGGTTGTCCGGGGCACGCCCGGAAGGGATCCGGCGACCAGCCGTCGTTTTCGTATTGCTTGCGCACGTCTTCGTTTCGGAAATCAGGCACGGCGACGGGTGCGCCCTCTTCGAGGGCGGACCGATAGGCCAGGATGCCCGCGATGCTCATATCGATGGCCTTGTACACGTCGAGATAGGGCTGCTCGCCGGTGCGAATGGCTTCGGCGAACGCGTGATTGGTGAAGAAATCGCCGCCACCGTGGCTTGCGCTGGTTGCCTCGCGGTGATGGTGCGGAAACTTGGGCGTGTACAGCCGCTCTTCGTGTGCGGCCTGCTCGATGCCGTGCGGCGCACGATGCACCCGCAACCGGTTCGTGCTCTTTCCGATGCGCGCATTCTCCATCATGCCCTTGTTGCCGTGGATGCGGACGTAGTTCTGGTGGCCGCGCAACCCGCCGTGCAGCGATTTGACCACGGCGCCATTGTTCATGCGCAACATAATTACCGCCGCGGTGTCCGATACCCGCACGTAGCCGGTCATCGACGGATCATTGTGGTCGTAGGGAATCACAAACCCGTTCAATTTCACCGGGCGCGTGTCGGTGATGAACATGACCGGCGCGATCGAGTGGGTGCAGTAGTAGGTGGCGGGAATCCAGTTGCGCCAGTGGTTCATCCCGATGCTGCGCGCCGCATGCACCCGCGCGCTGTCGGGATGAACATATTCGCCCTCGCCGTAGAGAAAATCGCCAATGACCCCATCCTGGAACAATCGCCGCATCTCCTGGTTGTAGACCATGTACGGGTAATTCTCGGCGAACATGTAAATCCGGCCGGATTGCTCGACCGCGCGTGCCAGCGCCACCCCTTCGCCGAGGGTGTGGCAGGCGGCACATTCGCTCATCACGTGCAATCCCGCCTCGAGGGCCTGTACGGCGAACGGCGCATGCTCGTGAAAATAGTTCGCCAGCACCACCGCATCGAGGTCGTGCTCGAGGAAAGCGTCGTAGCTGGTATAGGTGGGAACGCCAAGGGCCCTGCCCGCCTCGTCGAGGCGCTCCTGCCAGCTGTCGCACAGCGCCGCCAGCTCCATCCCGGCAGCCGGGGCCTGGCGGGCAAAAGTCATGCCACGGCCTATGCCCACCACGCCCACGCGTATCCGCTGCAATCCCATCGCACCCCCTTCCGCTTGCCAACAGCCCAGTACCGCCTAGCTTACGTCTGAGAGGAGTATCGAGGCAAACCCGAGCAGCGGCGCCGGCTTCTGTTACGGCATGCGTGCATGCTAAGATGGTTTCTTTGGAAGAAATCGCGTTTCCGGGGCGTTACGTCAGGTTAGCTTGCCGGTCTGGTTCTGCCAGTCACGTCCGGCGCGTAGAAGGATAGAGGGCGCTATGCCACGAAAAACCACGCATGCAAAGCTTCTATTGATCACCCTTGCCCTGTTCACCCTCGTGGGTGTTCCCGCCATGGGCTGGTGGGCCACGGCCTCTCCGGGCGACCTCGAATTGCTGCGTCCGTACGGCGAAAAATACAATTGTGACCACTTGCTCGAGAATCTGCGGAACAGCGGGCCCGCTCCCGAGCGGTTTTCCTTTGTTGTGTTTGGGGACAGCCGCAACAACGTCTTCGTCGCATCCAAGCTGTTTGAGCAGGCGGCCAGGGAGAATCCCGCCATGATTTTTCATACAGGCGACCTGATCCGCGGCGGAACAGTGACTGAATACCTGGAGAACTTCCTGCCCTTGCTCGAGATCACCGACCCCGTGCCGGTGTTTTGCGTACCCGGCAACCACGAGCGGGGCGAACGCCGCGACTTCGCCGCCTATAACACCATTTACGGCGGGGACCGGTTTTCGTTTGATTACGGCCCGTGCCGGTTCGTTGGATTCAATGCGAGCGAGATTATCCGGGTCAGCAGCGATGACCTCGCCTTCCTCGAGCGGGAACTCTCAAAGCCCGGGGCGCAGTACAAGTTCGTGTTTTTCCACATTCCTCCGGCGTATTTCGAGGATGCGGTGATTGGCGACGACAGTCCGCGCGGATTCACCTGGAAAGCCGGCAAGTTTCGCGAGCTTCTGGCCAGACACCAGGTGACCGAAGTCTACATGGGCCACATTCACGGCTATGCGTCAACGGTCATTGACGGCGTGCGGTACACCCTTTCCGCGGGCGCAGGAGCTCCGTTGAGCGAGCGCCTTCCCGAAGATGCACGCATGTACCATCTGCTGGTTGTGCATGTTTCGCCCGACGGCCTCTCGCAGGAATTGGTGCACCTCGTGCCGGGCTCTCTCGATTGGTCACGAAAGGTTATCTATTAGGTAAGCAGTGTATGCGGCACAGAGCCGTATGGTAGACTGGTTTCCGCGCGTTTCCGCTCTGGAAGCCCTCTCCTTGCGGAACGCGTATGGCGCTGTGAAGCCCATCGGCACCGGGCAGGCGCGTCCGGCCGAGGCCGGCGAGAGACTCGGGATGCCCAATTAGAGCGCGGAAAACTCCCTCGAACGAAACAAGGAGACGTTGATTTATGCAGAACCGCTTGTTTTGCGCTGTAGCCTTGACTTTCCTCCTACTTCCACTGTCCGCCCCGGCGGCCCAGGAGGCCGCGCCGAGAAACGTGATCGTCATGATCGGCGATGGCATGGGCGTAGGAAACGTAACCGCGGCGCGCATTGTCAAGGGCAGCCTTCATCTGGACCGCTGCACCGCGGGCGGCCTCTCGGCCACCCACTCGGCAAGCAGCCTGGTCACCGATTCCGCCGCGGGCGGCACCGCTCTATCGACCGGGCAGCGTACGAAAAACCACATGGTGGCCATGACGCCGGACGGCGCGGTTCTCAAAAACCTGCTCGAATACGCGGAAGAAGCCGGGAAATCCACGGGGGTGGTGGTAACGTGCGCCGTCACCGAAGCGACTCCCGCGACGTTTCTGGCCCACGTGGACGATCGCGGCAAGCAGCCCCTGATCGCCGAACAGATTGCCGCAGGGAACGCCGATGTCATTCTCGGGGGCGGGTGGGGGTACTTCGTGCCCCAGTCGCAAAAAGGCAGCAAGCGCAAAGATGATCAGGACCTCCTGGCGGAATTGGGAAAACGAATGCCGGTGGTGCTCACCCCGGAACAACTGCGCGCCCTGGATGACGTTGACGCGATTGTCGGGCTGTTTGCGCCCGATTACCTTCTCTGGGCCGAAGAGCGCGCCCCCTCGTTGTCCGAGATGACCGCTGTAGCGCTCAAGGCCCTGTCGAAAAACCCCAACGGATTTGCCCTCATGATCGAAGGTTCGCACATCGACTGGGCCGGCCATGCCAATGAGGAGCCGCACGTTATTGGTGAAACGGTCGATTTTGACGACGCTGTGGGCGTGGTGCTCGACTTCGCCGAGGCAGACGGCAATACACTGGTCGTTGTGACGGCTGACCACGATACGGGCGGTTACGCCATCCACGATGGCTCGCTCGAAGAGAAGAAGGTGGCCAAATCGAGCTTCGCCTCGACCAAGCACACCGCCGCGATGGTGCCGTTGCTCGCGTACGGTCCGGGTGCTGAGGCTTTCGGCGGAATACTGGACAACTACGAAATCGGCAGGAAGCTCATCGCATACGTGGAGCAGGCCGCAGCCGCACCCCAGGAGGAAGCCCTCGTCGGCGCCGCGCCCTGAGACTGTCTTCCATATCCGGTAAGCCGCTTTCGGTGCGGCACGAAAGGGGATTCGCTCGATCAGAATTCCGCGAGCAACACGTCCTCGAGGCGCCGTTTGGGCACGTGGTGCACTTCGTTTTCGTCGCGGTAATACTCGATCCTGGCGGGCTCGGTCACGATCTCGAGTTCGATGCGTTCGCGCGGTTTTCCCAGGGCGATGACCAGGAGAATGTCGTACCGTTCGCCCGGGATACCCACGATTTCCAGCAATTCCTGACGCTTGATGCTGCCGATCATGCAGGCCCCAAGACCCATCTCGGCCGCACCGAGGCAGATGGTCTGTGCGGCAATGCCATGATCGCAGCCGAACGTGGCCGACACCTCTTTGTCGCCGAGGATTATGATGTACCCGCCGGGGCGCTCGCCCGGGCTCGGCCCGTCCCAGTCCTTCAAGTAACCGGCCCAGGCCAGCGTCGAGAAGATCTTTTCATTGAGGGCCTTGTCTTTCGATACCGCGTATTTCAGCGGCTGCAAATTGGCGCCCGACGGTGTCAGCCGGGCCAGGTCCACCAGTTCCCGTAAAGCTTTAAGGGAGACGGGAGTATCTTCATAAAACCGCCGGATGCTCCGGCTTCGCAATACCAGATCGCGCAGCATGGTAATCTCCAATCATCGCGCGGAACTCGCCCACGAGTGACTAATAACTCGAATAGTGATTATGACGGGCATCTGTTGTGCCTTCAAGTGCGAAATCACCGAAAAAGCACAGGACCCGGTTGAATACAGCAAGATAACGGAATAACAGCTCGCTGCGCGTTCCTGATTGTGCACGCCTGCTCCGTCAATTCAGGATGCACGCATTACTACGGCCGCGGCGGCCGTTTTGGAATGAGCGCAGCTGCGCCAACAGGCACGGTTGCGCGCGCCGGATCACTCCTTCGGGCTTGCGTCCGGCACGACCTGTCCGTAATTCGGCAAGGCTTGCGGCTCGCCGGTGCTCATAAGCCAGTGTACGGCATCGACGAAAGAGTTCTGGAACCGTTCGCTCTCCCAGATGTCCTCGCGATGGCCCAGGGCAGTGAAATAGACCCGGCCTTTTCCCAGTGTCCGGACCCAGATGATGGGGTATGGGGCGATGTTGTACATCTCCTGTTTCGCGCGCTCTTCGCCCGGGTCCAGCAGTGCCAGAACACGAATCGCATCTTTGTTGAACTTGCGGAAAAGGTACCATTCCTCGTTCAATTGCAGGCCGTCGGGAATGTGGGCCATCACGGGGTGGTTCGGGTCGACCACTTTCACGGTGCCTACAAACTGCTTGCCGTGGGTGGCGAATTCCGCTCCGATCATGGCGATGTACGGCGATATCTCCTCGCCCGCGATATCAAAGGTGTCGGTGGCAGAATGAAAGCCGAGAAACCGGCCGCCGTTCTCGATCCATTGGAGCAGCTCCGTCTGGCCGTTGGGTCCCATTACGGGGGTGCCGGTCTTGTTGGGATTTGTGAGGTCGCCCTCGGTATAGAACATGACAAGGTCGTAGTTTTTCAGGTTTTCCGCGTTAATCGTGCTTGCATCGTGGGTCGCTGTCAATTGGGCGCCCATAGCGTCGAAAATAGGCCGGAGAATCCGCTCCGCAAGCGAGGGTTCGCCATCCTTCTCGACCGTCGGGCTGTGAGCAAATGATACGGATGTCTGCAGAAAAAGCACCTTCTTCGGCACAGGCTGCTCGGCACCGAAAGCCATCGAGCATCCCAGCACAAGAGTCAGAGCAGCAAATGCAATACGCGCAGTCATGAAGCGTCTCCTTCCGGGTTCGCGGGGTGCAAATGCCGGATCACACTTAGCGCCCCTGTGTTGTGAATCCTGTACACGTGATATGCGCCACCCACCGCACAGTCGCGGCGCATGCAATCAGCTTAGCGCACCCATCGCCACAGCGCCCAACAGACCGCGCTGCTTCTCGAGGCGTTCCTGGATGCGCGACATCAAACTCTCATCGAGGGGGAGCCTCTCGAGGGTTTCGGGATGGGGGGGCATGGCCTGGGGCTGGTCGTTCAGCGCCCCGATCCCCATCATGTTTACCAGCGTATCCGCCAGATGCGTCGCATGGGGAAGGATCGGATCGCCCGGGACTTCTGCGGGCCGGTGATGCCCGCCGATGCTCTCGACAAACTCGACGGGCAGGTGCCAACGCTCGGCTATCCACGCGCCGACTTCGCAGTGCGTGATACCCCCGAACACCTCGTATTCGGCTTCGTACGCCGAGCACCCCACAGTCTCAACCAGATGGACTACCCGCGCCATCTCATCATGAAAATACTGGGCAATCACCGCTTTGCCGATATCGTGGAGAAGCCCTGCCAGATGCGCACCCGCGATCTCGGGATGCGCCCGGCGGAATTGCTGCTCGAGACTCCCGGCCGCCAGAGAACATGCCAGGCTGTGGCGCCAGAGATTGTGTAACGCCCGAACCTGGGCGGCGTTTCTTCCGAACATGTTGATCACGGAAATCGTGAGGGCGAGACGCTCGATCTCGTTGAAACCGAGAATCACAACCGCCTCGGGGATGCTTCGGATGGAACGCGGAAAACCATAAAAACTGGAGTTCACGACCCGAAGAACGCGCATTGCCAAGGCCTGATCCTTGACAATCTCGTCGGCGAGATCCAGCGCGGTGGTGCTTTCATCTTGAACAACGGCGATGATCCGGGCCAGCACGTCAGGAAGGGTCGCGATCTCTTCGATCGCTTCTACGCGGTCTCGCATTAGGCTCCTCCCTGTTCCCCAGGGATATGGTGGACACGGCCCGCACTCAGAGATATCGAAAAATACCGCCATTAGGACGGCAAGTACATGAATTATAGAAGCTTATCGGAAGCCTGTCAACCGGGCGTTCGGGTTTGAATCGCTGGATATTGTGACGACGGGCAGACGTACGTGTTTTGACTGTCGAGTTCAGCCGTCGTCGCCCAGACACCCATCCGGCGGCTCAACGGCGGAGGGGGACTTGAGGCGGCATGGGTATCCTGCTCATGATTGATTTCTCGCGATGTCGTTATCTCCTATAGCAGTCGCATCTGCTGCACGGTCCGGTTCGTTGCCGGAAAGTGAGAGGATGAGGCTCGAGAGCGATTGTGTTCGTCCCGCCTGCGCGTGCTATGCTCTCGCGGCAGTATGTCTTGCCGGATGCTTTCAGCCACCAGTGAGGAATGCCATGCGTTTCTTGATCATCGGATGCGGCTCGATGGGAAAGCGTCGCGCGCGGTGCTTGCGCGCGATGGGCTATGACTCCATCGCGGCGTATGACCCGCTCGAGGACCGCCGTTCCGCCATCGCCGGGCAGCCGGGTGTTGACGTGTTTTGCGATGCGGACAGTGCTTTCGCGGCAGGGGCCGATTTTGCGTTGATCTGCGTGCCACCCCACCTGCACAAGGGCTATTTGCTCCGCTGTATCGAGGCGGGCATCCCGGCATTTTGCGAGGCGCCGATGGTGCTGACCCTCGAAGACGCCGATGACGTCATAGGGTCAGCACGTGCCGCGGGGGCGTTCATCGCGCCGAGCTGCACCTATCTGCACAACGCTATCCACCGCACGGCCAAGGCATTCGTGGATGACAAGCCCTATGGCCGGTTGCTCGGGTACCTGTCCCATGCGGGGCAGCACGTGGCGGACTGGCATCCCTATGAGGACTATCGCGGGTTCTACGCCTCGAAACGCTCGGAGGGCGGCATGTGCATCGACATGTTGCCCCATGAGTTTCAGATGCTGACATGGCTCGCGGGAGACGTGGCCGCGCTGGCGTGCATGGCCCGGCGGCGCAGCCGCGACATCGAAACCGATGAGGGCGCCCTGGATACGTACGACGTGCTGCTGGACTTGCGGAGCAACGTCTCGGCGGTGGTGCACCACGACATGGTGCAGCGCCCGCCGGTGGTGTTGCGAAGACTGGCGTTCGAGTCGGGTGTGGTGGAGTATGATTGGCGGAGTTTCCGCCATGCCAGGCACGCCGGGCCGGCCTTTACCGGCAAACCCGGTTGGCAGGCGGACCCCCTCGAAGGCTATGACTTCGAGCGGATGTATATCGACGAGTTGCAGCACGCCCTGGATGCGCTTGCAGGAAGAGCCGGGTACCTGATGCCTCTCGAGCGCGAGCGCCGTATGCTCGAACTCGTGTTGGCGTGCGAAGCGAGTTCGGAGAAAGGCGTGCAGGTGAACTGGTAGCACACTCCGCGGCGTGATCGCCCGCGGCACTTGGAAGAAACGGAAAGGAGTCATGGCCGTGTCGGAACCACAATTCGTTATTCGGGGCATTCTCCCCGCGTTGCTGACGCCGTTTAAGGACGGGGACGTCGATATCGCGATGCTGAAAAAGCTGGTGCGATTCCAGTTGGACCAGGGCTGTCACGGGTTCTTTGTGAACGGCAGCACCGGCGACGGGTTTCTCATGACCCGCGAAGAACGCAAACGCGTGGTCGAAGTGGTCGTGAGTGAAGTCGCCGGGCAGGCGAAGGTCATCGCGCACGTGGGCGCGGTAGCGAGCGAGGAAGCCGCGGCGATGGCGGTGGATGCCCGCAAAGCCGGCGCCGACGCGGTGGCCAGCGTGCCGCCCATTTACTACCCCGTCGAGCTCGAGGGATTCGAGCTGCACATGCGCACCATCGGCGAAGCAGCGGATATGCCGACGTACTGCTATTACATCCCGGCGCTGACGGGCCATGCCCTGGGCGGCGATCAATTCGTCGAGGTGGCCCACCGCATCCCCAACCTCGTGGGCTTCAAGTACACCCATAGCGACATGTTCCTGCTGTGGTGGATTCTCGACGCCCTCGGGGACCGCATCTCGGTCTTCAACGGCAGCGACCAGATGCTGCTGCAGGGGCTGATCACGGGCGCGTGCGGCGGCATCGGCTCGACGTACAATTACCAGACCCGCAACATCGTCGACGTGTATGACGCGATGCAGGCGGGCGACCTCGAAAAGGCGCGCGAGGCCCAATGGCGCGCCAATCAGGTCGTGCAGGTCCTGTACCGGTTCAAGGCAGGCGGCGTGGCCGTCGAGCGCGCGATTCTTGAGCTCATGGGCTTCCAAGTCGGCGCGCCGCGGCCGCCCAAAGTGCCGTTCCCGGACGACAGAGTGCCCGCGCTCCGGAAGGCCCTCGAGGAAATCGGTTTTCTGCACTAAGTGAAATAGCCACCAGGGAAGATCGTACCATGGCGAACGTGCACAAAGATTTTCATGGGGGATTGAGCTTCGGCATCCAATTCCTCGAAGACCAGTACGGCATGGAGGGCGTCGAAGACTTCTTTACGCGCGCCGCAAAAGCCGTCTACGCGGACCTCATCCGCGATATGCGCGAGCGCGGTCTCGATGCGCTCAAAGAGCATTGGGATACCGTGTTCCGCCTCGAGGAAGGCGATTTTGAGACGCGCTACGAGGGCGGTGTCCTCGTGCTCGATGTCCGGGCATGCCCGGCCATTCACCACATGCGGGCAAACCACTACGCCATCGCCGAGCATTTCTGCGAACACACGCGCATCGTCAACGAGGCTATCTGCGCCGAAGCGGGATATGCGTGCAGCGTCGAGTATGACCAGGAAGCCGGCCGGTGCGTCCAGCGCTTCTGGAGGGCCGAATCATGATCTCGTGCCTCGATTTCATTTACACCTACAACGAGTTGTTCAAATACCTCGAGGAGCGCGGCGGGTACGAGAAAGTCGTGCAACTGTGGGACGGCATCCGCGAAAAGTTCCTCGCGAATTTGCGCGACTACATCGCGAACGACGGGCTCAAGGGGATGCACGCCTACTGGTCCCATACCCTCGGGGAAGAGGGCGGCCGCCATCGTATGACGCTGTATGACGATATGTTCGTCATCGACATGCACGACTGTCCCTCCGCGAAAAAAGTGTTCCGTGAGGGGCGGGTCGAGCCGTATCCAAAATACTGTGAGCACTGCCAGGTGCTGTACCCGCCGTTGATTCGGGCGTTCGGATACGAGGTCGAGTATCATCTGATCGACTGTCCCTCGGGCCAATGCCGGCTTGTGGTGCGCAAACCCGAAGGTGTCTCCACGCCGGACGACAAATAGCATGCGGCCGTGAGTGCGCCGGTGAGGCTGTGGTGAGCCGGCGCGCTGGCATGAGCATCCTGCTCATGATTGGTTCTATTGCTGCGTCTCAGTTTTCTGTGGGCGCCGCAGCGGCCGGGATGCGGCAAGCTGCCGCATCTACGTTGACCGCCCAGATGAAGTCTCGGGGAATGTAGACGCGGCAGCTTGCCGCGTTCCAACAACGCAGCCAATCAGCCGGAAGCCCCAACGATGTGTTGGACGGAATGACCGGCGAGGGCGCCGGTCCCACAATGGCCTTCGGATCAAGCGCGTCTCCCGCCTCTTTATGGTCGGGTCTTCGAGGTGGCATGAGCATCCTGCTCATGATTGGATCTATTGCTGCGTCTTAGTTTTCTGTGGGCGCCGCAGCGGCCGGGATGCGGCAAGCTGCCGCATCTACGAGGGACGTGTCACACCAGTGCGGCGTTGATGACGAGTTGCACGTCGACCGCGTTGACGATGCTATCGCCGTTGATGTCGCAGTCATAGGAAACGGGCATCCCGAGTGCCGCATTGATGACCAGCTGCACATCGACGGCATTGACCACGCCGTTGCCGTCGACATCCGCTGCGAAGACGGCGCCGAACGGCACCAGGGCGGCGTTGGCGCGGGTGGCGGGTCCGTCGGTAACGGCCACATTGGGGACGAGCTGCGAATGGTAGCCGTTGGCCTGGATGGTGAGGGTATACACGCCGGGCAAGAGCATGCGGTGGTAATCGCCCGCATCGGGATCGGTAAACACGGGCTGCGCATTTCCCTGGACAATCACTTTGGCGTCGACAGGAAGGCCGCTGATTGCGTCGGTGACAAGGCCGCGCACGCCGATGTGTACCGCCTCGAGGTAGTGCAGCATGGACTCGCGGTTGTTGTCCCACAAGCCCGGCAGCGCCGATGCGTTCGGCCATTTCGTGTTTGACAGTTCGATGGTCACGTCGTTGCACGCACTGTAGCGGTAATTCCAGTCCTGCATGCTGCCTAAGATGGCGTACCATGCCGAGCCGTTGGTGATGCCGTCGTCAAACGCCGCGCTGTTCCACATGGGGACGTTGAAGAAGGAATAGCGCCGCGACACATCCTCGAAGAGCAGGTCGTCGGGCGAAGGGGCATCGGTTCCCGAGGGCAGGCCATCCTCGTCGTAGGGGTAGTTGACGACCAGCGCGCCGGCGTGGAAATTGGCGGACAGAACGAAGCGGTTCGCGGCGGTCCACTGCATCACGTGAGCCACCTCGGGCTGGCGGCCGGCGTCGTGGAGGGGTTCGCCGTCGTAGGCTGTTCCGGTGTAATCGTCCGGATACGCCGGAAAGCTCCGGTTGAGGTCGAAGCCATTCGCGTTTGTCCGCCGCCCGGCCTCGCGTCCGTCAGGATTCATGAGCGGCAGGATGGCGATGGCCGTGGCATCAACGAGCTCGGTGATGCGCTGGGTGCCGCCGTAGCCGGTCAGAAGCAGCTCGATGAAATAGAGGCACATCTCGGTGCCGATGGGTTCGTCGCCGTGGATGGTCGCGATGTATTTGAACTCGGGTTCGTCCTCTTCCACATCCGGATTGTCGCTGATGTACAGGACCCACAACTCGCGGCCCTGCACCGACTGGCCGATGCTCTCGAGGCGGGTGATGCCGGGGTAGGCTGCCGCATAGGCCTCGAGCATGGCCGTAACCGACGCGTAATTGTTGTATTCCCCCAGGGCTTTGGTCATATCGCCGTCGCGGCCGGTAACGCGCCACGAGTAGCCCAGGGAACGAAGCAGCTCGAGTTCTTCCGCGACAGCGTATATCTCGACGACCCCCTCGCGCACCGAGGCGATGTCAAATCCCCGCCGCGCAAGTTCCGTTACGGAATCCGGACCGGTCACCGGCGTCTCTACGATGTACACCTCCCCCGTGCGCGGGCCGGCCCCGAGGGCCATCTCGAGGGGAGAATCCGCCGCAGCGCTCCCTGACACTATCGCGGCCCCTGCGGCTATGAGCAGGAAACCAGCCATGACGGAGCCGTTGAACATGTCTCGCAACCATTGAAACGGAGCGAAAGACAGGGACCGACCCGCCGGTTTGCGAAGCAAACCCGCGTCTGCTTCGAAAACTCGGTTTCTGGAAGCCAAGAATCCTCTCCCAGAACGCCTTCCGGCGTTCCACCCCCTCCGAAGGGGGAAATGCGCGACGGCATTGAGGTGGCATGCGCATCTTGCGCATGATTGTGGCTCTGGCCAAGGCTTTTGAGCATGATAGTCCTGATTTTCATCGTCTACGGGTGAGCCGGACGGCTCATGCTTCGCTGCCTCGAAAACTCCAGAAATCGGGGTTTTTCGCTCTGTTGTGGGACCGGTGCCCTCACCGGTCATTTCTGTTTTCATCGTCGATGGCTGAGCCGGACGGCTCATGCTTCGCTGCCTCGAAAACTCCAAAAACCGGGTGTATCCCCGTCCGTGTAGGTCCGTGTGGGTCCGTGTGGGTCCATGTGCGAGGGTTTCGCCCGGCACACTCCTCGTTTTACTTGCCTGCGGGTGAGCCGAATAGCTCATAGTTCGCTGTCCCTTGGTCTGTCCTGTCGGTAAATGCCCGTTCCGAGAGAGTATACCAGTGTTTACCACCCCTGCTTCTAACCCGGCGTGCGCATAAAATGCCAACAACCCGTGGCGACGATACCTATTTTTGCGCGAAATTTGCCGCGAATCCGGTGGGGATGGTCAGGACATGGGCGGCTAACCCGTTGATTAAATTGCCTTTGCAGAGTTCGCGCTTTCTGGCATACTGGATGCGATGCGTTGGCGGGAGGACAGTGTGATGGAAGAGAGGGAACGCACCTACACGCCGGATGAAGTCACCGCGATTGTGGCCTCGGCCTTGCGCCGTCAACGCAGCAAAGACCGCGTCCCCATCGAGGACCTCGTCGAAATCGCGGCCGAACTGGGTGTAAGCCGGGGGACGGTCGAGGAGGCCGCGCAGCACCTGGCTACCGAACGGGATATGGAATATGCACGGGAAAAGTGGCGTGCCCGGCAGAAACGCGAATTTCGGGATCACGCGATTTCGTTTGCGATTATGGTTGTGTTTTTGATGATCGTCGACTTCATCCTTTCGGGCGGGAGCTGGTGGTATTGGGCGTTTCTTGGCTGGGGCATTGGGTTGGCCTTCCACGCCTACAGCACCTTTTTTCCGGACCCGGAAAAGGTGGACAAGGGCGCTCGCGAGCTGGTCGAGAAGGACAAACTCGCGCGTGAACCTGAAGTCTGAGCGAGCGAGGGCCAACTGCAGTTCAGAGAATA
>CAZFOG010000096.1:17001-17237 GCA_964520685.1 uncultured Nitrospiraceae bacterium | reverse complement strand
GTCCGGACTTCCGATCCCAGTTACGGGTGGACCAGCCCAACCACGGAAAACGTCGATTATGTATCGGCGGTCGGCACCTATAATCTGGGAACCGCCTACATCACCCGGATGACTTCACAAACATGGCGAACGGCAACCGACATCTATAGTGATTTGCGATGGGAGCATAATCTCACCGTGATCAATCCCGCGATCCGCACCAACGACACGGCCTTGCTCTATATCGATGGCGGCAG
>CAZFOG010000096.1:15769-16991 GCA_964520685.1 uncultured Nitrospiraceae bacterium | reverse complement strand
TCCAAGACGAAGTTGAGGACGGCGTCATTCTGCGCAAACGCAGCGAAGACGCCATCATCGCCTATTCCTATGATCGTTACATGAATGCATACGAAGAAAGCGGCGAAGATCTCTCGTGGCCGGCCTTGTTCCCGATGGCAAAAGCCGCTGTCCGCGCCATGGACACCGCACAGGCCATACTTGACGAAATCGGACCCCCAGAAGATTTCGTGGTCACCGGCGGTTCAAAACGCGGGTGGACCACCTGGCTCACCGGTGCGGTGGACAGCCGCGTGAAGGCTATCGCACCCCAGGTCATCGACGTGCTCAACATGAAGCCCCAGATGGAGTACCAGAAGTTCTCCTACGGCGATTACAGCCAGGAAATCGAGGACTACTCCGAACTCGACCTGATGGCCCTCCTTAACGCTCCCGAAAGCGTGCCGTTGCTCGAACTCGTCGATCCCTATGAATACCGCGAGTCCCTGACCTTGCCGAAGCTGGTCATGCTCGGCTCGGGCGACCAGTACTGGACCGTCGACGCGGCCAAGTTCTATTTCCCCGAGCTGTCCGGCGAAAAACACCTGTATTACGAGCCCAACGCCGACCACGGAATGGGTAGCAAGGAAGATGCGGTCAAGACCCTCATCGCGTTCTATAACCACGTCATCACCGACGCGCCCCGGCCCCAATTCACGTGGCGCATGCGCGACAGCGGCCGCTTTCTCGTGAAACCGGACGAGGCGCCCGCGGCCGCGTATTTGTGGAAGGCCGAGGCTCCGACGCGCGATTTCCGCCTCATGACCGCCGGCGAGGTGTGGAAATCCTCTCCGCTCGAACCCAACGCGCGCGGATGGTACCGCGGCAAGGTCGAGCGCCCCGCCGAAGGTTTTGTGGCCTATTACATCGAACTCGAATACCCCAGCCCGCTGGGCTTCAACTACGGCCTGACCACTATCATGAAACTTCTCGAACCCAGGAACTAAGGAGAATCACCCGTGAGACGACTTCCCTCAGTCCTGCCGATTGCGGCCGTCATGACGTTGTCGGCCGCATTCGCATTCGCCGGTCCCCTCGAAGATTACGTCAACACGCCGGACCCCCATTACGAATACACTCTGGCACATGCCGGCGAGGGGCCCGGCTATACGGTCTACACCCTCGACCTGACCTCTCAGTCGTGGAAACAGGGCCTGGTTACGCCCCATCTCTGGAAACATTGGCTGGGCATTTGCGTGCCGGC
>CAZFOG010000096.1:4607-15669 GCA_964520685.1 uncultured Nitrospiraceae bacterium | reverse complement strand
ACCGGCGACCCCACGTGGCCCCTCCTGCTTCCCATGGTCAAGAGCGCCGTCCGCGCCATGGACGCGCTCCAGGATTTCGGCCGCAACCATGCCGACACGCCCTTCAGCATCAACCGCTTTGTTCTCACGGGCGGTTCTAAGCGCGGCTGGACCACTTGGCTCACCGGCGCAACCGACAAGCGGGTCGTGGCGATTGCCCCCATGGTCATCGACATGCTGAATCTGCCCGACCAGATGGCGCAGCAACTCGAATACTACGGCCACTACACCGAGTCGACCCACGATTACACCGACTTCAATCTTCAGGAGCGGTTCCAGGAACCCAACGGACAGCAGCTCCTCGATATTGTCGACCCTTACCGCTACCTCCGCCGCCTCACCATGCCGAAACTGGTGTTGCTCGGTACGGGCGACCAGTACTGGACCGTTGACGCCTCGTCTCTCTATTTTGGCGCTCTTACAGGTCCCAGAAACTTGCACTATGAGCCCAATGCCGACCACGGGCTCGAATCCCGCCAAGGCACCATACAGGCGTTGACCGCCTTCTATGACGCCGTGATCAAAGGCCAGCCCATGCCCCAGTTCACGTGGCAGTTCTCGCCGGAGGGCGAGTTCCGCGTGGTCCCCAAGGACGCCCCGGTCCGCGCCAACCTCTGGATGGCCCAGGCGCCTACCAAAGACTTCCGGCTCATGACCATCGGCGCGGCGTGGAGCGCCCAGCCACTCGCCCCCGATGCGGACGGGATCTACTCAGGCACGGTGCTCAAGCCGGAGCAGGGTTTCATCGCATACTACATCGAGATGGTCTACAAATCGCCTCTCGGCTTCGAATACAGCCTGAGCACCGAAATCAGCCTGCTCTGACGGCCCGGCGCCAGCGGCAGCCGGTTTGCGAGAATGACCGCCGAGGCCGCCGGTCCCACGGATCGTTCCGTCGTGGCGTGTATTCTCCCGTTTACCTGCGTATCGAAGCAGCATGAGCATCTTTCTCATGATTGGCTTTTGTGCTGTGTCATGGCTTGTCGTGGCCGCCACGGTCTCCAGGATGCGGCAGGCCGCCGCATCTCCGTTGCGCCCGTACCCTGAGTCCCCGCGAGCCCGGCCGCGCCACCGGTCCGGGCACGTTCGCTTCACACCTGCCCCTCCGGTTGCCTCGACGCCCGAACGCCCCTATAATCGCACCCGGTTCAAGCACTGAGGGAAAGGAATTGTCATTATGGGGACTTCCGGGAAACCCCGCGCCGTCATCACCGGTATCACCGGTCAGGATGGCTCGTATCTGGCGGAGTTCTTGCTCGAAAAAGGCTATGAGGTATTTGGTGTCATCCGCCGCTCGAGCATCGAGAAGTTCGAGCGCATCAAGCATATCCAGGATCGGATCCATCTAATGCACGCGGACCTGACGGACCAGGGGTCCATGATCGACGTCATCAGCGAAGCGCGGCCCCGCGAGGTCTACAACCTGGCCGCGCAGTCCTTTGTGCCCACGTCCTGGAAACAGCCCATGCTGACGGGGCAGGTCACGGCGCTGGGCGTAACTTGCGTGCTCGAGGCCATCCGCGTGATCGACAAATCGATCCGGTTCTACCAGGCGTCATCGAGCGAAATGTTCGGCAACGCCCAGGAAACGCCTCAGCGCGAATCCACCCCGTTCTATCCGCGCAGCCCCTACGGCGTCGCGAAAGTATACGGCCACTGGATCACCGTCAACTACCGCGAGAGCTACGATATGTTTGCCGTGTCGGGCATTCTGTTCAACCATGAATCGCCGCGCCGGGGCCTCGAATTCGTCACGCGCAAGATCTCGCACGGCGTGGCCCGCATCAAGCTGGGCCTCGATTCCGAGGTGCGCCTGGGCAACCTCGATGCCAAGCGCGACTGGGGATTCGCGGGGGACTACGTCCGCGCCATGTGGATGATGCTCCAGCAGCGGGAGCCCGAGGACTTCGTGGTCTCGAGCGGCGAGACCCATTCGGTGCGCGAGGCCTGCGAGGCCGCGTTTGCCCGTGTAAGCCTCAATTGGGAAAAGTATGTAAAGGTCGATCCCCAGTTCTACCGGCCCGCCGAGGTGCATCTTCTCCTGGGCGACAGCGCCAGGGCCCGCAGGCAACTCGGCTGGAAACCCGAGGTTTCCTTTCGCGAATTGATGGGCATGATGGTGGACGCCGACATGGAACGGCTCAAACTCGACCTGCAGCGCGGCACCGCATGAAAAAGCGCGCACTCGTGACCGGAGCGGACGGATTCGTGGGCGGCATACTCTGCCGCCATCTCGCCCAATCCGGTTGGGACGTGCGCTCCGCCGTTTTGCGCGAGCCGCTTACCCCCGCCAGCGAGTTTCGTTGCGACGTGACCGATTTTGACCAGGTGGATGCCGTCATCGACTGGGCCTCGCCGGTGGATGTGATATTCCATCTGGCAGCACTGACGTTTGTGCCCGATTCGATACAGCACCCTCGCCGCACCATGCGCGTCAACGTCGAAGGGACCATGAACGTGCTTGAAGCGTGCCATACGCGGGTGCCCCAAAGCCGCTTCCTGTTTGTCAGCACGTCTGAAATCTACGGGCCGCCCATCCAACTGCCTATAAGCGAAGACCACCCCCTCAATCCACAGAATCCTTACGCGATTTCCAAGTCCGCCGCGGACAGTTATTGCGCCTTTTTTCACAACGGCACGGGGTACGATGCGGTCCGTATGCGGCCCTTCAACCACTCCGGCCCCGGCCAGTCCGACCAGTTTGTGTTATCGAGTCTTGCGCGCCAGATCGCCCGGGCCGAGGCCGGAAAGGCGGAACCCATCGTGCGCGTGGGGAATTTAGATGCCCGGCGCGATTTTCTTCACGTAAACGACGTGGTGCGGGCCTACGAGCGTGCGGCCCTGCACGGCGTTGCCGGTGAAGCCTACAACATCGCATCCGGAAATACGGTATCGATCCGCGATGCCCTCGAGATGCTCCTCGGCATGTCCACCACGAAGATCGCTGTGGAACCCGACCCCGAACGGCTTCGCCCGGTGGAAGTGTTCGAGGTCGCGGGTTCCAGTGAGAAATTGACCGCGGCCACGGGCTGGCAGCCGGAACTGCCGGTGGAAGCTCTGCTGGACGATATCCTGAACTACTGGCGCGCGCAAGAAGGCGCGCCCCTGCATTGAGCAGACACAGAGGAGGACCACATGGGAATGCTTGATACGCTTCACAATCCGGCCATGGTACATGCATTAGCCGTGCACGCCCCCATCTCGCTGGCGTTTCTGGGAGTTCCTCTGGTGATTCTGGCGGCGTCTCTCAAGGAGAAGGGTGCCACTATCCGCTGGCTGGCCGTCGCAGCCTATCTGGGCCTGACGGTGGCCGCGGTCATCACCGTGCAAACGGGCGTGGGCGCCCGCGAAGCCTTGCCCAACGAGGCGGGGGTCATCGAAGAACCCGTCTGGAGACTTGTCCACAACCATGAAGACATGGCTGAAAAGGTTTGGGTCTTTGCACTGGTCACCACACTTTTCACGGCATGCACGGCCGCCCAAGGCCCCCGGCTGCGCGTGGCCGCGGGCGTCCTCGCCGTGCTGGCGGCCATCGCCACGGCAGGATGGATTGGGCTGACCGGCCATTACGGCGGCACCCTGGTCTATGTTCATGGCCTGGGTACTCCCGCCCTTGAATTCAAACAACAGCTAATCGCCCAGGGGCAGACGCCTGCCCCGCCGGTTTCACCCGGACCCGAGGCCCCCGAACCGGCGGCAGCAGTGCCTTTACCCGCGGCGCCCGGCGCCGTCGTCCCAGCCCCCGTGGCGCCTCCGCCGGCCGTAGTGGAGACCGAGACCGCGATACCTGCGCCCCCCGTGCGCGAGGTGAGTTACGTGCGCGAGGTCGTCCCCATTCTCGAAGAAAACTGCTACGGATGCCACGGGAAGGCCAGCGGGCTCAATCTCGAAACCATCGACGCCATGCTGGCCGGCGGTAAGAAAGCCGGGCCTGCGGTCCGGGCGGGCCTGCCGGACGAGAGTCCCCTCATCAAGTACATCAATGGCGCCCTCCAGCCCCGGATGCCCAAAGACGGCGACCCGCTCACCGGCGACGAGGTCGCCACTCTCCACGCCTGGATCGCAACGGGTATGAAAGACGACTCCCCCGATTGACGCGCGGGGCGCTGTCGTTCACGCCGGCCGTAGCATGGAAACAGTTGACGGCCGCGCCCCATGACCGAAGTCCCCAACCCGGTTTCAGTGGCCAGCATCCGCAATCCGTAGTCAGAACGCCTCCCGCTTCACGCGGAATTGTCAGCAGCCAGCGGGTGTTTGTCCCGGAGACCCTACGCACGAGGAACGGCGGGTTTCGCCGTCTTGTGTGCCGCGAACGCCTTTCGTATACTCTCAACGGCCCGGGATCGCAGTGCGCTTCTCATTCAAGTCTGCATTTGTGGAGTAACTTCATGGAAAAAGTCGTCATTATTGGTTCGGGTCCAGCAGCCTACACCGCCGCGCTGTACACGGCGCGGGCCAATCTCGAGCCCCTCGTATTCGAAGGGGAGTTGAGCAAAGACATCCTGCCCGGTGGGCAGCTCATGACCACCACCGAGGTCGAGAACTACCCCGGGTTCCCCGAGGGGGTCACCGGACCCGAGATGATGGAGCTGTTCAAGAAACAGGCCGAGAAATTCGGTACACGGGTAGTGTCGAAAACAGTCACGGCGGTCGATTTCTCGAAGCGCCCGTTCACGCTGGCCTCGGGCACCGAGGAATGGGAAGCCGAGGCCGTCATTGTCGCTACCGGCGCCACTGCGAAGTATCTCGGACTTGACTCCGAGGAGAAATTCATGAACCGCGGCGTGTCGGCCTGCGCCACGTGCGACGGCGCGCTCCCCCGTTTTCGCGGCAAACCCGTCGTTGTTGTAGGCGGTGGCGACACGGCCATGGAGGAAGCCCTCTTTCTTACCAACTTCGCCAGCCGCGTCCACGTCATCCACCGGCGCGACAAGCTCCGTGCCAGCAAGATCATGGGCGAGCGCGCCATGGCCCACCAGAAGATCACCATCGAGTGGAACAGCGTCGTCGACGAAATCCTCGGCGACGACAAAAACGGCGTCACCGCAGTTCGCCTCAAGGATGTCCACTCGGGCGAAACCCGCCAGCTCGAAGCCGCTGGGTACTTCTCCGCCATCGGCCACAAACCCAATACCGACCTCTTCCGGGATGTCCTCGTTATGGATGAGGTGGGCTATCTTGAGGTCGAGCCGGGGACCTCGAAAACCAACATCGAAGGCGTGTTCGCGGCGGGCGACGTCGCCGACCCCGTCTACCGCCAGGCAATCACCGCCGCCGGTTCGGGTTGTCGGGCCGCCCTCGACTGCGCGCGCTGGCTCGAAGCCCACCATGGCTAGTGCCGCAGGCCGATCTGCGTGTGGCCTATTCGTCCGGATGCCCCTGGCACGGACGGCGCGGATGCGCCACCATGTCTTCGTCATTTGTTCGGTGCGAAAATGGGCTTCCTTTTCGCATTCAGGGGAACCGGTATGCTGACCGCGCTTCTTTCGGTGTCGATGGTTGTTTCGAGCGCCGCGGCAACACCCCTCGACCTCGGATCGCGGCTGGAACTGCTGGTGGACGACTACCTGCTCGACTCCGTGACCGGCGCGGCCCGCCTGCATCTTCATGCGCCCGTGCCTCGGGAGATCGCCCTTGAACATGTCGAACCCTGGGAAGGCAATTCCTGCGGCTACCATACCATCTTCCAGGATGGCCCCCTCTACCGCATGTACTACAAGTGTGCCGAGCAGAAACTGCACGGCGAGCCCCCCGCCCACGACGTCGTGATTGCGTACGCCCACAGCGTCGACGGCATCCACTGGGTCAAACCGGAGCTCGGCCTGTTCGAGTTTTCCGGTTCCACACGCAACAACATCGTCTGGAGCGCCCCTGGCTCCCACGACTTCAATCCTTTCATCGACACCAACCCCGCGTGCCGGCCGGACCAGCGCTACAAGGCCGTGGGCATGCGCACCATCGACCCGCGGGGCCTCTACGCCTGGACCTCGCCCGACGGCATCCACTGGAAGCCACTTGGCGACGGGCCCGTTGTCACCCTGGGCGCGTTCGACACCCAGAACGTCGCCTTCTGGGATGCCGTGCGCGGTGAATACCGCTGTTACATCCGCGACTTCAAACAGGCCCTGGACGTGGTTCACGGTATCCGCGACGTGCGCACCGCCTCCTCGCCCGATTTCCTGAACTGGACCGAGCCGGTCTGGCTCGAATATCCCGGCGCACCGGTCGAGCAGCTCTATACGAACCAGATCATCCCCTATTACCGCGCGCCGCACATCTTTCTCGGTTTCCCGACCCGTTACCTGGACCGCGGCTGGTCACCCTCGATGGAAGCCTTGCCCGAACCCGAACACCGTCATAAGCGAGCAGAAACATCCCCGCGCGAAGGCACGGCCCTCACCGACGGGCTTTTCATGACAAGCCGCGATGCCCGGACCTTTCACCGGTGGGGGCGCGCGTTTCTCCGCCCCGGCCTCCGGACCCGCCATAATTGGGTCTACGGGGACAACTACCAGAACTGGGGCATCGTCGAAACGGCCCCGGCCCTTCCTGGAGCGCCCAGGGAGTTGTCGATCTACGCTACCGAAAGCTATTGGACCGGCGACTCCTCGGTGCTCAGGCGCTTTGCTCTGCGGTTCGACGGGTTCGTCTCCCTGCGCGCGGATTGGGATGGCGGCGAGATGATTACGAGACCGCTGGTGTTTGCCGGCAACGCGCTCGCGCTCAATTTCGCCACTTCCGCAGCCGGCGCGATTGCCATCGAAATCCAGGACGCTAACGGCGCGCCCATCGAGGGCTATGCCCTCTCCGATTGCCCGCCGGTATTCGGGGATAGCATCAACCGGGTCGTAACCTGGAAGAACGGCGCCGATATTGGCGGCCTCGCCGGCCAACCCGTGCGGCTGCGGTTTGTCATGCACGACGCGGATCTGTATTCGCTGCAATTCACTGACGTGTCAAAGAATGAACAAGGGGGTTAATGCGATGAAGCGCGCCATTCTCACCACAATCCTAGCGATTTTCGCGTGGACCGGTTCCGCGGCGGCACAGGATGCCGAGCCCGTCTCGATCGGGTCGCGCCTCGAACTCATGGTCGACCATCACCTCATCGAGACCCTGTCGGGCGGCGCGGCACTCCGCATGCACCGTCCCGTGCCCCGCGAAATCGCCCTCGACCACAACGCGCCCTGGGAAGGCACCGGCACCGGCTACCATACCGTGTTTCAGGACGGACCGCTCTACCGCATGTACTACAAAGCCTGGCACCTCGATGTGAAGCCCGAGGGAGGCGTGAATATCCCCCGCGACACGGTGGCCGCCTACGCACACAGCACTGACGGCATCCACTGGGTCAAGCCCAGCCTCGGCCTGTTTGAATTCGAAGGCACCAGCGACAACAACATCGTGTGGGTCGGCAAGGGTTCCCACGATTTCACGCCGTTCAAGGACCCGCGGCCCGGCTGCCCTGTCGGCGAATTGTACAAAGCTGTTGGCTATGGTGGCGACCCCCACGGACTCTACGGGTTTAAGTCCGCCGACGGGATCCACTGGTCCTTCATCCAGGAAGCGCCCATCATGACCGGATACGCCTTTGATACCCAGAACCTCGTGTTCTGGGACACGGTGCGGAACGAGTACCGTGCCTATGTTCGTGATTTCAGCCAGGGCGGTTACGAGGGTACCCGCGGTATCCGCACGGCCACGTCCCAGGATTTCATCACGTGGACCGAGGCCCAGTGGCTCGAGTACGTGGACTCGCCCGTCGAGCAGTTGTACACGAATCAGGTCCTGCCCTACTACCGCGCGCCCCACATCTTCATCGGGTTCCCCTCACGCTACCTCGAACGCGGCTGGTCGCCGTCGATGGAGGCGCTGCCGAATCCCGGACACCGCCGCATGCGTTCGGTGAGCAGCGACCGCTACGGCATGGCCATCACGGAGGCCCTGCTCATGACGAGCCGCGACGGTCTGCTGTTCAACCGCTGGAACGAAGCCTTTCTGCCGCCCGGTATCGAGCGGGCCGATAACTGGGCCTACGGCGACCACTACATCGCCTGGCACGTCGTCGAGACCGAGTCCGCCATGGAAGGCGCCCCCCGGGAACTGTCCCTGTACGCTACCGAGAGCTACTGGACCGGTAACTCCAGTAAACTGCGCCGTTACACCCTCCGCATCGACGGATTCGTGTCGATCGAGGCGCCTCTAAGCGGCGGCGAAATGCTTACCAGGCCGCTCGTATTCGAGGGCGACGAGCTCGTTTTGAATTTCGCCACTTCCGCCGCGGGAAGCATTCGTGTCGAGGTGCAGTCCCCCGACGGTCAGCCGATACCCGGCTTCGCTCTCGATGACTGCCACGAGGTCTTCGGCGACGCCCTCGCCCGGCCCGTCACCTGGAAAGAAGCGTCCGTCGGCACGCTTGCCGGCCGGCCCGTCCGGCTCCGCTTCGTCCTCAACGACGCGGACCTCTATTCGCTGCAATTCGTTCAGGGAACGACGAACCAATAGAGCGACGAACCCAATGAGACGCGCACTTGTCATCATGCTCGGTGTTCTAGCATGGACCGGTTCCGCGGCGGCACAGGACGCCGAGCCCGTCTCGATTGGGTCGCAGCTCGAACTCATGGTCGACCATCTCCTCATCGAGAGCCTCTCGGGCTGTACCGCATTTCGCATGCACCGTCCCGTGCCGCGCGAAGTTGTCCTCGATCACAACGAGCCATGGGAAGGCAGCGGCACCGGCTACCATACCGTGTTCCAGGACGGACCGCTCTACCGCATGTATTACAAAGCCGAGCACCTGGAGATTAACGACGATGGAACGCTCACCGTCCCGCATGACACGATGGCCGCCTATGCCCACAGCACCGATGGCATCCACTGGGTAAGACCCCGCCTCGGCCTTTTCGAATACGGAGGGTTTAAAGACAACAACATCGTGTGGGTCGGCAAGGGCTCGCATGATTTCACACCGTTCAAAGATGCGCGGCCCGGGTGCCCCCCCGGCGAACTGTACAAGGCAGTGGGCTATGGCGAGGGCGTTCTTTACGGCTTCAAGTCCGCCGATGGCATCCACTGGTCCCTTATTCAGGAAGCGCCCATCATGACCGGATACCCGTTTGATACCCAGAACCTCGCGTTCTGGGACACGGTGCGGAACGAGTACCGGGCCTACATCCGCGACTTCAGCGAGGGGATGCGCGGTATCCGTACGGCCACGTCCCAGGATTTCATCACGTGGACCGAGGCCCAGTGGCTCGAGTACGTGGACTCGCCCGTCGAGCAGTTGTACACGAATCAGGTCCTGCCCTACTACCGCGCGCCCCACATCTTCATCGGGTTCCCCTCACGCTACCTCGAACGCGGCTGGTCGCCGTCGATGGAGGCGCTGCCGAATCCCGGACACCGCCGCATGCGTTCGGTGAGCAGCGACCGCTACGGCATGGCCATCACGGAGGCCCTGCTCATGACGAGCCGCGACGGTCTGCTGTTCAACCGCTGGAACGAAGCCTTTCTGCCGCCCGGTATCGAGCGGGCCGATAACTGGGCCTACGGCGACCACTACATCGCCTGGCACGTCGTCGAGACCGAGTCCGCCATGGAAGGCGCCCCCCGGGAACTGTCCCTGTACGCTACCGAGAGCTACTGGACCGGTAACTCCAGTAAACTGCGCCGTTACACCCTCCGCATCGACGGATTCGTGTCGATCGAGGCGCCTCTAAGCGGCGGCGAAATGCTTACCAGGCCGCTCGTATTCGAGGGCGACGAGCTCGTTTTGAATTTCGCCACTTCCGCCGCGGGAAGCATTCGTGTCGAGGTGCAGTCCCCCGACGGTCAGCCGATACCCGGCTTCGCTCTCGATGACTGCCACGAGGTCTTCGGCGACGCCCTCGCCCGGCCCGTCACCTGGAAAGAAGCGTCCGTCGGCACGCTTGCCGGCCGGCCCGTCCGGCTCCGCTTCGTCCTCAACGACGCGGACCTCTATTCGCTGCAATTCCGCAAGAAAACCGAATAGCGGAAAAAAGGCCTCTCGAAAGACCACGCGCCCGCTTCGGTTCATTACCGGAGTGAATCACGAGCAAGATGCTCATGCCACCTCAAGGATGGCCTTGGCCGCTGAGTTGATCGGATGAAGGGGCATCCCTCATGCTCTCGAAGAGGATCGGGTGTACCAGGAGAGCGCTTCGTGCCGCAGTTTCTCAACGTTGTCACGTATCCCTTCATCAGTGGGCAAATGGTGTTTGCAGCGATTGCTCTGGCACTTGCGGGCACGGCCATAGGCTTTGTGGCACAGAGGCGCGCGGTGAAAGCCGGAGCCAACATCGCTGCACTGACCGCGGCTCTGCTCGTGCTGGTGTCGGCGGCGCCGCTCCCGTTTTGGCTTTACGGATTCTGGTTCATTGCGCTCGCCGGCTGTCTTGTACTGGCGAATACCAGGGCGCGGCGGAAACATTGGGTGCTGGGCGCTCTCGTTGCCGTGTCGATGCTGCTGGTCGCGCTCGAGTTCCCCCGCCAGCTTTCTTCAGCAATCCCCTACCCGGACTCCGGGACGCTGTACACCGTGGGCGATTCGCTGAGCATCGGCGCCGATCGGCAGGAGTTGAACTGGCCCGAGCAATTGGGCGCGCTGGCAGGCCTTCCCGTGAGGAATCACGCTTTTGGCGGCGCGAAAGTGGCCTCGGCTCAGGGTAATGCCGAACGAATAGGCGGTGATGCGGCGTTGATCATCCTCGAGATCGGCGGCAATGACGTGCTCTACGGCACGTCCATTCCGGACTTCGAAACATCCTTGCGGACCATGCTCGATACGGTCACGCGGCATCCGTGCCCTGTCGTCCTCATCGAGCTTCCCCTTCCGCCGTTTCACAACCGCTACGGAAGGGTCCAGCGGCGCCTGGCACGAGAGTATGGCGCGCTTATGGTCCCGAAGCGCGTGCTGGCGCGAGTACTCACTACCGACGGCGCCACCACCGACGGGCTGCACCTCTCACACGCGGGCCACCGGCAATTGGCCGAGGCGCTGTGG
>CAZFOG010000096.1:0-4507 GCA_964520685.1 uncultured Nitrospiraceae bacterium | reverse complement strand
CGACGGGCTGCACCTCTCACACGCGGGCCACCGGCAATTGGCCGAGGCGCTGTGGACACTTCGCGAAACACCGCGCTAGAGACCCTGGACGCGCTTGCCACCGGGAGAAACACATACCGCCATCAGTTCGGCTCAGGGATAATCCCGGCAGAGCGCCCCATCCAGTAGGGCAGAATAAGATCGAGACCGGGGAACTCGTACGGTGCGTCGGCGCTGCCATGGCTCAATACGGGGGAACGCTGCCAGAGAAAGTCCGAAGGCACCATTTCGTTTGCCAGGAGCGCATGCTCGACATAGTTGGTATCTTCACGCAGTTCGAAGGGCCCACCCTCGCGGTAATCGACCTGCCGGGCCCACCGGGGCGGTCCCGGAATGGCGATAAGCTGCCCTTGAAGGGTAGCGATGGCCTGCTCGTTGCGGTCGCCCGTTCCGGCGAGGTAGATGGCGGCAAACTGGGCGTTCAGATGGTCCGCCACCTCCTCGTACATGCCGCGAAGAACTTGCTGCAAGCCCTTCTTTGTTTCCGGCTCGTCCTCCAGGACGCACAACACGTACATGCGGATGAATCGGAGGTTGTTGGCGAAATACTCGCGATAGGTGATGCCGCTGACCCGATGGCCCGCTTCGATGGCCCGGGGCGCTAGCTCGCGGTACTGCGCCACGAGGTTTGGATACGTGCCGGGGCAGACCGATGCAATGGTGCGCAACCACGCGAGTTGAAACCAAGGAGTGGGCCGGGTCCGGTGGCCCTGGTCATCGACGATGTGGAACTCGTTCGCCTTCAGGTTGGCCGCGACGGCGCTCACAATGTCTCGAATCTTCGCACGCGCCTCCGGGTCATCGACATGAGCCCACACGGTGGCGATGCCGAAATTGAACCCGTCATAGGCGTCGCGCGAACTGTCTCCGAGCCAGACGAGGTTTTCGTATGGCGCCGCGCCGCGATAGGCTTTCTTCCCGAGGCCGGGCCGGCCGGGGTCTTCGCCGCGCCCGTACACCCTGTAGTATTCGCGATACGCGGGGTCATCCGCAGGGCCGGCGTACCGGGCAATGTACCCTTCGATTCCGGTTACCTTGGTGAGCACGGCAAACTTGTCCAGTACCGCGCGGATAGCCTCCAGGTCGGCAGGGTTGTTGTGTGCGGCATAGCGCAACGCCAGCGCCGCCAGATAGTGGCCTGTCCAGGCCGCGCTGTCGCCCACCGTGTCGTACCGCCCCACGGCGGTGCGTTCGTAGTCACGCCAGAAGACGTCCACCGAGAGGCCGTGGGGAAGATGGTACTGCTGATGGTTGCGGAACTGCGCATCAGCCTTCCCGGCAAGCGCCTCTGCCTGGGCGTCGGTCATGCCCGGCCAGTCTGCCGGTTCGCCCTGCGCAAGGGCACGAAGCACAGCAACCTGGCCCGGAAGCAACGTGACCTCTTCCGGTCCTTCCACTGCGCCGCAACTCAACACCCCCACATAACCCGCAATGATCAGGATTGCCATGGCTTGTTCATCCCCAAATAGGCTCCTTCGTGCAGCGGATCCGTCAAGCACGTTTACCGGGCTGCCCCATGATAGCGGTCTTCGTGTTGCGGCACAAAAGACAACCGCGGCGCCAGCCAGTCCAGCGCCGCGGCCTCAGTGTAACCTCGTCGGTTACCGACACGCGTCTATTCAGCTGAAGTCGCCTTCGCCTGCTGGTTCAGGCGTGCCTCGCCGGCCTTCTTGTCAGAGGCCTTCTTTTCGCAACCGGACTCATCGCAGCAGGAAGCGCAGTCCTTCTTGCCGTCGCAGTCTTTTTTCTCATCCGAGGCGGGCATTACCGCCGCCACGGCCGCATAGGGACACGAACCGGTGTCAATAGCCTTGACCGCCTCGACGGCGGCTTTCGCGGCCGTCTCGGAGGCTTTTGCATGCTTCTCCATCGCTACGGGACACAGCCCCTTCCGGGCCTCGTCCCTGGCAGCGGCCAACTTCGCCGCAGACAGTTCACAAGACGTCCCGGAAGCCGACGCCTCCTCCTCGGCGACCGCATAGAGGGCCGTCACGACGGCAGCCGTCACGGCAGGGCCGTACTTGCCCGACGCGAGATCGAGCTTGCCGCTCTTCAGGTCGGCAATCGCGGCCTGGACACCGGATACACCGGCGGTGGCAGCCACGGGCGCGCCGCACGCGCTGCCTTCGGCCTTAACTGCCGCGCCACAGGCTTTTCCTTCGGCCTTGGCCAAAGCGGCCGGCTTGGCGGCGCAGCAACCGCCCTCGGCATCCGTCGAGGCGGACTTGTTCGCGGCTGCGTACTCGGCCAACACGGCCTGGAGGCGGCCTTCCCTGGTGCTCAGATCCGCCGTCTTCGCGGCCGTGCCCTTATCACAGCCTTCGGCCTTCGCTGCTGCTGCGGCCTTGGCCATCCCACAGCCCGAACGCGCCGACGCCGCGCACTCGCCTCTCTTCGCGCCGTCCAGTCCTTCACTCAGAGCCTGTTGTCCGGCAAGCCCGAAGGCTACGACAGCGACTCCGGCGATGAACACGACGGCAAATGGCTTCATTTTTCGCATAGATTCAACTCTCCTGTATTCGAGGGAATTTCACGGTTGTTCGTTGTACGTAAGACAACGATCCGGGGGCACCGCTTCATTCCTGTATCCGGCACGGACGGCTGAGGAGCGGGGGGCGCATTTAGCAAGCCGTTTCGGAACAGAGAGTTAGCGAGAGTGTAGGGAGAACGGAAAAAAGGGCCTCATTCGGGATGAGGCCCTGTGTATTCCGGTTTTCGTCCGCTCCGGGCTGGAGCGCGCACTCAGTTCGCGGCGGCCCACTCGGCCTTGGGCGGCGAGACGTAGTCCGCATACCGCTCGGCAACCTTGGCTTGCTCGACGTCTCCCGAATGGATGTACACCCGGTATGCGAATACCAGCGACTCGCCGTTCTTAAGCAGGTAGTCCCCGTTCTCCGCACCTTTGGTGAAATGATTCAGGCCAAAACAATTCGCGCCCATGAGCCCGTAATCGCGCACGTGCCAACGGGAAGGATGACGCAGATTCGAGGGGTGATCGAATACCGCGATGCCACGCGCTCCCACGCCCTCGAACGTGCCCGAATAATCGCACCAAGCCGAGGGTTTGCCCCAGCACGCATCCATGCCCTGAAGACCGTCCGCGTTGGTGATCACGCCGGTGCCCCCCTTCTCGAGAATCGCATCGTGCATGCGCAGCGAGACAATGCCGCCCTCTTTGGTGTCGCCGAATTTCGCGTCGCCGTATGCCGCGGTGAATTGCACCACCACGTCGACCATTTTCATGCTCTCCGGCGTGTTGTAGAACCGGTATTCCCGGTTCTCGGCGATGACGGGCTTGCGCTCCTTGTCCAGCCACGTGTTCCGGGCGGCGATCCAGCCGTAGGCCCCGCCCGAGCCGCTCGAAACCGAATCCGTGTGCTGGTAGCCCGCGTTGTCGGTTGTCTCGGCCCAGCAGTCCATGCCGTTGATATCGCCGTAGGCCGTCCAGAACGACTTCTGGTGCACGTGGTCGTCGGTCTTTACCTTTTCACCCATGGGCCAGTCACGGGTCATGCCCACGCCACCCTCGGCATACACCGGCCACAAATACGGCTTGCGGTTCTCGTTGCTATACACATAGGTCGTGAACGGTTTGCCACCGATCACGACGTCCAGCTCGTCCGCGTTGTCTTTCTTGACGACCTCGACCGCGGGCGGAATGTCGTCCTCCTTCACCTGCACAACATACTCGTATTTCGTGTTGGGCATGGCGCCCTCGGGCACGAACACGAGCTCGCCATTGCGAACGGTGGCAGGAAACTCTTTGCCCGTCTTGGGCTCGATAACCATGACACGCTGGGCCTCTGTGGGCTCCGGGCCGTCGCAGGGAAGAACTACAGGCACCGAACGGCTCACGTGTTCGCCCGCTTCGAGTCGAATCTGACGGCCGTCCAGCCCCTGAGCCTCGGCCAGGCTGGCCGCCAGGATTATGATCAACGTGCAACACGGGATAACTCGCATGGGGCGCTTCCTTTCCGTCTTTCGGTGTGTGCTGGTCCAATCGATTGAGCCATGCGCTTCGCACCGAAGCGCTGCCCCCTTACTGTAGCAAACGCCAGCGCATGCCGCAAAGTACCGGGAATGTGCTCTCGGTATCGGTTGTCGTAAGCCATGCCCCTTTGTTCCGGAAGCGGCCCGCGACGGAGGCCCGAGAAGAATCTGGCAGTCATGCTGCCTCGAGAATTCAAAAACCGGGACTGACCCAAGCAAGCGACGCAGGAGCGAGACGGGTCTGTCCTGGGTTTTTGATCCAGCATGTTTTCATCGCCTACGGGTGAGCCGCACGGCTTATGGTTCACTCCCTCCAAGCGTTACCTGCCTTATCCCCGTGTTTGTCCGTGTTTGTCCGTGTGGGTCCATGTGTGAGGGGCTATGCATCCCTAGCCGCGCCGCGGACGGGGCTTTCAACATGTACCCGTACACGCTGGATGGGCACTTAAATGGATATATGTTTCCTGTTTTGTATTCC
>CAZFOG010000095.1:10149-17264 GCA_964520685.1 uncultured Nitrospiraceae bacterium | reverse complement strand
TCAACACGCATGACCCCGACAAGCGTCTCATGAGTCATGTCATTGCCATCTAGAAAATTTTTCCTCCGGCAATCCGAAGGAGGGGTACTATCGTCGGGGGAGGATCGCTGGAGGGGTGGCCCCGGGGGTGCGACCATCCGCGACCCCACCGCCGAACCACCCGCCATACCACCACTCGTTATCGTGCGTCCTTTGGTCATCGCGCAACCCTCTTGGGCTCATTCTGCATTGCACATGCTTGCGCAACGGCTTCAACGAACGAGATCCATGTCATCGGCGTTTCGCGGCGCAAGACCTGCCCCGCCGCAAAACCAAGGTCATCACGACCGTGTTTCTCTAAAAGGCCAACAACACGCGGCCGGAAATTCCAGCCTGGCGCGTCAGTGAGTGCAGGCGACGCAATCAATTCGAGCCGTGCTGCGATTGCTTTCGGCGTATCCCCCGCGAAGTCTTCCGACCCAATGTATTTGCACCAGATGAAATGCGGCGTATCGGCCAGTCGTCGACTTGAAGGGGCAACTCCGGGCAGGCTCCTAGTCTCTACCTCCGGGATAGAGTCAGAGGGACTAAGAGTTAAGACTTCTTGATCTTCTTCCTCAGAAGAAAAAGAAAAGGAAGATCCGGATACACCCCGATGATCACCCTCCGGAGAAGAGTCACCCCTACACCCGAGCTCTAGACTAGGTCGCCCCCGCGACCCACTGTGAGTCGCCCCCGCGACCCACTTCCCATTTCGAGTAGGTCGCCCAGGCGACCCGCTACTAGGTCGCCCAGGCGACCCGGTTGTTTCGCTCGTGGATGCTTCCGACTCGGCAGACGCAGTAGGTGAAAACATCGCAAGGTATTCGTTCGACGAACCGCGCCCTGTCTTCACTCGGTCGAGTAAGCGTCCCTCCAAGGAAACACGAGCCGCCTTGAACGCCGTCAGTTTACAAATACCGAGCTGCTTCACATCCGTCCAACGAAATGGCACAGCCCCCGGCAACTGCCCCCCACATGTGGTCCGATCCCATTTCATGATCCAAGCCAATGCCACGGCTTGTTCCACGCCAGAGAGCGTGAAGAGGAAATTGATCACTTCTGGACCTATAGCTATGAACCGTTTGCCAGCCGCATAGGGATTAAACCGAGCCGTCTTGGGGGCTTCTTCCCGCCTGTCTGTGTTAGGCAGCATGGCCCGCGCCCTGGTTATTCACCCAGGCCCAAAACGCATCGACATCAACGAGCACCCGACGGCCCACCCGTCGAATCGCGGGCGCAAGTCCGTTTCTGTCTGCGTTAAAGATTAGTGCCCGTAGCGCTGACTCCGTGGGCCATCCAGGAGCCTCCGCCAATTCCCTGACTGTGATAAACCTCATCGTGCTCATTTTCGCTTCCTCCTCTTTTGAGGTAATCTTCAGCTGTCGTTTCCAGTGTACGGATAACTAAAAAACACGCAAGGTTACACGGACGAAACGTCCGGTCATTTCGTCGAGAGGGATACAGGCGAAGGGTCATAAGTGCAGCCGCGAACACGGCCTAACAAGGAGGGAGCTTCTATGAAAAGACAGAACGTTACGTACAGTACTGGCTAACGAAGTGTCCCTTCTTTGATAGCCGGACGGAGCACTTCCCGTACAATCCTGTCGGAACTTAAGGGAGGGGAGTCTGCCTCAAAAAACTCGTGACTGCGGTCATTCAATTCAAGCGCAAGCCGGGTCGCGATAAGCCTTCCGTCTTTGCCACGCACCCGCGTCTGAGCAACATCCTCACGGGCAACCCGCGCCGCCACTTCGAGTATCTTGTGGCGTTTGTGCAGAGAATTCCGGGTGCGGGCCTCATTCGCGGCCATGGTTTGCCTTCCCGGCACAGGAGGCATCTCGGACTGCGCTTCGTGCTCCCCTGTTTTGGTTTTCTTCCGGTGGCCTGCGCATTTGGAGTTTACAAGGCTCAGTGCCTTCACCAAACCCGCGGGCACGACGAAGCCTTTGGAAACGGCCCACGGAATGAACGTGCGAGGCACTACACGTATTTTGCCTTTCTTCCTTGGGTTTGCCTTTTTGGGTTTGTACTCGAATGGCGCATCTTTGCCCATTTCCAGAGCCGCTACGATGTCTTCCCGCAGAGCCTCAGTCTCCGAATCGGCATACCTGTAGTCGGCAAGGGCATCCTTTCTCATTTTCGATTCCACGTCCGGCTCAATCACTCGCGAGGTCACAATTTCTATTGCCTCATAGACTGTCCAGTTGTCTTTCATCGCCCACGCTCGATAATCCAAGTCCCACCACCCCCGAGGGACGGCAGGCATATCATCCTGACCCCGATCCGTGTTGGTTTCGTCCACCGCGCTCCCGCGCTTGTTGGTATTCGTTTCGTGACTCATGCGCGCCTCTCTTTCTCGAAGATCGCCGCGTTCATTCGCGACACCAGGGCAGACGCATGACTTTCGCTGATGTGTGAATACCGTTTCACCATTTGCAAAGTCTTGTGGCCCAGAATCTCCGCAAGTTCGCCCAGACTGGCCCCGTTCATCAGCAGATAGCTCGCGGCGCTGTGCCGAAGATCATGAAAGCGCAAAATATCCTCATCACTCTTCGGCGCCTCGCCTTCCTCAACTTCCCGGCCAAGCCCCGCCCGATTCAAGGCATGCTGCCACGCGCTCTCGATGTCGATAGGCTTCGCACCCTTGCGCGGGGTCATCGGCGCCGGAAATACCAGCCGCGTATCCAACCGGCGAATCTTCGACCGCTCCCGCATGCGGTCAAGAGCATGCCCCGCCAGCGGCACCATACGCCGCTCGCCATTCTTCGTATCCTCAAGAACGACGGCCCCCCGCTCCAAGTCCACCGCATCCCACGTCAAGGTCATGATCTCGTTTCGCCGCATACCCGTGCTCAAGGCCAGCACGACCACGTCGTACAATGCCTTGTTCCGGCTCTCGCGGCACGCATCGAGCAGCTTCCGGCGTTCCTCATCACTCAGAAACCGCACCCGCCCCCGGGGTTCCTTCGGTTTCTGGACAGCCACCATCGGATTACTCGGAAGCCAGCCCCATTCCTTCACGGCCATTGTGCACACATGCGACAGAGCGGCCATGTATCGGCGTACGGTCGAGTTTTTCCGCGGCTCCTTGAAGCGCGTGACCCCGGCAGCCAGTTCGTCTCTGGCTTCCGCAATTACAGCCGGTGTCAGATCGGCGAGGGTGTAGTCCCCAAGCTTCTTCTTCCACCACCCGAGCTGAATGCTCTGAGAATACTGGCTTGACTTGCTCTTGCGAGGAAGGACCTTTTCAAGGTACTTGTCAATAGCCTCCCCGAGGGTGTGCCGCTTCGATTCTGATGTCTTGAAGTACCGGCCTTCCCGCATAGCCGCTTCCGTTGACTGCGCCCACTTGCGCGCATCCGTCAGCCGGGGAAACGTGGCCGTCTCCGCAGGGAAACCCCGTAGACGCACCTGGACCCGGTATGCCTTCTTGCCGTCTTGCGTGATACGTTCCTGAATACTGGCCATAATGACAAGCCCCTTTCACGGAACGGATAGGAACAGATACAATGGCAGGAGCCACTGCATACTTGACCTATGCCGTGGTCAGCCTGTCGGGCCATGCGCCATCATGCCCGGCAGGCGCTTCATTTCAACTGACAAGAACAGCCTAGCACAAACCACCGAAAAAAGCAATAGATAATTTGCTATCATCTGGTGGTATCTTAGTATAATGCGGTATAATATGGCCTAATTTGAGTGTGCCGCGACTCTTGGCACACTCTTGGCACACTCGCTTTTCAAAAACGCTCATTTCGAAGCACGCCACAAGCCCGAAAACAGGCCCCATCGCCCCACGCATCCCACCAAAGAACCCGCCCCCCCTCTATTTTCCAACGGCTGTGCCGCTAGTGTGCCATGCCCCCCAGAAACCAAAGAAAAAGGACTCACGCATTTGCGTAAGTCCTTTATTTTCAGTGGTGGGCCCGGTAGGAGTTGAACCTACGACCAAGTGATTATGAGTCACCTGCTCTAACCACTGAGCTACGGGCCCGCTGGAGTCATGGAGCGCGCCAGCATAGCACGGTTATTGGCCGAGGCTCCAATCGAGGAACGGTTTGAGTTCCCGCGCACGGGTCGGATGGCGCATCTTCCGCAGCGCTTTCGCTTCTATCTGGCGCACGCGTTCGCGCGTCACGTTGAACACACTACCGACTTCCTCGAGTGTGCGCGGATAGCCATCGCCAAGTCCAAACCGCAGCCGAAGCACTTTCTCTTCGCGTTCGGTGAGCGACCCTAGCACCTGCGACAGTTGCTCCTGAAATACCGCAAACGCGGTCGCGTTAGCCGGCGACTCGGCCGACTTGTCTTCGATGAAATCGCCGAAATTGCTGTCGCCATCGTCGCCCACGGGCGTCTCGAGACTGATCGCTTCCTGTGCGATCTTCAAAATGCTGCGAACTTTGTCGGCCGACATGGCCATCTCTTCCGCGATCTCCTCGGCGGTGGGCTCCCGTCCGTAGGTTTGCACGAGCCGCCGGCTGGTACGCACGAGCTTATTGATCGATTCGATCATATGCACGGGGATGCGGATGGTGCGGGCCTGGTCGGCGATGGATCGTGTGATGGCCTGCCGAATCCACCACGTGGCGTAGGTGCTGAACTTGTAGCCACGGCGGTATTCAAATTTGTCCACCGCTTTCATGAGGCCGATATTGCCTTCCTGAATCAAGTCGAGGAAGGACATGCCCCGGTTCGTATATTTCTTCCCGATACTGACCACCAGGCGCAGGTTGGCTTCCACCAGTTCCATCTTCGCCTTGTAGATCTTTTCTTCCTTGTCGCGAATGGTATCGATCAACGCCGTGATTTCGTCCGCTCCCAGTTTGGCATCCGACTCGATCTGATCAATTTTGCGTTGCGCCAAAAGCAACCGCCGTTCCGCATCGAAAATCAGGTCGCGATCCACACCGAGCTTCTTCGCGCTCGACGGTGTGCGCCGCAGTTTCACCGCGACCTCATGGATATCATCGGACCCAAGCCCCACTTCGCGTTCGATCCGGTCAATTTCGTCGCGCGCCGAGGCAATTCGCCGTTTCAGGCTCTTGATCTTCCGCGCGATCTTCATCATCTCCTTGGTCTTCAGCTTCAGCAACTTGATGACGTCGATCTGCCGTTCGCGCGCCGCCCCAACCTTCTTCTGGATGTTTTCGAGGCTCTTCTCGGAAAGTCCCGAACGCCGCATCCGCTTGTCCTGCTGTTCAATGTCCCCATCGGCGGCCGCCATCTGTTCCATGAGTTTAGGTAACTGGTTGATAATCTCGTTCTGGTGCTTGGGGCTCTCGATATCGGTGATCTGCCCAAAATCCAGCTTCCCCGCCAGGATGCGCGCCGCGATCATGCCCACCTCTTTCATGGTGTATGGCGTGTGGTGCAGCACATCGATAAGCTCGAGTTCGGCTTCCTCGATTCGCTTCGCGATGGCAACTTCCTGGTCCTTGGTCAGCAGGGGAACGCGCCCCATTTCGCGCAAGTACATGCGGACAGGGTCGTCGGCACGTTCGAGCCGCGTCTGGGCGGCCTCGCGCCGGGCCTGGGCCCGCCGCTGCTGTTTCTCGCGTTGCTGTTGCTTCTTCTGGGACTCGGAATCGACCCGGAACTCATCGACTACGTCGATGTCCATGCCGCTGAGCATGACCATCATCTCGTCGATGTCTTCGGCCGAGGCGCCCTCCGGCATGACCGCGTTCAAGTCATCGTAGGTAAGCTTGCCGTGCTTCTGCCGGGCAAGCTCCAGGGCCTTCTGTTTCTTGTTTCCGTCCAGCTGCGTCTTTTTCTTGCTGCTGATGGGCATTGCGTGCTTAACTCCAAAATGCTTCAGCCAATTCCGTTACCGATTTAAAAATCCGAACTCTGCCGGGACCCCGAGAAGCCTACGCGGCTCCCAGCTTCTGAATCCTCTTGTCTATGCTCATCTTTTGCGGAAGCAACTCCATGAGCCGGGCACTATCCTTCTCGTGCTCGGCTTTCCGAATGGCCTCCTGCAATCGCGCCGATTCCTCCAGGAGGACATCCCGTTCCAGCCGCGCCAACCGTTTTTCAACAAGGATTTCAGCGCGCGCGCTGTCGGGCGGCTCCTGGCTCGTTGCGGCCGTATACATCCGCCGCGCCGTTTCGTCCTCGAATTCGTGTATCGTCTCGGGACCTGCCCCGCGAAGCACCCTGGTCAGCGCTTCGACAAAAGGGCTTCCCGGCAGCCGCATGTTCCCAACAGCCTCCTCAACCTTCGCACGAAGCGGCGCCAGACTCATGATGGATGCTAGAAAATCGCAGTCATCGGTGTTAATTCTCGGAACATCCTGAGAGGCTGCCGCGGCCCGGTCAAACCGGCGCCCCGACTGGCGCGCCGCCTTCTGATACTCACTGCGCACCGACCATTCGTTCAGATTCAACACCTGCGCCATTCGTTTGAGATACTCTTCGCGGCGCAGCTCATCATCCAGACTGGTCAGAATGGAAAAAAGCTCCCGCGCAACGGTAGTACGGCCCTCGATGGTCTCCAGCCGTGCCTGGCTCATCTCAACGTAAAAAGTGACAAAATCAGGCGCGCTGGCCACTCGCTCCAGAAACGCGTCCGCTCCTTCACTCTGTATAAAATCATCGGGATCATACCCCGCCGGCAATGCCAGCGCCCGTACACTCAGCCCGGCTGCCGTAAGTAGGGAAACACCCCGTAACGCCGCCTGAATTCCGGCCGCGTCTCCGTCATAAACTATAATCACTTCAGACACATAGCGCCGCAAAAGCCGGGCCTGATCCACAGTAAGGGCCGTCCCGCAAGTCGCCACAACATGCTCGATGCCAGCGTCGAACGGGCGCAGGAGATCAAAATAGCCCTCAACAAGAATCGCCCGCTTTTCCCGCCGCATCGCATCCCGTGCCTCGTACAGGCCATACAACACGCGGCTCTTCTTGTACAAATCGTTCTCGGGAGTATTGATGTACTTGGCAGGCGAATCGCCACTGAGGTCCCGCCCGCCAAACGCAACCACGCGCCCCGAGGTGTCCCGAATCGGAACCATCAGCCGGTCGCGGAAAAAGTCGTAACACGAGCCGCGGTCGCTTCGCCGCACCAATCCGGACGCTTCCAGCAA
>CAZFOG010000095.1:0-10049 GCA_964520685.1 uncultured Nitrospiraceae bacterium | reverse complement strand
GCGCTCTCGGCCAACTGCTGCAGAGCCTCAACAAAACTCAACCCGTCAAATTCGCACAGAAACGAGATGGCGTCGCCGCCCTTGCCGCAACCAAAGCAGTGATAGGTCTGGCGATCACGGCTTACCGTAAACGAGGGCGTCTTTTCATGGTGAAACGGGCACAGCCCTACGGACCGCCCGCCGCTGGACGGCTTGAGTTCCACAGCACGACTCACCACGTCCACGATATCCGTGGCTCGCAGCACGTCGTTGATTATCTCTTTGCTATACGTGGCCAAAGATCGATTGAAGGTGCGTTACAGCTATTCCCGGCCCGACAACATCATCAGACAGCACAAGGGCCC
Organism: uncultured Nitrospiraceae bacterium; assembly: GCA_964520685.1. GTDB lineage: Bacteria > Hydrogenedentota > Hydrogenedentia > Hydrogenedentales > SLHB01 > UBA2224. Next base: position 9,705 of record CAZFOG010000095.1, on the reverse strand, counting down.
ACCCGCGTTACGGCACTCGGCCCGGCACCCCCCCTGTCACAGTGAATGCCCGTAACGAAACGGGCCGAACGTCCACAACATACTGCAATTGCTCGCGTTACAGTGCGGAAGAGACGAAAAAGCCTCTCGTCCATTGCACATCGTTTTCCAACAAACCGCACTTGAGAAAAAAGCGACTGGGCTCGACAAGGCATACTCTGCCTCAAAGTTGTCAAATCAGCCAAAATGTACCACAGCCGCCGCGTTCTGTCAAATGCCCCGCAGGCCCCTCACGATGATTCCCCGATAGGGGCTGCGGACGACATTGAAGTGCCATCGCGTTCCCCGTATTCTGAAGCGGTTTGTCATACCCTCAGTCGAGTCCATCCGGAGAGGATACCGATGCAAGCGGAAATAGTCATGATAGGCACCGAACTGCTCCTGGGCCAGATCGTCGATACTAACGCCGCGTTCATGGGCCAGGTGCTCGCCGAAAATGGAATCAACCTTTACCAGAAGACCACCGTCGGCGACAACCGCCAGCGCATCATCCGGATCCTGGAAACGGCTCTGGAACGGGCAGACGTGGTCCTCACTTCCGGCGGTCTGGGCCCCACCGAAGACGATATCACCCGCGAATGCATCGCGGACGTGTTTGGGAAACCCCTGGAATTGCGCCAGGACCTCGTGCAGCAATTGGAGGCCCGTTTTCAGCGTATCGGACGGCGCCCGACGGCAAACAACCTCAAGCAGGCCTACGCTCCCGAGGGCGCAACCGCGATAGAAAACCCCAATGGAACCGCTCCCGGCCTGATAACCGAAGACAAACGAGGCATCGTGATTGCCATGCCCGGCGTGCCCCGCGAACTCAAACCTATGATGCGCAATGATGTCATGCCGTTCCTCAGAAAGCGGTTCAATCTGTCCGGATTGGTGCATTACCGGGTGCTCAAGGTCTGCGGCGTCGGCGAATCCACCATTGACAACGCCATCGGACACCTTATTCGCGATTCGGTCAACCCCACCGTCGGTCTGCTCGCCTCCCCTGAATCCGTGCGTATCCGCATAGCCGCACGCGCCGACACCCTCGAAGAGGCAACCGCCCTGATTGACGACATGGCCCGGAAAGTGCACACCGAGCTGCCTGGAATGGTGATGGGGATGGACAACGACACTCTCGAGGGCGTCGTGGACGAGATGCTGCGCGCCCGGGGCTGGCGTCTGGCCCTCGCGGAATCCCACACCGGCGGCATGCTCGCCCAGCGCCTCTCGTCGATAGCCGCTATCTCGTTTGCCGGCGCCATGGTTTTGCCTGCAGTACCTGCGAACATGGAAGAGGCCCGCCGGCGTGCCCTCGAATCAGCCGAGCAAGCCAGGCGCCACTTCGGGGCCGAATGCGGGCTCGCCAGCTTCCCTCTCGACGAGGCAGGGCGTGCCCTCGCCGCATTCCTCACGCCCGGCAGCACTGAGGTTTGGGAGCTGCGCTTCTCGTCGTTGAGCGATATCCATCAGCTCCGAGCCACCGTTGCCATCATGGAGCATTTGCGCCGGCACCTGGCAGGCATATCCGAGCCGTTGAGCTAATCCACAAGCCAGGCAACCGGCACAGACCCTGCCGCAGCGGATGGCCTGCATACCTCGAAATCCTGGGTATTGTGGGGTTGCGCTCTACCCTGGATTCGTGTAGACTACGCCACTACGGAAGATAAACCTCTGCAGAGAACGGCGCACATTGGAACTGCTGACCAGGGCGGTCAACCTTCTGGGGTAAAAGGCAGCAGGTCCGCACAGCCACCAAGGCAAATTGAAACTTTCCAACACCGTTTGGGATTTCAACGGCACAGAACGGGACTGTTCCTGTGCGTCGCCGAGCAAAAGGAGACCTCCGAAATGTTTGAGCTTGTTGCACTTATGTTGTTATCGCAACAGCCGCCAGAACCTTTCGTAGAAGGCATGGCCTCCTACTACACCGTGGCCAGCAGCAGTTCCGTCACCGCATCCGGCGAACCAATGAAGGATAGTGCGCTGACATGTGCCATGCGTGAAGGAGAATTCGGGCATTACTACCTGGTGACTGCGGCAAATGGCCGCTCGGTTGTGGTGAAACTGAACGATCGCGGGCCCTACGTTCGGCGCCGGGTAATCGACCTCTCGAAAGCGGCGATGCGGGAATTGCACCCCACACATGGTTTGATGTGGGTGAAAGTGTATGAGTTGGGCGAGAAGATCCCCCCAGAACTCATGCCACAACAATAGGTTACATAAGAATTCGGCCGGCGGCGCCACCAGGGTGCTCGCCGGCCATTCCGTATCTGCGCATCTGACCGGCGGTTCCGGCCTTCTGGGGAAACCCTGCGACAATTCCAGGGATCTTCTCCATAGCAGACGCGCAGACAGGGAATTGCTTCCTGAAGCGGGCCAGAGACATCGCGGGTCGCAGCACACGAAATCAAGGGGCCACATGCGTAACCAAGGATACAGTCAATGAACGATGCGCCCGATCCGGCCACGCTGACTTCCCCAGTGCACATCAGGAAAGGTGCCCTGGTAAAGGCGGTCGCATTTCTGCTGGTACCCCTGGCAACGGTCTTGGCCAGGAACGAACGGGCATCATCGAGCGAAACGGGAACGCCGGTCTGGAAACCGCTCTTCCAAGGGGTGGACTACACGCCCATCACCCGGAGCGTTCCGGAACCCTTGTCCGCCCACGCCGTCCGTATCGATCTCAAGGACCCGGACATCCGGTTCCTCGTGACCCCGTCGAATGCCGAACGCGACAAAGAGACCGACGGGCTGAAGACAACTACGTTCCTCACAAAGCACGGGTGTCAGCTTGCCATCAATGCTTCGCCATACTCGCCCATCGGGGACACCGAAGGTGAGCCTCGCGACGTACTCGGCCTGTCTGCCTCGGAAGGCGACGTATATTCGAGTGCCCACGGCGCATGGGGGGCGCTAATCATCACGAAAGACAATCAGGCACGCATTGAAACGCCCCCTTTCGAGACGGGGGACGTCCATAACGCTGTGGGCGGCTTCCACCTCCTCCTGAAAGATGGCGAGAATGTCGGAACAGATAGCGAAAAACACCCCCGTACCGCCGTTGGCCTATCCAAAGACGGCCGCTATCTCTTCCTCCTCGTAATCGACGGGCGTCAACCCGGATACAGCGTGGGAACGTCGACCGCGGAAACCGCCAGTATCCTCCAATCACTGGGCGCCCACGACGGCCTCAATCTCGACGGCGGCGGCTCGACCACCATGGCCTTCGATGCAGGCAACGGTGAAGTCAAGACCCTCAATCGCCCCATACACATGCATCTTCCTGGCGTTGAACGGATTAGCGCAAATCATCTCGGCGTTTTTGCGAAGCCTCTCGCGAAAGAGTAGCGAGCCCGCGCGCGCACTCCGGCCATCACAGCAACACCCGTGACCGGAACTCGGGCATGCCCTTAACACCCACATCCACGCGGTAGAGGGTCCCATCCTCGGTTCCGGACTCAAGCGAGCCGCCCGCCGTGGTGACGTAGAGCTGCCCAAGCCCCGGTCCCCCGAAGAGCGCCGATGACGTCTTTGCAACGGGGAACGGCACAATCCCGAGATAACGGCCGTCCGGACCATACTTGCGAACACCATAACCGTCCCAGATGGCGCTCCAGACATTTCCTTCCACGTCCACCGTCATGCCGTCAACAGTGCCTTCCTCGTCATCGGCAAGCCGCACAAACAGTTCGCGGTTGCTCAGTTCGCCGGTGTCCTCGTTGTAATCGAACCGGAATATCTGGCGGCTGGTCGAGCAGGTCCAGTAGAACCACTTCCGGTCGGGCGAAAACCCCATGCCGTTCGAACATCCCGTCCCACGAAACAAGCACGTGATCGTGCCATCAGGGTCCACCCGGAACAGACCCCCCCGCTCGTGATTGGAACAAAATGTGCCCGCATACACGCGCCCCCTGGGGTCGGCAATGACGTCATTGAACCGGTCCTCCGCGCCGTCGATCCCCTCCATAAGCGGTTCCTCGCGCCCATCCGCCAGGCGCGTAATACGCTTGACCTGAAACAGCAAGAGGCTGCCGTCTGCCTGAAGCGTGAACCCGCCCGTCACATCGCCCTCATAAAACGGCTCGCTTTCGCCGGTTTCAAGGCTGTAACGGAAAAGGCGCCCGTTCGGAATGTCCGTCCAGTAGATCAAACCGCGCTCGGGATCCCACAAGGGATTCTCCCCGCACGCGCAGTGGAAATTCGCGATGGGTTCGGGGGTAGCCTCAAGAATCACTGTCTTTCTCCTTAACGTGCGCTCAACGGACGTTACGCATACGCCACTTACCTGCGCGTCATTGTGAGGCAAGTGTACCGAGAATCACCGCCAAAGGAACGCGTTCATCTTTGTCTTTGAAGGGAACAATGTGTACCGAAGCTTCCCGAGGCGTTTCATGCCCGGGAAATTGAATGGTTACCCGGCCCTCTTGTTCGGATTTCTCTTCTTCGATTGCACGGGCCAGCATTTCAAGGAACGGTTTGTTCTGCTCGAAATTCTGAAGCGTGCTTAACGCAACCGTTTTCTTGGGGGCATCCAGCATGCCTGACATGACCGCGTTAAAATCGAAGGTGCCTTTCTCGACATCATACAAGGCCATCGGTTGTTCCGTATGGTCCAGGACCAGGTTGAGCGTCATGCGCAATTGACGTATCCGCCGGGTTCGAAGTTCGTCGTATTCCCGAAGCCGGGCGACGAGCTTGTTAAACATCGCTTCCAGCTCGGTGATCTCGTCTTGCCAGCGCTGGGATTCAGGCAGACCGGTCTCATAATCGCCCGCAACGAGATGCCGCAGGAAGGTATACGCCCGCCCGCGAAAACGCGCAATCCGCCACAGAATGACCAGGAGAAGGAGCGCTGCGCCGGCCATCATGGAAACCAGAAGCCACTGCACGGCAGGACCAAAACACACCGTCAGGACATTCAGAAGTAACGCCGCGAACACAATCGCCACGGCCAGAAGCCAGCCCAGCGTGAGCATGCGGTACCTGAGCTTTCCAATCCGTAACTTCATGTCTTACTGAACTTTGCGATGTCGGCGTCTTTCCCCACGAGAACAAGAACATCCTCTTCCTCAAACCGCCTGTCGGGCGAGGGAACATTTTCCATGACGTCCTCGAAGGTTCTCTCCCCATCCTTGGTGATCTGTGGCACTTTCTTCTTGATCCCCACCACATTGAGATTGTGCTCTCTCCGTAACGCGCTCTGGCCAAGGGTCTTGCCTACCAGACCCTCCGGAACCTTGATCTCCGCCACGCTGTAGCCCGGACTAAGCGGCAGGTGTTTGACCACATTGTCCAGCATAAGACTGCGCGCCACCGTGCGGCCCATGTCAAGTTCAAGGTTGATGATCGAGTCGATATCGAGCGCCTTCAGGATTTCCTGTTGGAGCGGGCTGATGGCGCGCCCCCATATCGTTTTCACCCCGATCTTCTTCAGGAGCACCGTGATCAGCAGATTGGCCTCGACGTTATCCCCTACACACACTATCGCCGCGTCCACTTCATGGATCGACACCGATTTCAAGGCCGACTCGTCGCCAGCATCAAGACTCACGGCATAGGTGACCAGCTCTTTAATCGCTTCGACGCGCTGGTTGTCTCTGTCCACGGCGATGACTTGCGCACCTTGTTCCATGAGTTCCTGGGCTAAGGCATACCCGAAACTCCCCAGCCCGATCACAGCAAAATGTTTCATGTCCTGCTCTCCATTACCCGATCATAATACGCTCTTCCGCATACTTGTAGTGCCCTTCGGCTTGTGCGGGCAGCATGGCGTAGGCAATCGTCAGAGGGCCCAGTCTTCCAATAAACATCAGAATCGCAATCAGAATCCTCCCCGCATCGGAGAGTTCCGGCGTTATCCCCATGGACAGGCCCACGGTTGCAAACGCGCTCACCACTTCGAAAAGCACATCGAGAAACGGCTGGTCCTCGAGACACAGCAAGCCAAGCGTGAACACAATGACCACACCAAGAGATATGCAAAGCAGTGTGACCGCTTTGTAGAACGTGTCGGCGGGGATAGTGCGGCGATGTATCTCGACGTGCGGGCGGTTCCGGAAGCTTGTCCAAACCGCCGCCCAGAGACAGGCCACTGTCGTTGTCTTAATCCCGCCTCCTGTAGAGCCCGGAGAGGCCCCGATATACATCAGCGCCACCATTGCGAAAAGCGTCGCCGACGACAGACCTCCAATATCCAACGTGTTGAATCCTGCAGTTCGGGTGGTTATAGATTGAAACACCGCCCCCATCACCGCGCGGTCCGATGACAGTCCACTGAGCAATCCGGAACGCTCCATGAGATAGATGATCACGGTCCCTGCCACAATCAACAGCACGGTCATGCGCAGTACAATGGCCGTTTGAACACGGATACTGTTTCGAGGCCTGCCCTGGAAACGGTTTCGTATCGTCAAAAGCAGGCTCTGGATGACCCCAAAACCCAGCCCGCCAAAGACAATGAGCCCGCAGATAACCGTGTTCACGCCTATGTCGCCTTCAAACCCCATCAGGCTGTCTGAAAACGTCGAAAAACCGGCATTGCAGAATGCGGAAACCGCATGAAATACCGAGTGGTACGCCGCCGCGAACACGGAGTCGAACCGATCATGCCATGAGAGGAAGAGAAGAACCGCCCCTGTCAGTTCGAACCCGAAGGTCATGAGCACGATAAAGCGAATCAGCGTTCGCACCCCCGCCAGTGTCTCGTGGTCCAGGGCGTCACGCAGGACTGCCCGCTGGCTCATGTCCATCGGTTTGCCCAGAAGCACCGCAAGAGCCACGGAGAAGGTCATGATGCCTAGTCCGCCAACTTGAATGAGCGCGATGATGACCAGTTGCCCGAAAACGCTGAAGTGCGTGGCGGTGTCCTCGACAATCAGCCCCGTAACACACACTGCCGACGTGGCGGTGAACAGGGCGTCGACCAGGGGAAGTCGTTCACCCGACGTCGTGGCTACCGGGAGCATTAATAAGACGCTTCCCGCACCGATGGCGCCCAGGAATCCCGAAAGCATCAATTGGGCGGGCCTGAGTCTCAGCAACTGCAGCAGGCCTCTTGCTCTCCGGATGCGCGAGACAAGCGTCACCACGATGACCACTTGACGCACAATGGTGAAAACGTTGGGCTCGTCCGCCCCGGGAATGTATTGAATCAAGGGAATGAAAACGATGAAGTCCAGCCAATACTGGCGGAAATATGCAGCCTTGCCTTCACTCCGGAAAAAACGAAACAAAACCTCCGCGACAAAAAGCAGCCATACGGCAAAATTCACGACACGAAAAACGCGGGCATAGACCACCCCCAGCGCCGTATTCTCGACAAGGAGCAACAAAAAGGCGGCCAACGCCACAGAGCCGATGAAGTACCTGTGCCCCTCATTCTTCAGGGTCATCTCACGGTATCCTTCGCGCTATGGTTCACGGAGGCTTCCCCTCTTCGTATCGTGACCCTGTTTCAGGGCCAGTCTACAGCTTCCCCGCCTCGCGGTCCATGATTTCCCAGACTTTCTCGATGTAAAAGCGATAGTGCGCGATAGGCGTCCCATTCGGTATGCGGTGGTCAAGACCGAGCACGCATCCGCCCGTGCGCACCATGGGCGGAATCTTGTACTCGAGTTCGGCGATGATCGCTGCTTTGCTCTGGCGCAGGCAATGCTTGTCGATCCCCCCCATGAACGCCAGGCGCTGGCCGTAAGTCTCGCGAAGCCTCACAATATCCATCCCCGCGGCGGGTTCCATCGGATACATGACGTTGATCCCCGATTCCAGAAAAGCAGGAATGACCGCGTTCATGTTTCCGTCCGAATCCTGAACAAACAGCCGCGCACCCCGGCTCTGCAGCAGGTCCCAGATGCGGCGGTAATAGGGCTTGATGAACTCCTCGATTATCGCCGGACCCACAAGCGGCCCCGTCTTGCCCGCCATGTCTTCGTGAACAAACAACTCGTCGATCTGCACCGCACCCGAGACTTCGTCGAGAACCCGGTAAGCCGTATTGCCGATTGTCTTCAGGATATCGTGAATCAGTTCCGGCTGCGTGTAGAAGGCCATGCAAACGTTCTCTTCCCCCATCAACTCCCGGGGCGCATCGAATCCCCCCGGTATCGACACCGCGACCACCCGGCCTTCCTCGAGGTGGTTGCAGGCAATCTCGCGCCACCCCTCCCCCATGCGTTCCGGGGCGAACTCGAAGTGCGGCTTGATCCGCCGCCAATCGGCCATCGTCCGGACAGGATAATCCAGGGGATGCGGCAATGACGCCGCGCCTTTCACCAGGCGGGTGGTGCGGCCCATGGCGTCGCGCGCCAGGATATGCTCATCCGTCTCCTCGATGATCTCTTCCGTGAACCCGCCCAGCCATCCTGTGTTGACGGGAACCGCGCCCACCATGTGGCGCCGGTAACGAAACGCCGAAAGGTCACGTTCTTCCGAAGATGCTCCCTGGGCTGCCCATTCCTCCTTCAGACCGACAAGGGGGCCGAATAGTTCCGTGAACAGCGGCCGTTCGTTCCGCCGGAAGGTCATATAATCAAGAAATTCCTCGCGCCGCACCTCCATGGATTGCTTGATGGCCAAATCCGCGTGTATCTTGCGCACTCTTTCGATGGAAGACATCTTCTCCCCATAACGTTGATATGGTCCGCCCTGCGGGACCCGCCGGACACCCCTATGGGATAGCGGAATGGCGCCCCCGGTTCAAGTAGCTGCGCTGTCAAAACCCGGACAAATCAAGGCCGCTTTCGCGTTCAGTCCTGCTCTCTTGCCAGGTAAGCGGCGATGTTGCGCACCCCAGTCTTCACCGAAGCGGTCGGCCGCGTTCGCTGGAGTTGACCACATTCGAGACACACGGGGCAACTGGGCAACAAGAGCTTTGCTGCGCAAAATCACGGATGTGTTAGGATTTCCGCAGACGAGAGCCGGTGTTTTGGCAGAAAGGAACTCCTCCGATGATCAAACCGATACTGCTGTGCACGCTAACGTTTCTTGCCCTTTGCCCTGCCCTCCAGGCAGAACCACCGATAGCCACGGCCAGCGAAATGGCCGAGGCGCAACGTTGGGCCGCCCGGTTCAACGGCACTGTCGAGCCAGACTCGGCCGAACCCGCCTTCTCTTTCTTCTACGGCGGCAAACCATCCGCGGAACTGCTTCCGGCATGGACGTTTCAGCGAACCAGCAAGAGTCTTGACCCACACCGGACCGAATACACCCTGACATTTGAAGACCCGCAGTCGAAACTGCTGCTCCGCTGGGTAGCTGTGGCCTACAACGACTTCCCGGTAGTGGAATGGACGGCCTATCTCAAGAACACCGGCAGCGAGAACACACCCCTGATCGAGAATCTCCAGGGGCTGGACGTCTCATTGCCCGCTCACGATTCTGACGGGTACGTGCTCCGCGGCAGCAAAGGTGACGACAATGTGGCCGACAGCTACGCCCCATACGAGACCACGCTGTGGCCTAATACGAGGGAGACGTTCGCGCCGCGGGGAGGCCGCCCCTGCGACACGGCCTTCCCGTACTTCAATCTGGCGATGCCCGGCGGAAACGGCATGATACTGGCCGTTGGCTGGACCGGCCAATGGTCGGCCACGTTCGCGCACAGGGCCGACCGCGGCCTGCAGGTCACCGCAGGACAAGAGCTCACCCGCCTCTATCTCGAGCCCGGCGAAGAGATCCGCACGCCCT
>CAZFOG010000094.1:0-17480 GCA_964520685.1 uncultured Nitrospiraceae bacterium | reverse complement strand
ATTCGTGCGCCTATTGGAAACGCGCATCGACACTCGATGAGGCCCAGGAACACAAACTGGATTTGGTGTGCAGAAAACTGGGGCTTCAACCGGGGATGCGGGTTCTGGACGTCGGGTGCGGGTGGGGCTCGTTTGTCAAGTACGCTGCAGAAACGTACGGCGTGGAGGCCGTGGGAACCACGGTTTCAAAGGAACAACTGGCGCTTGCTCGTGCGCTGTGCGCTGGACTTCCCGTCGAGATTCGTCTAAGCGATTACCGGGACCTGAGCGGCCGGTTCGATCGGATTGTGTCTTTGGGCATGATCGAGCACGTTGGATACAGGAATTATCAAAGGTACATGACCATCGTGCATGAGTGCCTGGCAGGCGGCGGGCTGTTTCTTCTGCAGACCATCGGAACCCTGCGCAGTACAACGACTACGGACCCCTGGATCGAGAAGTATATCTTCCCCAACTCGATGCTGCCGTCCATTAGACAGTTGGCAGAGGCTTCCGAGGGGGTATTCGTGATGGAGGATTTCCACAATTTCGGGGCGGACTACGACAAGACGCTGATGGCGTGGTGGCGCAATTTTGATGCAGGTTGGGATGAACTCAAGGATAACTACGACGAGCGGTTCTACCGGATGTGGACGTATTACCTGCTGAGCTGTGCAGGATCATTCCGCGCCCGGTGGAACCAGCTCTGGCAGATTGTTTATTCCACGAACGGGGTGCCGGGGGGGTACGACGCCGTCCGGTGAAGTTTCCTGCTGCCGCGGTTCGTGCGCGGGCCGCGAATGGACAGAGGGCGGCTTCTCAATCAATTTCATCACGCTTGCGACTGGGTCTTGCGGCATGATGGAGAATGTTCTGGTTACTTCTTTCTTGCATACCGCACGATTAGGCTTGCGGGTTTCCGGGTGAGTATCGCCTCGATGCCCTCGGCGGCGAGCGATTCTGCCGTGCGTTCTTCCATAACTGTCGTTCCATCTTCGGCGCGGCGTTCGAGGGTATACGCCGCGCTGGGGAGAAGGGCGCTCAGGCAGACGCTGAAGTGGGTGTAGGGCGACTGGCTGCGCCGGAAGAAGTACACGGCTCCTTCGTCAAGATCGGGCCGGTCGAGTTGAAAGGCGCACCAGTGGCTTGCCCCGTTCATCCCCAGGGTCATGGGATAGATATCGCCGTACCAGAATTTTGACAGCGCTTTGGCCTCCTCGACGAAGCGGCGGCCTTCTTCGGCGGAGAATTCGGGGTTGCGGTAGTCCCACTGGCAGATCAGACCCGCGGTTGCGGCGGCGCGCATGGAGTAGGGGTCGGGTTGCCAGGCGGTGGCGGTATGCGCGGGCAGGTAATAACTGATGCCGAGAGAGTGGCCCGGATTCCAGTCCGCGTTACCGGGGAAGCAGTTGGTGTCGCTCCGCCAGAGCGGAATGGAGCGCATGCAGGTCTCGAGGTCAATGCGGCGGCCTCCGCTGGCGCAGTTGTCGATGATCAACCCCGGATTCCGTTCGAGGAGTTCATCCCACATCGCGTACAGACCCTCGATGTAGCGGATTTCCGTGATGCCTTCGCGTCCGGGCGTGTCGTTCTTCCGCCAGTATTCGAGGGGCTCAATATTGAAGTCGTTGCGGTAGACGTCGAGGGCGTATTCCTCGATGCGCGCGGCGAGCAGTTCGGTGAGCCACCGGCGCGCTTCGGGCAGGTCGAGACGGTACAGGCCGCCCTGTTTGCCTCCGAAGACAAAGTCCGGGTGTTCGTTGGCGATCTGGGTATCGGGGGCGACCCGTTCGGGTTCGAACCAGAGCAAGAAACGAATGCCGTTGCGGTGGCAAACTTCACCCACGGGGCGCAGTCCGTTCGGGAACAATTCCGGGTCGGCGTACCAACTGCCCACACCGGTCGGGAAGCCTTTCGGGAACCAGGCGGCATCCAGCCAATGCGTATCGAAGCCAAGGGTGGCGGCGCTCCGGGCCGCATCGAGCTGGCCGGCTTCCGTCGCCCATGCGGGATCTTTGCGGTAGTAGCGATCAAAGCATTGCAGCGCAACCGGAGGCACGACAGCCTTTCCGTCCTGTTGAGGAAGATACTCGGACAGCATGAGGCGGCGGAACCGGTTGTGCGCCGTGGCGGCATCCGTGGTGCTGGCGAGCAAGAGGATGCGGGGTGTGCGAATGGTCTCGCCGGGATGGAGCACCAGGCGGGTATGCTCCATGCCCGCACGGAGGCGAAGACGTTCCCCGCCTTCGCGCAACGCGGCAAGGGACCATTGTCCCGACCAGCCAATGGCGCCGATCAGGGCGTTGTTGCCGAAGCAGAGGTCGAAGAACGGGAACGCCCCGTTCGAGGAGCGGCCGCCATGAGGCGCCATCGTGAAGGGGACATTGGGTTCGAGCGGCGCCGGGATATTCTCGAAACTGGCTTCGCTGAACACATCGCCCCGGTTATGGCCGAGCAATACGGGCAACACCGCGGTTCCGGTGTGCATCGAAAGATCGAGTGCCTGAATGTTTTCGATGAGCGGTGTATCCTCAGTACCGCCGTTCTCGAAATGGAGCACCCAGTCCACTGCCGGGTAGGCTGTATAGAGCTTCACGCCGGCGGTTACGCGGAGGCGGGTCGCGGGGTCGGTCCAATGGGTGGTGCACCGCCGGAAGGTGCCGCAGTCTTCGGATACAGCGGTGCGCTCCCAACCCGCCAGAAACGTGCGGGAATCCTGCCCGGCGTACTGGAAGGAAAAGGGCGCATCCGCAGGCGCCATAGGCGGACGGTGATGCCCTTCATCGAGCCAGACCGTGGCGCCGTTGGCGAGGATGTAGCGGGCGTCCGCCCAGTCGGCCTGATCGTGGGCGGGACCGTCTTCCGTGGTATCCACTTTGAGGATCAATGCATCCAGGCCCGGGGGCAGATCAACCGCTATGGCCGTTGGATTGTCGCCGCCCCGCACTACGGGCGTCCGGGCTGCTTCGCGGCCGTTGATCTCTACCACAAATACCGCACTGCCGTTCTGGCCGCGCGTGTCGGGGTTAGTGTCGATGCCGGCCAGGGCCTCGAAGCGGACCGCGCCCTCGGGCACGGTAGCCACGATTTCACTGTTGGCATGCGTGCCCAGACCGCGCTCGAAACGCTGTTCACCGATGCACAGGGGCGTGTCTACGCAGGATAACCGGAAATGCAGTTCGCTGTAGTCCTGGCGTTTCACCTCGAGGCGGATTGGAGGCGGTGCGCAGGAAGACAGCGCCGCGTCGCCAAAGACATCGGCGGCCCACGCGGCGATAGCGGCCAGTTCGTCTGGTCGCGCCATCACGGGATCGGCGGCGGGGCGCTCCTGCGCTCCCAGTGAAGAACACAGCGCAAGACCACATGTAAGCGTCATGGACAAGCCTCTCATTTCACGGGACTCCTGGTTGGGGGCCGTTTCCAGTCACGCCTCTATTTTACTCGTACCGGCAGTGCGAATTCTCCGGTCAATGCCGGTTTACCAAAAGGCGAACTGCCTCTGCGTACTGGAAGTGCCATTGGGTTTTTACGCGAGATACACACGAAGAGGCTCTGAGCGGGTTCAGCCGGTTTCGCCGGCGGCGGTTACGGCAGGTCAATGCGAATGGCGTGATTCTGGATGGGCGGCACCGAGCCGGCGCCTGGCGGTTTTCGAATGTTTCGCTCGTTTCGTTAAATTTTCTGCGCATGAACGGTGACTTGGGCGCGGGAACCATGCTCTATGGCGTCGAGCTGAACGAAGAGGTAATCTTCGCCGAGGCGGTGATGGCGCGAGTGGGGGACTTGCAGGCCGTTGACGGACACGCTTGGCGCTTCGGAGCCAAAACGCTGCTGGGGGAACATGAGGGGGATGCTGCCTTCAAGACCGGATATGGCGCATGTGATGTTTCCATGCTCATCTTGTTCTTCCGCGACGTGGACGTTCGCGCGCCAGTCGGTAAATCGAAGCCATGCGTCGGCATTGTAGATGGGCGCGCCGGCGTCGCGCAGCCGAGCAAACGCGTATTCCATCACGGGGCTGCTGTAGGTACAGAAGCTGACGGGATGGGAGAGCATGGGCATCGATGTGTGATTCTGGGTCAATGCCGCGTCCAGGGCGGCGTCGAATGCGCTTCGGGCTACGGCGGTCTGGTCCCGCAGGAAGGGGATCAGGGTTTCGTCGTCCAAGATCACCAGGGGCTGCTGCCAACAGTCATGCACTGTGCCGTTGCGATCGCAGAACTTGATGGGGCGCGCCGAGCCGCACAGGTACTTGCCCCATAGGCGGGTTGATCCCGGCAAATAAGCGAACAACAGGCGGTAACCGTTCTCGATATGGGCCGGCACGGCGGACATATAGCCCGGCCACGGCGCGCAGTGGCACTGGAGGGTCGGGCTGACCGCGCCGAACCTGGCAGAGAACCGTTCGGTCTCCTCTTTCAGACCGTCAGCAACCGCAAAATAGAGCTCTTCATCGCGGACGCGCGGGTCCACGTGCGGTCCGAAGGTGTGCCCGCGCTCGCGCAAGTCCGCCACATCCATCTCGGACAGCTTCGTGGCTCCCATGAGATAAAACGTCGCTGCACCCCCGCGCTTCTCGAGTGCCGCCGCGAGTGCTCGAAACTGGCCGGGCTCGGAGAAATCGCCGTCACTCTCGAACACGCCCGCGGTGCGGTGGCCGGTTTTCTCGTAATACCACAGCCGTGGCAGGGGACAGGGCGCGAGTTCGGTTAACATGCGGGCCAGAAGCTGGGCGTGCAGGTCGGCCTGGGGGAGGTGTGCGACGCGCTCATCGACGTGGCCTTCGAACAAATCAAGCGCGTGGGGCCATGGCCATTTGCGGCAGGTGGTGTACCCGCCGAGGTCCGGGTTTCCGAATCGGATACGCGCCACCGCCTCCGCGAGGTCGTAGAAGAACAAGGCTGCCTGTCCCTGTCCGCAACTGGCAGTGACCACGGCGGGGTGGCCGGTTTCATGCCATTCCGCATCGAGGGCGGCGGCGATGATGTGCCAGTCGCGGCTGTCTTCGGGCAATGTGTGGCAGGGGATGGGCAGATGGGTCTGGAGGGGGAGTCCGGTTGCCGGGTAGCCCTCGCGAACCCGGACCCATCCTGGATGGAGGACGCTGGTTGCAGCGGTAAACCCGAACAGCTCGACCACGAGCTGCTGCGGTTGAAGGAACACCACACGCGCGCCACGCCGAACGGCCGCGGCGAGCGCCTCGGCCTGCGCTTTTCGCAGGAAACACCGCGTTACGACAGCGAGACTGGTCTCCGTCAGTTCGGGGAGGCTCTCGAAGGCCAGATCAACGAGGGTAAACCCGGTCAAACCCTCGGCCACAAGAATATGCCCGGCGAAACGGCCATACGCGTTTTCAGGCTGGCTTGAGTTGGTGAAAATGTACTTATTCAAGCTGCGCATCGGGGTTTTCGGGCTCAGATGTCGAAAATGAGCGGTTCGGGTGTGAATGGCACTTCTTTGTAGACGCCATCGGCCTTGGTCTCCAACTCGATGATACGGGCGGCGCCGTCTTGCACGACGCGTTCGACGAGTTTTTCACCGGTTTCGCGCGAGGCGCGTTCCGGGTAGCCCATGACGCCTACCTGGATATCGGGCCGCTGGGTCATACGCGGGATGACGCATTTGCTGTCGACGATCTTTTCCGCGTGCTGGTAATTGTCCGGGTGCTCGATCTGCATGGACAGCAAGGGCTCGGGATCCAGCTCCAGCTCGTCCATGCGCACCAGCTCGGGTTCGAGGGCCATGACAAGCGAGGTCTCGACCCAGCCCGCATGCCAGTCGCCCTCGCGGAATGCGGTGGACCAGGTATTGTCGTTCTTCTCGAGTTCCCATATCGGCAGCAGGGCGACCATGGCGCGCTCGAAAGCTGGATTAAGCCTGAGCAAGAGTTTGATGGCGTTATCGAGGGCGCGCGCGTTTTCGCTGCCGCCATGACACAGAATGAGAAAGATGGTGCGAAATCCCTGGGACACGAGGGACACAAGCATGTCGCTTAGAACGAGGGACATGACGGCGGGGGAGATGTTGATCGTTCCCGGCAGACCTCCCCCCGAGAACGAATGGTGCATGGTGGGCGCCACAAGTATACCGGCGCGCTCACCGATGCGCCGGGCGATGTGCGTGGCGATGAGGGCGTCTGTATTGAGGGGCAGATGGTATCCGTGTTGTTCGATGACGCCCAGGGGGACGATGATGGACTGGCGCCGGCCGAGATAATCCCGGACCATCTTGACGGTCATGTGTTCCATGACTGGAAACGGATTGGTCATGCCAATTCCTCCTTGTTATCGAGTACCTTCGCAATGGCTCCGGCAATGTCTCCGATGTCCTCTCGAGTTCCCAGCAAGACGTTTTGCGGCAGCCATACCGCCTCCTGCGAACAGGCGCGCTCGGCGACGGGGCAGCGCGCTTCATAGGCTGTGTAGTCGACGTCCTCGTGGTACGGCGAGCCCAAGGGGAACGCGCCGTTAATGAAGTGCTTGGCGGTGAACATGGGGTTTTTGTATAGGGCGAAGGGGTATCCCGAAGTGGCGGGGATGCCTTCCGCCGCGAGGGCCTCCACAAATTTCGAGCGCGCGAGGCCCACGGTTGCCGCATCGTAGCGGAGAATGTACAAGTGATAGCCGTTCAGGGTGGTGCGCGGATCCTGGACCAGCGGCGCCACGCCTTCCATATTGTTCAGGAGCTCGGTCAGATAGGCGGCGTTTGTCTGGCGGAGGCGGTTTTGCCCGTCGAGGCGGGTCAGTTGCACGCGCAGGAGGGCGGCCTGGAATTCGGTCATCCGGTAATTCCAGCCCAGCCGGTGAAACTCGTACCAGGGACGGCCGGGTCTACGTCCGGCCCAGGTCAGTGCGTCGCACTCGGCGGCGACGGCCTCGTCGTTCGTGCACAGGATTCCGCCCTCACCGGCGGTCATGTTTTTGCTGGCCTGAAAGCTGAATGAGCTGAAGGTCCCGAACGACCCTGCTTTGCGGCCATTCCATTCGCATCCGTGAGCGTGGGCGGCGTCCTCGAACACGTGCAGCCGGTGTTTTCCGGCGATCTCGAGGATGCGGTCCATATCGGCGGGCTGGCCGCCAAAGTGCACGGGGAGAATGGCCCGCGTGCGAGTGGTGATGGCTTCCTCGATGCGTTCAGGGGCGATGTTGTAGGTGCCGGGGTCGATGTCTGCAAATACGGGGACGAGATTATTCTGCAAAACGCACGTCGCGCTGGCAACATAGGTATAGGCGGGGACAATGATCTCGTCGCCGATGTCAAATTCGAGGGCGCGAATGCCCAGTTCAAGGGTGGCGGTTCCGTTGGCGGCGGCAATCCCGTAGGTGCATTGGTGGTGGCGTGCGAATTCCTGCTGGAACATTGCCACCTGGCTGCGGTCGCCGTCGTTCTGCTCGACGAGATTAACGCCCTGACCGAAGGCAAAGCGCCACCACTTGCCGCTCTGCAATACCCCGAGCAGGGCCGATTCTTCCTCTTCATCAAAGACGGGCCATGGGGGAAACGGCGCGGTTCGCATGGGCGTTCCCCCGGCGATAGCAAGTCGTGCCATTCGATCAGAGCCTCCATCATGCATCCCGGTCTTCCGGGCAGTGAGAGCATGGGCATGCGCGGCGCTGGATACAACCGCTTTCGAGCGCGTTGCGGGCGCGTCACTCGGGCTCGGCGATGTTCATGCGCTCGATCTCTTCCTCATTCAGGTCGTCGAGGTTACGATTTCCGACCACGGTACCGTCGTCCCGATCATCGCGAACGGCGATTCGCAGGGCGGCGATCATCCGTTTCAGATCCCCTATTCCACCGACGCACACCCAAGCGGCTATCACGACCGACAACGCAAACATGACGTAGCAATAGTACTTCCAGAAGACCATCCATGCGCTGTCCGATACGGTCCCACCCAGGGCGTACAGCGTGCCCCCGAAGAATACGGCGAGCACAAGGAAAGAATAGGCGTACGAACCGATGACGAGGCAGCGGTCGCCGAAGGAGTATTCGGGGCCCATGGCAAATGTACGCCAGCCCGTGGGAGGGAGCTTGATTCCCTCGCGGGCATACTTGCCCCGGTGGAGGATGCGGTCCATGTCGCATGCGCGGCCGCGTCCCGTCACCAGCGAAACCAGCACATAGGCTCCCGCCGACGTGATCATTGTGTAGAACCACAGCACCTGCGCCGTGATGGGGCACTTGGGGCCGGCCAGCCCGGGCCACGCCTTGATCGACCACTCCCAGAACGCCGGCAGCAGGTTTTCCATGAGCGCCTGGGTGTTTCCCCAGAAATAGGTCATGTACCAGCCAGCCACGGCCAGGGCCATGCCGATTACGGCCGCCGTCCACGCCCCGGCGGTGTTCCCGTACTTCCAATAGAGTCCTCCGATGATGGCCGCGCCCGCCCAGCCCAGGTAGATGGTGCCCGTCAGGGCAAAGTACATGAGGATATCCTGCTGCTGGTTGAAGAGCAGGCTGAACAGGAATATGAACACCGCCACGCCGACGATGGACGTACGGAGCCAGCGAATATGCTGCTTCGGCGGCAGGGGCGCGATTTCGCCGCGCAAGGTGTTGCGCACCGGCAATACAACGTCCTGAATGAAGATGCTTCCCCACGTGTGGAGATACGTGTCGTGGGTCGAGACGAAGGCCGCGAACATCACCGCGGCAAAACCGCCCGCCAGGCCCATCGGGAAGAAATGGGCCAGTGCCACCGTCACGGTGAGTTGGGAACGAAGCTGCTCGCTCGATACCGTGTCCAGCACCTGCTGAGCGTTGGCCGAGTACTCCACGTAGGCGGGGTGGTGCAGGACCACGTACGCGGACACGGGAAGCAGAACCATGGTCAGCGCCTGGGTTATAGGACGCAGACTGCCGATCACCCGCCCCATCTTGGCCTCATGGGGCGACTTGGCCGCACAGTAATATCCCTGGTTGCCCTGCCAGCCCATGAACGTGAACACGATTCCGAACACAGCGATCAGGAAATAGGTGGCGTTGAAGTTCTCGGTCTGGGCCGTTTTCATGGGGTTGATCAACGATGCGTCCGCGGGGGCCATCGACAGAGCTTCCTCGATCATGGACCAGTCAAAGTGAAAGAGGAGGAACAGGCCCAGGATCACGAACATGATGTTGACGAAGGAACCCTGGATGAAATCGGTAACCATTACGACAACCTGGCCGCCCATCAGGGTGAACGAAAGGGCAATCGTGAGCAGGAACAGCATGATACCGGCGTAGACGAGGTCGATCTCGACGATTCCCAGAGAGACCATATAGGGGGGGATGCCGCAGAAATACTGGAAGAAGCGCCCGCCCACTGCCGGGAAAATAGCAAAGTTGATGGAGCCCGAGACAAAGGCCAGCAACCCTGCGAATACGCGAAAACCGCGGCTGTACCGCATCTCGAAAAACTGCGCCATGGTCATGGAGCGCGTTTGCCGGTACCGGTACTGGACCCAGCCGGAGATCGCTATCAGTACCATCACGATCGTGGTCATCATCTGCCACCACACGGCTGTAAACCCCGCCTTGTAGTACATCTCGAACATGGCCACGACCGAAATGGCACACAAGCCTGCGATGCCATCCGCAACACCGAGGAGATACTTGCCCGCGCACCGGTTTCCGGACAGGAAATCCGACACGCTTCTGGTGTATCTGCTTGTCGCATAGGCCGCCCAGCAGATGAACACGATGACCCCCACCAAGACGGCCCAATCCAGTCCTTGCATATTCATGACAGGCGATAACCCCCTATTATGTCAGATACTTCAACCGAGCCCTTGGTCGAGCGCGGTGTTATTCTAGCAGATGGCCTCATCCGCAAGAAGCAGAATTCGGCCGGTCCACAGCGGCCCCGTCAGCCGCCTGCCGTAATCCAGACGGGTTTCCAGATCCCGCCCGCGTATCCCGCGTCGTGGACGCGCACCGTGATGCGGTTTGTGTTGCCGGGGCGAAGCAGGTTTGTGACATCGAGGGCCGCGGGTTTGTCCCAGATAGCCGTCGGCTCCCCGCCCCGCGAGCCGGCGGACTCACTGTTGATCCAGACATCGAACGTCTCGTCCACGGCCCCGAAGAGCAGCCAGACAGGCTTCGCCTCGATCGCGGGGACCTCTACCTCGATGGTGTACCATGCGTAGCCGTCATAGCGGTCATGACCTTGCCGTTCCCAGACATCGTGAATGGAGATGGGTTTCCATGAATCATCCGGGGCAAGCCGGAACCACTCCTGGTCCTGACCCGTGTTATCGGGGTCCTTCTTGAACGCCCAGACCTGTGGAAGCTCGAGAATGCGCTGTGCGGACAGGGCCTCGATAGGCAGGCGCTGCTCTTTGAATGCGCGGAATGTGCCGCCTTCGCTTAACAAGGTGACGTTGTACCGCTCGCACAAGGCACTGAATCGCTCCAATGCGGGAGTCATGCTGGCCAGGAGGCCCGGATCTGCCAGAGAATCACCGCGCAGGTTGAACAGGGGTTCGAGTGCGGCGCGGTATGCGCAGATCGAGGCCTTTTCGACGCGCGCCCGGACCGCATCGTCGTCCGCAAGCTCGAGGGCTTCGGCAAATGCCTCGAGACCGGCCTGTGCGATCCCGTCATCCACGCCGTAGTCGGCCGCTTGACCGGAGCATGCGCGATGCAGTCCACGGCGCGCGGCGTTGTCATGCACACGAGTGATGAATTGGCAAATCGGCGGTGCCGCGGACTTGTAATGCAGCGCCAGAAATTCGCGGATAAGCGCTTCTCCACTCCTGTTGGGGTCCCACAGAAGATTCGCCATCAGGTAATTCCGCAAATCGGAGAACTCACCGCCTTCGGTGTTGTATACGCCCTGCATGAACACGCCGATGGCATTGTTCGCCACGAAATAGCGAATGTTGGGCTCGATCACGCGCAGATTGGGGCAGGGAAGCTGGTAGTTCGCGAAGTTGGTGTTGTAGTTCCAGATGGAGACGTTGTCGCATATCCGGCCCCACTCGCGCATGTCCTCGCAGAACTCCTGGTTGAGAGGGCAATCGGGGTCGGTGATGGGGTGAAGCAGGCAACACTCGCCGCTGCAGAGCTGGATCTGAACGTTGGGGCGGGGCACGATGGTTTTGGGCGGTTTACGGGAGTACGAGTATGCCAGCGTCCCCACCAAGGCATCGGGGAATTCTTTTGCGACTTCGTCGGCGACGGCGTTCACGAAGGTCAGCAGAGAACCCATGGGTGTGCCCTCGCGGTCGTCGATGGCCGCGCATTGGGGACAACGGCAATACGCCGAACAGTCGTTCTGGCTGACGGAAATGTTCTTCATACCCGGGTGCGCGCGGAGATCTTCGAGGACGCGTTGCGTCGTGATGCGGAGCACGTCGGGATTGGTCAGACAGAGCTGCGTTTGCGTGCCGTCGTCTGCCACCTCCCAGAGGCGCTGGCCGTCCACCATCGCGTAGTATTCGGGATGTTCCTTTCCGAATTCACGGGAAGGCACGAGGAAGCAGAACGTGTGGTTGACGTTCTGCAGCGTGGTTTTTCCCCCCAATCGCGGGTCCGTGGGCACCGTGTTGGTGCGGTTGCGCGCGGCGAATTCGGGATACTGATTTGTTTCTGCGTAGAAACTCCAACGAAACGACAGCGGCGGATGATAGAACCGATCCACGGGACCGGCCACGCGCCAGTCTCCGATAGGCGGCACGTGGACGTGGTCGTGGGCCAGGAACCGCACGCCGAGGTAATCCTCGAGAAACGTGTAGACTCCGTAAAGCGTCCCTCGCGGGCGGCCGCCTGCGATGGCGACCGCGCTGTCGCGGATGACGATGCGCAGGTCCTCCTCACCGAATCCCGTGACGTCGAAACCGGCCGGACTCTCGAGCATTGCCGCACTGGGGCCAACAAAGATGCAGGGAGAGGCGTTACCGGCCGGGCCGGACTGGGGCGGTTCCGCAGCTATAGGCAGTCTCGCCGCCCCGGCCTGCTCGAGGAAATGCTGCAGCTCGTGCGCTGCGTATACCTCGCTGGGAATTGCGTCGGCGGCAACGACAATAGTCCAATCGTCCAACGCTGCGAGATTTACCCCCTCCGGCGCAGGGCCAAGAGCAACAATGACGGTCAGCATGGTCGCAAGCGCAGTAGCTATCAAAGTTGTTCTCCCTGGTTTAAGCATGAATCCCCTTGCAGCCATTCTCGGGGACTGCGGCTATTCTAGTCGAACCTGAGGCCCTGGGGAAAGGGCGGTCCCTGGTCCGGGAGGCAACGAGTGGTGCGATTATAGCATGGCGTCCCGTGCTTCGAGGCGCATTGGCCCTACTGGAAGCGAAGGCCGCCTGCTACGAGCCGGGCAGGCGCATTTTGAGCATGGGATCGCCGAAGAGGTGGTAGATTTGTTCATTATATTGGGCCCGGACAATGTCGGTGCCGAGCCAGTTACGCTGGTGATACATAGCCCATCGGAACGCGGGACCCAGCCGCTCGAATGTGGGCCGCAACCTCCAGGGGCTTATGCTCCCCGCGGCATAGTCTGGGTATAGCGCGGCAAAGAGGCCGTCCAGCAGGCGGTCATTGGCATCGGCATCGCTGCCGCGAGATGACCCGACGAGCGCAACGGCGCCGCCGTCGGGGTAGCGTAAGGCGCGCTCGCAAAAACACTCACCGTAGGGACCGGTCTGGGGGATTTCGATTAGTCCGAAGGCTGATCTGGCGGTATCCGTCTCGTTATCGAACCAACCCGAGTCGCAATTCAGACTGAATACGATCGGGTACCACGCTGTGTCGGGATCGGTCATGGGAATGATGTGTCCTGGAGTCGCCGATTCGGGATCCCCCGCCAAGAATTGGGGATGATGCCAGCCGAAACGAAGGCCGTGGTTGGTATGAACGATGATCCCCTCAACCCCTTCGCTCCAGTTGGCCTGGATGTCCGCCGGGCCCGCGTCCCACCCATAGGTTCGCAAGGCCGCGGCGAGGGGATTGCCATAGAAATCCGCAACGGGAACGGGACCGCCGCTGCGGTTGTACCCAAAGCGTACGTTCACGGAACGGTCTGAAAGAAAACGCCGAACCCGTTCCGCTCCGACGAAGAACTCCCAGTCGTCCTGGCCGTCCCTTTGCCCGATGATCCCGTAATCGCCGGTGCCGTTGGGTGCGCGTTCATAGGGATTCACCAGCGTCAGCTCGGTATCGCTGACGACAGACGCTACTTCCATCCACGGCGCGTTGGGGAGGCCGCTCGTGAGTACCTGGATATACTCGCCGGGGAAGATCATTCCCGTGAAACCGGTGCCCGAACCGTAGACCGTTGTGCTGCCCTGTTCCAGCTCGAGCCGGCTGAAGAGTATCGCGACCGGCCAGATCACGTCGTCGAAGTACGAATAGGTCGCCGCGTAACCGGGGACCTCTCCGGCGGGACGCAGTTCATAGCGGAGAATTTTGTCGACCACCGCGTCGGCTTCGTCGAGCGTGTCGACTGAGATGCGCCCGATGGCCACGTCGGGCTGATCGTCACTCCCGCGAATCGCGGCATACGGAAGATCGGCGCCCACCGTTACGACGTAGTCCAAGAGCCCTGTCGGATCCGGAGCTCCGCGGACGTTCATGCCCTGGTGGGGCGGGACGAGTTCCGCGTCGCCGAAGAGCAGAATCGCCGACATAGCGGCCGGTCCCGGCGCCACATACAACGGCAGCCGGTTCGACTCGTCCAGTGCGATAACAAAATCCCGGATAGATTCCGCGTCGGGATAGGCCGTCGAGGAAAGGGACGCCAGATAGGTGCGGGTTCCGGTGTCCTGCCTGTGGACCGCCAGGCGGCGCGCGGCGGCGTATAATTCGGGCCGGGTGATGATGAGCAGCTCAAATGCTTCGTCGCGGATAGTGAGGCGGTCTATTTCAGCCAGGGCGCGCGCGAGATCGGATGCGGTAACCACAGGAATCAAGTCGCGGTTGATCATTTCGTTGGCAAGCCATTCTTCCGAGCCGGGTGCCTGGGCCCCGGTGAAATCTCCCAGCACCGGGGGCAGCATCGGCGACTCGATGCCCGAAAAATGCACCTCGATATGCAGGCGCCGCGCCATCACAAGCTGCCGTGCGGCGGGCAGGTAGCGTGTGGGGGACACACGAATGCTCAGGACGGCAAGGTTTCCGATCTGGGACGTTTCTTCCTGGTAGGACCAATCGGGGAATGGACTCGAAGATTCATAGACCGTCTTGTCGTAGCAAAACTCGGGACGGGTCTGTTCTGCCTGCAAATCCTCGGTGTCATCGAGCCAGGGAGGCGATTGCGCGGGATATGCGTGGATGTTGGCAATGGTCTGCTGCAATTCCGGCTTGACCGTAATGGCGTGGGCGGCGGGTGCGCCAGTCTGGGCATCGACAGGAATGGCCATCTGAAAGGTGTAGACCGGCAACTCCGGCATGCCCGGGGCCTGCATGCGCTCAGCCCCCATGAGGGATAGCCGCTGGTACAAGGTCTGCTGGTAGTTTTCAATCTTTGCCGCGATTCCACTGAAGCGCAAGGTGCACTGGACAGACATCGCCGTCGCGGCGCATTCCAGTGTGGGCTCGCATTGCGCGGGGTCTTTCGGCAGGGTCATGTTGAAGTCCGGGGGCGCGACGACCGAAACTGCGACGGTCACCTTCTCACCACTGTGAACGCCTTTCACGATAAGTTTTGCGGTTCCCAGACCCAGTCCGTATGCCGTGGCCTGGGAGTCGCCCCGAACGACGCGCGGGTTGCTTGATACGCAGATGACCGCGGTATCTTCCGGGTCCGTTGAAGTGACGGAGAGTGACGCGGATTCGCCGATGACGATTTTGATGGTCTTGGGTTCGACAGTAAACGGAGCGGCCGGCGGAGGAGGACAGCCGCACAGCGCAATCAGGCAGGAAACCAATCCCACACAGGCGAATTCACGAGACACATACCGCATGACAGTTCCCCCGGCCGGCTCCTGTGAAGAAGGCCAGTGAACGAACAGCCGAGCTTTGATGGTATGCAACAATTGACCTGAACGTCACCCCGCCCGCCACGCCGCTGCGTCCATTGCGCCCGTCTCGCAGCGAAGACGCCGCTCCGGGAAAGCCGGAGTTGTTCCGTCGAGCAGTTTCATTATGGGTCGGAACAGTGAGACTGTCAAGAAGCGATTACGGTTGTTCGCGTAGGCGTCTGCCGGGGAACGCCCGGCTCCGGCGAGCTATTCTTTTTCCGGATAGGTGTATTTTCCCTGTTTTGCGTCGAACGTGATCTTGGGCACCTCTTCGGGGAAGTAGCTTTCGAGGAACTCCTTCATGGGTCCGGGATGCATGGCAACACGGATGTTCGCCCATTCCTGCTGGTTTCCGTTGGCGTAGTACACATAGGTGTTACCTTCATACTCGAACAGGTCCGCATCGGTGTTGTTGATGCCCTCGCCGGGGGCGACGTCCAGCATGGGGTGCTTGGTGGGGCTTAACTCCCAGGTTGCCAGGTCTTTCGAACGCGCGATGAGCGTGATGTACCGCGTGGAATCGAGGGCATACTCATACCAGACTCCCGGGCCGGCCCAGCGCCAGGCGCCGTAGATAACGTAGTAGTAGGGCGCGAAATAGCGAATACAGGGGTTTGCGCAGGCCGTTTTTTCCGCCAGGTCGGAGAATTGAATGCCCTCGACCTCGTTCCACGTGGCCAGATCCTGCGACCGTGCGAATCGAAACGACCACTGAACAGGCATGTTCGACTCGAACGCCATAACGTATCCCTGGTCATCCTTGCACACGGACGCGTTGAACAAATGCTCGCCCTCACGCCGTTTGATGGCGACTTCCCTGGTCCAGCTCTTCAAATCCGTGGAGGTGAACCGGTGGATGTCGTGCGTCCAATCGTCATCGGTATTCTCGGTGGCGAAGACGTTCAACTCGTCGCCATCCACGAACGCGCTCACGAACGAAAAGGTCTCGCCGAACCGGGCGAGCTCCTGGCTTGTGAGCAGGTCCTCGACAAAGAGGTAGAATCCCGCGGCTTTGACCTCGCCCGACCGGAAATTCTGAACGAGCAAGGGCCGGCCCTGGAACATGACCGGCGTGTTCTCCATGCGCATGCCGGAAAAGGTGAAGGGCGCCTTGATCAGCACGGGATTGGGTACGGCGTGCGGGTTGGCGGGCTGCGTTGGGTCTCCCGCGGCCGCCGATTCCGCAACGGCGGGCATCAGCACGCCCAGACACACAGCCACCAGAAAGGGAAGGCACATCGATCTCATGGTCATCTCCTTATCCGGGTTTCTCCGGGCAGATGGTTTCGGTTTCACGGCTTTGGATTGTGAAACTGAGGCGGCAGCATATGCTCGAAATCGGCCACGGGCCAGAAACGCAACCGCTCAATGCCTTCCGGCACAGACTGCGTGAAGTGTACGTAGGCCCGCACGTTGCCCTTGAGCGAGTACGAGATCGGGCCGCCCACGGGATGCTCACCCGCGCCGTACTGCATACCGCCGCTCCCAAAGAGCTTGTAACCGGCCAGTAGACAGTTTTCCAAATCCACGTGCAGCAGCTTGCCGTCTAGCGTGTGATAAATGACGCCCGTGGAAGGCTGGCCGTGGGGTTGCGAGAAATTAAGCGAGAAGAGGCGGCAATCCTTCAGATGGATGCGCGTGTAGCCCTCGAAACCCGGATTGCCAACCTGGAGCGCGTTGTCGGGGCCCACGAGCGTGCAGTTCTCAACCACGACGTCGGGGTAGTCGTTGGGCGCGGGGTTCTCGGCGCGGACGTATAATCCGGCCGCGTCGCCCCACCAGTCCATGCACATGAGAAACGAATCCCGGAGCACCACGGGCTCGCCGGGCCTGCCCACGAAGGCGCCCACACAGATTCCCGAAAACCGGCCGATGGCGACACAATGCTCCGTGATGGTGGTGAACTCAGTGCCTTTGTCGACGGTCAGGTCCCAGCCGGCGCCTTCCGCACCGGTCGTGTACAGGTGCTTGAAAGTCCAGCGGTCCCAGAGAATGCACGAATGTGTGGGCAAGCACCGCGATGTACCCCACCAGTCGATGCTCTTGAGTCCCCACTCGTCTTTTGGGTCGCCTTCGTCGAGCAGCATCCAGCCGGGGTTTCCGGCACGGCTGTTCGGGTCGGTGCGTATAATGACTTCGGGCGCGCCGGAGTCGATGACGGCCCAGCCGGTCGCACCTGAGCCGAGACTTCCGTCGAAGTCGCCAATGAGCGTGTTGTACGCTCCCGGGGCGCCTTTGAATGCCGGATCGAGGTTGGCCTCGGCGTACGAGTCGGGCCGAAGCACCACGCGATGCCCGCCTTTGTCGTCGGGCACAGCTGATAGCGCCGCCTGGATGGTGTGGAACGCCTTTTCCCAGGAAGAGCCATCCGAATTATCGCCGAGTTTGGACACGTAGATGGTGACGCCTTCGCGTCCGGGCTCGACCTGCGCCGTGGTTACGAGGCTTATGGCGCAACCGATCATCAATACCCCGAAAACTTTACTCATGATGCGTATCATTCTCCCTGCGCGTGCTCGCGCCGTTTTCGAATTGATGCATGCTCTGACAGGCGAT